>CAYFXH010000164.1:0-8678 GCA_964346905.1 uncultured Desulfobacteraceae bacterium | reverse complement strand
GCGTGGGAAAATCAACAAGCTTTCTGGTGGCTCAAGCTCAGCGAGATCTGTTGGTCAGCCGGATCGCTGAGGTGCGGACCCTTGCCAACTACCTCAAGGCGTTGATCGATCTTTACCGACAGGACGGATCGCTGCTCGAGCGCCGCGGAATTTCCGCCCCTGGACGCGAACCGGTCAAACTCGAAAAGAAATATCAAACCGTTACGGATTGAATATAAGGGTGTCAGGTACCATGTGATGAACCGTGGTGGATAGCAAGCAAACGTCAAAGGGAGACGTGACCCCTTTTCACTTAAATGTCGTAGAGATAGTGGCACACTTTGCAACCCTCAGGCGCTTCGGGCATAGCTTCTTTGGCAGCTTGCAGGGTCTTCTGGCGGCTGGATGAGGCTGCGACAAGACTATCGACGATTGTGCTCTCGTGTGCCTGGACCCTGTTCTCAAATCGTTCCCGGTAGAATCTGCACACCTCCTTTTTCCACACATCCAACAAATCATCATCTGGGAGATAACCGTAGTGAACCGTGGGCATGGTTACCTCTTTTCCTAAAAAGGTGGTGGGACCACCGATGGCGAGGTTGATGCATGGTCCCACTGCCCCATCGTGCCGGATGAAGAGTGAATCGCGGGGGTCCTGTTCGCAGACCGGTCGCTCTTCAGGGGTAAAAGCAAAGGCAGTGGTGAGGACATTCAATTTCTTGCCGAGGCGGCGCGCTTTTGCCAGGTCCTTTTTTAAGCGGCGGATTTCCCTGGTTTCTTTCGGCCCAAAAAGCCCGTGCCCTTTGCCGTGCTCCCCTCGTATGACGTCGCATTGCTTGAAATTCACCTGATCTACGCCGAGCCGGGCGGCAAGTCTCACAATCTCTTCTATTTCATGGAAATTCATGTTCATTAAAACGAAGTTGATCATGGTCTTGGGAACGTTACCATTGCGAAGAGCAGCTATGGTGGCCACGTTCTCACATACACGCTCGAAGTCGGACCCCCTTCGGATTTCTTCATAGAGATCTTTGGTGGCACCGTCCATGGAAATGCCGATCCAGTCCACGCCGACTTCGATCAGCTCCCGGGCGGCTTCCTCTTCCAGAAAAAACGCATTGGTGAGAAATCCAGTCTCGCATCCCGCCCCTTTTGCCTCAGCAACCCACTCCACCAACCTTGGCTGCAGCAAGGGTTCACCGCCTCCACTAAAATCGATGGATACTACCTCAGGTAAGTAAGGACGGATAGCTCCCCAGATCTCCTCTGACATGAGCCCACGGTTCTGTGCATGCTTACTTATCTGTTGCCAGGGACACATCAGGCAACGAAGGTTACAGGCGATGGACGACTCAACTTGCAAGAGCCGCCAGCGTCTCTTCTTAAGGGATTGAGTCTGGATTACCGTATCTCCTTTGGGAGTCAAACCACCCTTATTATCTTTTGGTGGCGCCAGTGGCTGAACCCACACCGTCACTGGCGCCGGTTAGGAGCATCTGTTTTCCACGAAAAGAATATTTGTCCATAATACCTCATTCCCATCACCATAACAGAGCTTCCGGCCTGAATCAGCAATGAATTATAACATTATTGCGCCAGAATCCTCGAGGGATAGAGCATTGGGATGGTACAATAGTGTATGGGTAAACCAAGCATCATTTACTGTTCGTTGACATTACCCCACTTCTTCTTTACTTTGCCTGCTATGGGAATGCGGTTGTATGAGCAGGTTTCAAGTACCTCGGATCTTAACTCAACGCGGGACTGCTGATCCATAAGCACATATGTTCCTATGGGTAACTGGAAAGCTATTTGGAAACACGAAGTAAATCAGGCTGATACGATTTCCCGGCGTCTTGTGCAGAGCAGCAAGGTCGAATTCGGCTGGCGGGTAGTTTTGCTTTTTCCCCTCCTTGAAACCTATGTTCGCTTCAGAAAGCGTCTTAACCTCACCCGGAAAAATCTTCTCTTTACCAAGCGATTGGCCTTCGCTGCCGCAAAAGAAATATCTCAGGGGAAGGGTCGTGCTGAGGAAGTACGGTTCATAGAGATTAAGACAAAAGAGCTCTTGGAGAAGGAGAAAAAGGGATTGTATACAGAAAAGGTCCGGCGCAAGCAACTACACGAAATTGAGGTCCTCGTCGATCACTATCTTGGCCTGCTAAATTCCAACAGAGCCAGCTTCCCAGAGATGATACGAACCAGCTATCAGTCTTACAAAGACTATCTATCCTTTCTCCATAAGCTCCACCACGCAGAACAAGAGGTGATCCAGGCAACCCTTGCAACCATGCGAAGAGGTACCAAGAAAGATCGTCGCGGTTGGTTCAGAAAAGTAATGGAGACATGCAGGCAAGTCAGGATGGAGGAGGCGGAGAGGATATTCCCAAGAGATGAGTAGTTTTCTCTCTTATGCTTCACACAGTACTTCCTGTAAGAATCTGCACAGATCCACATACACAGAAAGAGAATACCAGTGGTTTTTTTGGAGGTGGAAGACGGCAGGCTTTACTACGACGTGAGTGGAAAGGGACGCCCCCTTGTGCTGATTCATGGTGCCTGGGCCACACATGAGTGGTGGAGATGGCAGGTGCCGGAACTGTCCCGCTATTACCAAGTATATTCCCTGGATGTCAGAGGTCACGGGCAATCCAGCCCCCTGAAAAGGACATATTCGGTTGATGGGTTCACAAAAGATTTGGAAACATTCTTCCAAGAGGTTGGAATAGATGAGGTCGCTTTGGTGGGCTGGTCAATGGGTGGAATTATCTCCATGCAGTATTGCCTGAATTACCCATCTAGGGTGAAAGCCATGGTCCTGATAGCCACCAGAGGCCACCGGAACCCCTCTCTCAAGCGAAAGATCCTCTTCCACTATCTCCAGGCGCGGTTCAGCCTCCTGATGGACTTCACCGCACCACGAAAATATGACAGGACAACCAACAGATTTCCCAGCCGATCTGTAACCTGGCTCGAAAAGCAGGTGAAAGATATGCTCTCACCCTCGGCACCACGGGAAGTTTTTGACTGGGTAGTGGCTGATCTCGCCAACAACCCCAGGCAAAACTACTTTGAAGTCGCCAAGAGCATCTGGAACTGGGAAGCTGGCAAGGAGTTGCGGAAGATCGACGCGCCTACCTTGATTATGGTAGGAGATCAAGACAGTTGGACCCCAGCCCGCTTTTCCCGTCTGCTTCACGCTGAAATACCCCGCGCCAAACTGGTCATCGTAGAGAGTGTTGGTCACCATCTGGCTCTTGAACGATCCGAGTTGGTGAACAACGAGATCCTGTCATTCCTGAAAAGTATAGGCTATTAACTTCACGCCTATCAGGGTTGCAGTACGTTTCCCGTCAGAGTTTCCCCAACAGGGTCTCCAGCACAGAAGGCTTCCTGCGGACTACGGCAGAGGCATAGGGGAGAAAGGGAACCCCCCCCCACTTTTCTTTGAATTGGCGTACACCTGGGTGGATACCCAGCCCCAGGTTGAGGGCCACCTTACCCTCAGATTGGGCCAATCGGACCATCTCGTAGAAAAGCAGGTCAGAAGCACCGGGAACGTGCAGGTCAACTGAGCGAAAATTGAAAAGATAAAAACCATGATTCGCCGAACCCATGTCCACAATGCTAAAGGCAATGAGCGTTTCTCGCTTCCTTGCCTCAAGTAGCCGCGCCGTCGTGGAACGCTCTGCATAGTGGGGAATTCGTTTAAAGATAATGGTGTGCTCTACACTCAGTTGGTGTCCAGAGATAAAATCTGTAACTAGTTTTTGATGTTCTTTGCCAAATCTTCCTTGGTTTACCTGGAGTTCCCGACCTGCCCGCCGCACCATGTATGCCACTCCTGGATCAAGGGACTCTAGTGGTAGGGCCAGCCGATAATAATTGTCTGGCGGCTGAGTCTCATCATAGCTTTCAGCTGGGAGCCAGATCTCGGGGGCGATGATCGCCACCGTAGCCGGACGGAAACGCTTGCAGGCAGCCTCATAGGCCTGTGGGGCATCACCTGGTTTATGTGTCAGAGGGTAACCAATGAAAATGAGGTGGTTTTTTTGGGAAAAGCAAAGGTAGTCGCCGTGGAGGTGCGGTTCCGCACCGGAAACCGCTTCCACATAGGTGGGGAGGTGTTCCGGCAGATAACCATGCTGATAAACCAGGCTCTGTTCTTCCTTATTCAGCATCCTCTGTTGTTCCAAAAATCTTTCCGGCCTCTGCCAACCTTTCTCGCTCCACGGCTTCTTCCATGCTGGCGACCACACCAGCGGACTCATCTGTTCCTATAGTCTGCTGAGCCTCTCTATGAACCTCTTTTTCAGCCATTGTTAGCTTCTCTAGGAAGTTGGTGTATTCCTGAGTTTGATAGGAGTGTAAAATAAGAGCAGGATAATCCTCACCTTCAGCATTGAGCAGCTTGCAATAGTGGTCAATGAGCAAATCCATCTCTTTCAATTGCTTCTGGCGGATCCCCTCCGAATAGATGCCCTTGTCGTGTGCAGCCAGTATTTTGCTCGTTTTGTCCTCAATCCGCGAGATAACGGCCTCTCTGGGCTTCCCGTGCTTGATCATGTCAAAGGCTGCCTTCAGGGCTAACTCCTTGGTGAAAAGGAAATTTTGCGCAGATAACTCTCTCGTCCGCTTCAGGTTGAAGTAACTAAAGACAAGTATGGGAAGTATGGTGACTTCCCAGACTGATATCGGCTTCGGTTTTACCAACGTGTAGGCAACAGTCTTTGCCAATGACCGCTCTTTGGCAAGAATGGTATCGTACTTTTTTTGCAGATCTCCAGACACAACCTTTCCTAGCTGTGGAACCATCTAGAAGATTTGATTCAGACTCTTTTCCCTCCGACTGGCTACTTCTTCCTGTTCTGCCAGTATTCTTTGTCCGAGTTTGTCGTCTTCAGTCGATTTTTCTAGGAGCGTCCTGTCCACCTCTCTTTCGGCCGAAGCGAGTCGAGACAAATAAGCCGTGTATTCTTCCCGATTCTCATAACTGTTTCTGATCAGCTCATGGTACGTATCTCCCTCAGCACCAAGCAATCTCTCGTAATGATCAACCAGTAAATCCACCACCTTCATGAGATTTTGATGTAGCTCCCCGGAATACAGGTTTAATGAGGCTAACCAATCTTTGATTTCTTCCCCGACCAACAGAAGTTTCTCCGCTTCCACCTGCCCTTTGATGATATCCTGAGCGGCATCAAGCGCCTGTTTCCGGTGAAAGGTATAGTTATGGGTGTATTTCCTAATGGTGCTGCCTCTTTTCAGAAAATCAATAATAAACATCCCCGGTACCAGATAGTGCCATACCGACAAAGGTTTTTTTATAATAAGGCCGAGAGCAACCTCTCTGGCAAATTGCTCCTCAGCAGCCACGATCATTTTGTAATTTTCGATGAGTGCTCCTCCCATAACTAGCGCATAACACCAAATCGCTGAGCGTGTCAATGGACCCTCGCCCTCAAGGCAGGGTAATGACTCTTTGCCGCCTTGATGCGCTGCGGTTCTCTAACCGTTGCTAGCCTGGTGGCAGGATGTCCATGGAGAGGTAGTCCTCACCTCATCCTTCAATGAATTTCGTCTCTAAATAAAAAACGCGCAGGGTTTTGGAGGTATATTTAGCAGGGATAGGATATCTACCAATAGATCTAGGGAGAATGCTTGAGTTCCAATAGCAAAAAGGACGACGAACGTTGCCCGTATCCTCTGGATTTCTTCTATGCAGTTATCTTCCTTGCCACTGGCACCCTTTTTCTCAGCCAGACCTTGGTGGCTTCAATTATTGCGAAGACAATCACCGAGAATCCCACCACTATGGCGAGATCTCTGAGGGAGGGTTTTATGATGCCAAAGGCTTCGCGTATGACTGGAATCTGAATGAGTACGGCAATGAGGACAACCTCCCATACAAGAGCTATGAGCAGCCATTTGTGTGGCGGTGCCTGGAAAATACTGTAGGTGAGAGAACGACAGTTGAGCGCGATAACAAACTCGATGGCTATGAAGAGAAAGAATATTTCCGTTCTTGCATGCGTCATATCGCCGAGTTCGTGGAAAAAAAGGATGAAAAAGAAAGGACATTCCACCAAGACCGCCCGCAATATAAAAGACTTCACATCCCAGCCGAAGACACTCTCTTCGGGATCCCGCGGGGGCCTTTCCATAATATCGAAATCAGGGGGTGCAACCCCGAGAGCCAGTGCAGGCAGCCCATCAGTTGCCAGGTTTATGTAGAGAATCGCTGCTGGTAACATGGGTAGGAATTCTGGACCCTTCATGAGAACTATCCCGCCGATAACTACCACTTCTGTGATGTTGCACTGAAGGAGATAGGCAAGATATTTCTTTATGTTGTCGTAGATCCATCTCCCCCGCTCGATGGCCGTCACGATGGTCGCAAAGTTATCATCGCTCAGGACCATGTCTGACGCCTCTTTGGCCACATCCGTACCGGTTATCCCCATGGCCACGCCTATATCGGCATGCTTCAAGGCAGGAGCATCGTTCACCCCATCGCCGGTCATAGCAACTACTTCGCCCTTGGCTTTCCAGGCCCTAACGATTTTCAATTTATCCATCGGGGATACTCTGGCATACACGGTGACCTTATCCACGATCTCCTCGAACTGCTCATCTGTCATGTCTTCCAATTCTCGACCTGTCAGAACCAGATCCCCGTCTTCGTAGATTTCAAGCTCTTTTGCTATGGCCACTGCCGTGAGTTTATGATCGCCAGTGATCATAATGGGTTTGATGTGGACCTCTTTGCACGTCTCAACGGCCTCAATCGCCTCCTCCCTCGGCGGATCTATCATCCCTGCAAGGCCGAGAAAAACCATATTAGCCTCAATGTGCCCCTCCTCAAGTGCACAGTCCGTCTCGCACTCCTTGTAAGCCACGGCAAGCACGCGCAGAGCATCCTGGGCCATCTCCGCGTTTTTTTCCAATATTTGAGCTCTCTTTTCTGGGGTCAGTTCCGTTTTTTCGTCACCCTCGAAGGCATGGGTACATCTTTCCAAGACCACCTCTGGAGCACCCTTCATAAAGGCCATCCAGTCCTTGCCATGAACTTTATTGACGGTGGTCATTCGCTTTCGCTCAGAGCTAAAGGGGAATTCCTCGATCCTCGGATGGGCCAGCCTTTCACCATGTGTCTGCAGACCTGCCTTAACTGCTGCTACCACGAGAGCTCCTTCAGTAGGATCTCCCTTAATAACCCATTTCTCCTCGTCCTGGTGCAGATCTGCATCGTTACACAAAAGACCGCCTTGGAGTAACAGCCTCATGGGAGTATTTTCAGCAGCATGTATTGTCTCAGATCCTTTGAATTCGCCCTCCGGTGCATAACCCACCCCGGTGACCTCAATCATTTCAGTGCCGGAGAAAATCTTTCGTACGGTCATTTCGCCCTTGGTCAAGGTCCCGGTCTTGTCGGCACATATGACGGTTGTACACCCCAAGGTCTCCACTGCTGGCATCTTCCTCACCAGGGCATTTTTCTTGGCCATGGCATGCATGCCTAAAGCGAGAGCCCCGGTGACAATAGCGGCCAGGGCCTCAGGGACCGCCGCCACCGCAAGGGCAACGGCAAACATGATCATGGTGATGATAAATTCGACGTTTACCGTACCGCCAAACAATTCCCTCACAAGGCTGATCCCGGCAACCAGCCCACAGATGCCGAAGCAAATAATCCCCAGCCATTTACCGATCTCATCCGTTCTTTTCTCCAGGGGAGTCTTGCCAACCTCGATGGCCGCTACCTCTTCGGCAATCTTACCGAACTCGGTCTTCATGCCAGTGCTGGTAACCACTGCCCTGGCCCTGCCATAAGTTACCGAAGTTCCGGTGAACACCATATTCTTTCTATCAGACACAGAGGTGCGCTCCGGTAACACGTGCAAGTCCTTGCCTACGGGCATCGATTCTCCGGTCAGGGGGGCTTCATCGCATCTTAAGGAATGTATTTCGATTAATCTGCCATCGGCAGGGATTTTGTCACCTCCCTGCATGAGTAGGATGTCTCCCGGGACTAGCTCTTTTGAGGGTACTTCTTCCTCCCTGCCTTCCCGTATGGCGGTAATGGTCGGGGAAAGCATTTCCTTGAGCGCTTCCAGGGCTCGTTCGGCACGATACTCCTGGACAAACCCGAGAACGGCACAGAAGATGACGATGACAAGGATAATCAAGGCGTCGAGAAACTCACCAACAAAAGCAGAGAGTATTACCGCTATGATTAGGATGATGATGAGGAGATTCTTGAACTGATCGAGAAACAAGCTGAAGGGTGAAATCCCTTCTTCATGCTTGAGTTCATTATACCCATGCTCTTCAATCCGTTTCTTGACCTCCTCGCTATCCAGACCTTTCTGGGGGTCCGTGTTCAGTTCTTTGAGCGCTGCATCAGTATCCAACGAATGCCAGAGGATCTCTTTCATAATCAGACCTCCAGAGTTCAGCTTTACATAAATTGACAAGCCTCTTCACAACGTACATGCAACTATTGCCTGCCAAAGCAGAGAGATTCATAATTCGAGACTGTTCAATAATTCAGTCTCAAGATGCTTTACAGCCTGATCTTATCTGGATCCCCGCCGGAGTCTATCCCGCACTTGATGCGGGACCAGGATGACAGGCGACCGCATCCTATCGTCATTCCCGCGAAGCTTGTCCCCGACCCAGATCGGGGAGCGGGAATC
>CAYFXH010000163.1:0-8709 GCA_964346905.1 uncultured Desulfobacteraceae bacterium | reverse complement strand
AATCACTTGTTAAATCGCCAGATTTGGCCAAATGACCAGATGAAACTTGGCCAGATTACCAGCCAGTGGTTCGGGGCATGACAGGTGATATGTAGTGAGTTGACCTATGGGAAGGTATGGGTAGATTGGCCCGGGAATATAGTCAGACAGTAGGATGGAATATGAAGGAGTAACAGGAGAATATATAGTTAGTATATAAGGTAGATTCAGGCTGGGAGATCTTTGAGTTTTTTCCTGCGATAGCGAAAAGAGTAATAGGTCATTCCGAGAAGTTTCGCCGCCTTTGTTTCATTGCCACCGGCCTTTTCCAAAGCTTCTCTGATATAGTGCTCTTCGAGGGCCTGCAGGTCTATGCCTTCGTCCGGGAGCGGTGGAATTCCGGTATCATTTTCCACCGCTGGCGGGGCAGCGTGCTGCTTGAGCCCCTCCATACCGAGATCTTGCGGAGTTAGGTCTGGCCCATTACCGACGAGGATACCTCTTTCGATAAGGTTTCGCAATTCACGAATATTCCCATGCCAATGATGGCTTTTCATCTGAGCCTCGGATTCGGGGGAGAATCCACTAAAAGATTTGCCGTGTTTGGTACTGAACTCCGCCAGAAAGTGTCTGGCGATGGGAACGATGTCATCTCGACGTTTGTTGAGGGAGGGGACCTCCACCTTGATAACTGCAAGCCGGTAGTAGAGATCTTGTCGGAAAAGGTCTTTCTCTATCATGGTATCCAGATCCTTGTTGGTGGCTGAAACTACTCGGGTACGGATCCGGAGTTTTTTGGTTCCTCCTACTCTGTAATACTCTCCCTCTTCAAGAAAACGGAGAAGCTTTGCCTGGGCCTCCAGGCTCAGGTCGCCCACCTCATCAAGGAACAAGGTTCCCTCCGAGGCCTGTTCCACCAAGCCCTTCTTACCCGCCGCTTGTGCGCCGGTAAAAGCCCCCTTTTCATAGCCGAAGAGTTCACTTTCGATGAGATCCTTGGGTATGGCAGAGCAATTCAAGGTGACAAAAGGGCCATTGAAATTAGGGCTCTTGTAGTGGATGGCACTGGCTATTAATTCCTTCCCGGTGCCGGTCTCGCCCAATATGAGAACAGGAGTATCAATGGCCTTGGCTACCTTATCCACAAACTGCATCACATCCTGGATGGCATTACTTTCTCCAACAAAGCAAGGGATGTTCTCCTTGAGATATTGCTCCTGCAGGATCTGGACTTCCTTTCTCAACCTGATCTTCTCAAGGACATTACGAACGCTCACCTCCAGGGCATCTAGGTTAATGGGTTTCATCATGTAATCGGAGGCCCCGAGCTTCATGGTAGAGATCGCGGTATTAATATCGGTGGAGGCAGTTACCATGATAACCAAGACGTCCGGGTGAAGTTTTTTGATCTCGCGGAGGGCGTCAATCCCACTCATATCCGGCAGTCCGATATCCAGCAAAACCAGATCGGGAGGATCATCTCTTATGGTATCGATTGCACTTCCCGCCGTAGAGAAGGTTTTGACCTGATATTGTGTCTCCAGTGCCAGGTTCAGTACTTCTCTGAGGTCAGAGTCGTCATCAACGATGTATATGGCATATGAGATCACTTTCAGTGAATCCTTTTTCAACTGGGCGCTGTATTCAAAACAGAGTTTGCTCAAGTTCGATGCAAACTGTGCATACAAACATCGTGCCAACATGACCCTTTGCAGGTCAACAGAGAGGTGCCGGCAATGAAGAGTCACCGGCACGGCAAAGCAGATCCTCTGAGTGGAATGGGGCGTGAATGAAGCGTTGGTTCTTAATATCCTGGTGAACTGATGCAGAGTGCTAGTGCGAGAATGAGGCTGGACATTCATTTTCCTCGGGCAATTTAAGCATGAGCGCTAAGATGAAACCCACAAGGATGAGACCTCCCACCAGTGCGAATCCTGAGGCAAAGGAGCCGGCATCACCCATTATGCCAATCCCGGCCGGGATAGCTCCACCCCCAATAAGGAAGGCAGAGGGAATAGTGAGCGAGACAGCCACGTTTCTGGAACTGGCAGGTCCAATGCAAGAGAGGGCAGCAAAACCTGCCGGGAAGAAACAGACCGCCAGCATAGGCTGCAAGAAAACTATAATTACAATCCAGTGACCAGTGACTGCGCCCAATAGGACTGTCATGCTACCGGTGAGGAGAAATACCCCTGCCATAATTCTCTTGGCACCAAAACGGTCCGTGACCAATCCTGCCAATAGTGCCATTCCCAGGCCCGAAATACGGGAGACCGCCACCAAGGTATTAGCCCAGTATCGGTCAATCCCGTGCTCAGTCACCAGATACAGAGGTAGCATGGCGTAGACCCCGAGGCTGCCGGTGATAGCTAAGCTAAAAAGAATGGTCATGATCCAGAAAGCTGATTTTGCAAGAATAGGTTTGAAGGAGGCAACACTAGGGGAATCGCCAGGAAACTTGCCACCCTTGCCGAAGCGAGCGAAGGTCATCCCGACGATGATGGAAGCTAGACCTAATACCGCCAGAATTCCTCGCCAGGAAAACCACTGCAGAAGAGCCTCAGATAGCAAAGGTGCGGCCACAAAGCTCAAATTTGGAGCAAGTTCGTGTACTGCTATTGCTTTCCCCCACTGATTGGGATTAACCAGGGAGGTGAGTGTAGAGATGCCCGAAGGAAGATAGAGGCCGGCCGCCAATCCCAGCAGGATCAACCCCAATTGAATTCCCAGCAGACTCGTGCTGAAAGAGATCACCAACAGCGCGGTTCCAATGGCAGTGGCGGAGAGGATAATTGTCCGGTTGTGGTTGAGGCGGGAGGCAACCAAACCGGAACCGAGTAGGGAGATAAAATATCCACTTGAGATAAAAAGAAAGAGCGAACCAGCTTCACCGTGACTCACGGCTAAATCTTTTTCAATGGTAGGCAGTAAAGGGGCCAGAATAATCCTGGATAGAAAATTTAAAAAGAAGATTCCTGTCAAAAAAAGAATGGGACCCACCTGTGATCGAAAGGTTCGCGCGGTTCCATTAGGTCTATTGTCAGAATGCTGAAGGATCGAGCCAGTATCCACCTACCTTACTCCTTGGCTTTTGACTGTCTCTTTAAAATAAGACGTATGATGGTTCAGGCAAGCACTTTTGCTGCAAATGCTGGTGGAGATCTGCCCAATGGTTTTCAGGTGGACTCTCATCCATCGATTTGGGAATCTAGCCCTGTTAACGTCTTCGCCGTCTCGCTTGATCAGCGAAACTGCAGGGAGCTTCACGTGAGCTGCTATCCGTTTCAACCGATCGCGGAGCTTTGTCATAGTCAAGTGGAAGGTGTGTTTTAGCTTATGCGGCGGTTTGAGGTAGGTACTCTTTCTCGGGATACATCTGACGGTGGAATTCAAGCCATCAACGCTTCGGGAGGTTTTTCTGCAGTTCCTCTATATACGCCATAGCTCTTTCCAGCTCGTTGTTAAGGTGGCGAATGCGTAGCATGGATTTTACCCTGAAGGTGATTTCCAATTTATCAAAGGGCTTATTAACAAAATCGTCAGCTCCCTCCAGGTAGGCTTCCACGTCTCTATCCTGGTACGCGGTTACCATAATAACCGGGATGAACTGGGTTCTTTCTTCCTGCTTTAACCTTTTGCACGTTTCTATGCCATCAAGCCCGGGCATCTTTACGTCCAGCAGAATTACTTGTGGTCTCTCTCTTTGAGCCAGGTCTATGGCCTCCTCTCCGTTGGAAGCCGCAATTACCTCGTATCCATCTTCAGTTAAATAAATACTGAGTAGCTCTCTTATTTCCTTTTCGTCATCAACTACTAAGATTTTATGCGCCATGGTGCCCCTCCGTGTTTTTCGGGTTGCCAAAAGCATGCAATTGTAAATCAGTTGGTAACTCCAGGTGGGAATATCTAGCAAGATCAATGCCGAGATAAGATGGCCCTAAGAATTCTTGCCAGCTGAAAAATGCATGCTGAAAGGGCAATATCGAACACATCAACCAACTTCTCCATCGCTTATACGGCATGAGACGCTCCCTCGGTTGCTATTCTATCATTCAGCAAGATAGCGGTATGCTCAGGAGCTTGGACGACCTCGAGTCGCCAGTGCCAGTAAATGTTTGGCCTCGTTCATGGGCAAAACCAACATTTGCATTCACATTTTGCAACAACAGTGAAGTGGCGAGGGCTCACAGAGCCACTCTGGCAGTGGCTTTGATGGAATCACAGCTTCCGCCATGTGCAATGTTTTTCTTGACAGATAGCTAACTATGATATATTTAGTACTAAATATATCAAAAAGCAGGAGTAGTTGTAATGGAGAAAAAATGGGTGCTTAGGTTGCCCAAGGACCTAGATGATTGGCTGACCTTGAAAGCTGCTGAGGAGACGGTCGTGCGGGGGTCAAGGGTTTCAAAGAACACCTTGATTATAGAACTTGCTGCCAGCGCCAAGGAAGGAAAGATACCGGTTTCCTCCACCGTGAAAGACGAGATGGGGAGGTGGCATGATGTAAAGTCAGCACTGGAATACATCCAGGAGGCAATCCAACAGAAGACGGAGGTACCCGCGACCATAACTGAGCGTTTGAAACAGAGAGTCTCGGTCAATCTCAGGATATTAGAATCCTACCTGGAAGAACTGGAAAAGTGACGGGAGTTGGCCGCTCTGTCTTTTGGCAAGTCGTTGTTTGGCCTTTTCGCCAATACTGTCAAGCGAGCCTGAGAGTCGATGAGACCCTAGAATTTATAAGTTTATGAAATGTAACGTTTTATTATTACATTTATTCTACAACTCTACTGGCATACAATTTGCTCATTGATGAAGGTAACGAGGTGAGCACATACGTCTGCTATACCCGTTGCGATTGGAAAGCTAAATCAAACACCTAAATAAAGAGCCAAAGAGATATTGGTTCACACATTGACAAAGAGATTCAAGCTTCAATCGCAACGGTATGAGCGGATACTCCAACGGTGAGCAGCAGTTATTGCTGAGGTTGTAGAGCCACCTCGCTTCAGGAGTCACTGGACAAACTCCAGTGGCTCTTTTTTTAATAACCATGCAACTCTTCACCTCAACGCTCAGATTGGCAGCGCGGTGGGGTTACAAAAAAACCCCACCGATCCTATGGTGGTGGGGCAAAGCAGTAAGGAATTGGGGATAGTAAGAACCACTAACATGCTGGCCGTGCTATTGCAACGGGGCAAGAGAGGTGACCTAATCAGTTTTCCCGCACTTCCTTCTCGAGGATTTTCAGATACTCAGTTGCAACTCTACCTATGCTTTGGTCTGCTACCACCTTGGCGATAAATGCTCGGTCTTCACTGGTGATGTTGAGAAAGCGAACGCCCATTCCACGGGGAGTAATATCGTCATCATGGCCGTGGATATTCGACCAGATCACTTCTGCATTGACCAAGAGGCTCCGCTCGGGAGCATTGATGGTCATGGCAAAAATCTCGTTTAGCTTGAGTGGATTTGGACAACGGATAAAAGCACTGTCCGTATTGAAATTGAGTGTTTCCCCCTTCATGTCGCCCCAGGAGCTTTTCACGATCACGGGCCATTTGATTTCAACCCTGAGGTGTTGGCGTCTTTCCCTTTCCACAGTCCACCTCCCTGTCACGGTTGTTCCAGGATAGGACTATCATTGTGCGGATTTTTCCCTATACCCGCCAGAACAGAACAGATGGCTTCGGTTCAGGATGCGAAGGGAAACCTTCCGCTTCTCCCTCTTGCAGGACAATAATATGAATGGCCGCTTCATCCGCGCTACCATGGAGATGAGCTGACCCTCAACGACCTCCTGGTCGGAGGTTTTCACCTTGTGCGCCAAGACACTCTGAAATGGGATACGATTGGTCGCATAGCCAGCAGTGGACATCATTTTCGTTTGAGACCCAAGAAATCTGCCTGTGCCCATGGGGGCACTGCCTGGGATGTTCAAATCGGAACATAGCTGCCACATTTCCCAATAGCCTCTCCCGCAAGCGTAAAGCCATAGTTCTTCCTTTCTTCAGTTGAAATTGAGATTACCTGGCGCCCAAAGAATGGTTAATCGAAGCCCAGAAATTGAAACAATGATTTCTTTAGAAGGGTAGAGTAGGTAAGAACAATACTTGGGGCAATTGGTACAGTAGGAGACTTTACCTGCGCAGCGGTCTGACCTTACCACAGAAGAGGTCGCATTTGTCAAGGGGGAAAATACCTATTTTGGCTAATTGAAAAAGCAGAGTCGATGGCTTCAGCCATGATTTTTGTGAAAATGGAGAACCGAACTCGGTGCTAATGGATGGAAATCTGATATGCAACAGTCAGCAAAGGTACTTCAAAAAAGAGGGGTGGTTTCTTTTATCTCTTCGGATACTCTCTCGGCAATTGCCGCTATGGTTAGAGCGGGATTTACCCCCAGAGCAGCTGGAACTACACTTCCGTCCACCACATACAAATTTGGGTAGTTGAAAACCTGACAGGTCTGATCTACAACCCCTTGTGAGACACTCTCAGCCATCCTGCACGTTCCAAGTGGGTGTGCTGTTATCACTTCTCCCGTCTTCATGTAGTGGGTAATAATCATCTCTCCGCCCAATGTCGCTACAATCTCTCTGACAGCGCTTATTTGGGCATCATAGATCGCTTGGCTCTTCTCGCTAGTCCGCCAACACACCTTTGGTCGACCTAGATTGTCGATGGTTATTGTACCGTCGTTACCATCCAGCCCCAACCCGGTTATGAAAAGTACATGGTTACTGTATTCCCTCATCATATATTTATGCTCCAGGCCCCAGTAGTAAGGCGGGGAAGCACTCTCTAAATGAATGGGATATTTTGCTGCTGGACCAATAGGCAAACTGAACGCTGCTTCCAAAACTACCCCCTCATTCCACCACCCATAGGATATTGTACCCATTATCTTGCCCTTGTATGCTTCAAACCGTACATCGGGGATAAGCCCACCGAGGGCTATGTCCCCGTTTCCAGACAAGTTCCTGCCAACGTGGTCGCTTAAGGAGGGCATATATTTCTTTGAGCGGAGCAACAGTGCCGGCGAATGCACTGTGCCTGCCGCCACAATCACCATCTTTGCCCGAATCGTTCTCAGAACCCCACTCCGCAAATCTTTGTATAGCACCTCATAGCCTTGCCAGGTAGGTTGTATTACCCGAGCCTCGCATTCTGCCCTGAACTCTACGCCATGCTCTTCTGCCATTGGGATGTAGTTTAAGATCAAGCTTTGCTTCTTATCAAACTTGCAGCCAGTGCTACACCATCCACAGTTATGACAACTCTCAATGGACACTCGAGCGGGGTCACATGTTTTCCCAACGAGGTTGCACCCTTGGGCAAAAACACCATCTCGTTTGGTTACCAGGTCCCATGGATCGATTTGCCCTGCCTCCGGCTTCCATCTGAGTTGCACCACCTTGAGAACAGATTCGACGATCTCATAGTAGGGGTCCAGATTTTGCCGGGTATACCACTCAGGCCACACTTTCTTTCCATTACCATCTACTTGTTCGAAGATGGATGAAGGAGCCCGAAAGCACAGGGAGCTATAAACCAATGAACCACCACCAACTCCTTTTCCCAAACCTATAAAGATGCCCTCGCCCACTACATCCTCATACAACTGGTAGAGGTATTTGGGGTCTTGGCTTTGCTGGAAATCGTCTCCGCTCCATCGTTTTCCCCTTTCCAAAACTACAATGGCTCCATCCAAGTCCTCGCTTAATCGAGCCGCTGTTATTGATCCGCCAAAGCCCGAACCAATGATGCAGATATCCACTCTTTCAGCAGTCATCTGAGACCCTCCTTCTATGGCAAATTGCCGTTGTCTGTGGCCTCCTCGGCATATTGCTCATTGAAAGAATAGTGGTAATATCCAGGGGACGGCCCAGGAAATGAGATGTACTGAGTGCCAACATCGTTGATGATCGCTCCGTAAAAAGCCAGTTCAACAAGAATTTCAGCCTGTTCATAAATGGACGTAATTGGTGAGTTGTTATCCTTATATCGTACTATTTCTGTTCTCTGGCTTAGATCCAAATCCTTGAAGAATTTGCAATACCACAGAAGGCTGGTTACATTGAGGTCCCAATAGAGTGTGCCAATAAAAGGAGTCAAGCGGTAATAGGGGTCATACAAGACCGCAAGGGCGCCAGCTTCAACACCGCCCACTGAACCCTCCGGGTCGGAATCTGGCCCTGGGATTATGGTGTCAGCAAAAGCTTCCATCGTCTTTTCCTGACCAAAAGTTGTGCTTGCCTCCGCCGCACCAGTCCACAATCCCGGGCCTCCTAATCCCACGACTCCCGAGGAGCAAAGAATAGTCAGGTTCTTCAAAAAATCTCTTCTCGAAATTCCTTTTCTCATTATTTCATCTCCATGGATATTCATTATGCTGCTGGTGGATGGTTCTATACAAAAGTTGCCAGCGGCCAGTCAGAGCCCCTCGGTGGGTTCATAGCGGCACTTTCTGGAGATTCCTCCCGTATGACTCTGTCTAGAACTATACGGCTATTGCTGCTATGGCTGATTCTCAGACCAGCAAGAGAAGTGCGGGATCGAAAGTATGATCTCTCTCGGGTGAACTAGAATGGGAGATGAGAACTAGATAGTAATAGATTACAGTAGTGGCCTGGTCTGTGTAAACACCAAAAAACCACCACTGACTAGATGCGGGGACAAGTTGATTCTTACGGACAAGAATGGTTACGAAGAAGTCTACCTGCG
>CAYFXH010000162.1:0-8951 GCA_964346905.1 uncultured Desulfobacteraceae bacterium | reverse complement strand
CGTCCTTCGCTTCAACCTGAGCTTCCTCTACCTCCGGGACCTCAGTTGGCTCGTCCTTCGCTTCAACCTGAGCTTCCTCTACCTCCGGGGCCTCAGCTAACTCGTCCTTCGCTTCAACCTGAGCTTCCTCTACCTCCGGGACCTCAGTTGGCTCGTCTTTCGCATCAGGCTGAGCTTCCTCTACCGCCAGGACCGCAGCTGGCTCGACTTTCGCATCAGGCTGAGCTTCCTCTACCGCCAGGACCGCAGCTGGCTCAACTTTCGCTTCAGGCTTCAGCTCTATCGCTTCAATACTTTCAGGATCAACCTGGTCCGCTAATTTCACCGTCAGGTATTTAAGTATCCTATCGTCCAACCCCATATTACGTTCAAGCTCGGCAACGAGATCCGCTGAGCCGACGTAATCCATCAGTACATAATAGCCCTTGTTCTGTTTTTTTACACTGTAGGCCAGTTTTTTCTTGCCCTGCTCATCGTAAGCCGCCACCAGACCGTTCATGTCGGTGACCACACCGTGAACCTTGGTGGCGACCGCTTTGAGCTCTTCTTCGGAAATATCTGGGGTGACGATAAAAAGCGTTTCGTAACGACGCATGCCAGACTCCTTTCGGATTCGTCAGCCCCGGCCTTAAGAGCCGGAGCAAGGAGTTATGAGGTAAGATCTGCGGACTCGTTTATTGGATAAGCCGCTGATGACTATCACATGGTCAGGGTAGAGTCAAGTATTAAATTGCTAACCTGTTTCCCCCATTTATCGAAGATACTTGCGATCTTCTTCGCGTATCGAAGTGAAACGGATTCCCGTCCCATACAGGCCGTTTTTCAACTCCTCTGTATGAAGCACCTCGCCCTTGGCAGTGATGATCTTGTCCTCGATTGCTATGTCCATCTCAAGTTCTGTCCCCTTGGCCAACTTCCTGTGAGTTTCCACCTTAACGCCGCCCTCGCTCACATCGAGAGTTCGACCTATGGACACAATGTAATCTTGCTTTTCACCTTTCTTCGGGGTGTAGGAAGTCAAATTGAGGGAACGAATGCGGCGACTGGCTCGCTTTTCTCTCACTCTTTCCAGATCACGCTCACCCATGAAAGCTCCTTCCTGAACAGCCTGTCCTCGGGCCCTTTCCGGCCAGATACCAGCAAAAATATTTTTAACCCTTATCTTATACAGGCTCGCAGAAGACGGTGCAAACGCTTTTTTACGGAGCTCAGGGGATAACCGTTTCCTCAATTCTCTCAGAACTCATCAATCCCTCTATGCATCATTTGTTTCGGGTGTCGTAGTTCGGGTTGGAATTCTTTGCCTGAGGTTTGTTTCCTGGATTCTAGCTTATTTTGGCCTCCCACTGCTGCGCTTGCCCAACATGCAGATATCATGCTATCGTTGTCTTATTGGAAATCTCCCGCGAGGATTACAGCATGAAGAAAAAGCTCGCAGTACCACCAGTACTCTTGTTGTTTCTCCTCCAGAGCGGCTGTTATATAAGCACCAATATCAAAACCCGGAGCCACTATCTCCCCGCCGATTTCTCCGCCCCGGTGCTCGTGGTTACTCTCCAGGACAAGATCGGTCTGGGCCATGAGCAGCTGGCCACGCTGGAGCAGGATGCCCTGGAGGCCCTCACTGCCAAGGGTATCAAGTCTATTACCTTGAGCGAGGCCATTGGTGACACTGCTGCAGGAAATGAGATTGAACAACTCAGAAGCAATGATTATCGAGCGCTCCTGAAAATCGTTATTGACTTTTGGGGCTCCAGAACTGAAGTCCTTCGAGATCCAGTCCCCCCTACGGTGGAAAGTATAGATACGGATCGCGGCTCCTCATTCCACCGGCCAACTGACATTGATTATGGGGAAACAAGACCTGGTCCGACATCCAGCTACAAAGAGGTGATGATGGTAGGATCCCTGATGGATCTTAAAACCAATCGGCCCGTTTGGTCGGGTCGGTTAAATGCCAGACCCGGCGTGGTGGGCCGATCCTTTCTGTACCACAGGTTCAACCGCAGTCTCGAGCATGACGCCCTGGCAAGACGCTGCTTCCGGAAACTGGCAGGGGCCCTCGCCAAGGTATGGCCGGAAGTTTCAGGAACATAGCACGTGTGTCATTGAGGAATTCCTACATTCCAGAATCCCGCAATCCCTTGATCCCCTAATCTTTCAATTCGTCCCCATAAAAAGAACGGTACCAGCGGATGAAATGCTCTATACCTTCTTCGATCCTGGTAGTGGGTTCGAACCCGAGATCTTTCTGACTCTCGCTGATATCCGCGTAGGTCTCAGCCACATCTCCGGGCTGCATGGGGAGTAATTTCTTTTCAGCTTTTTTCCCCAGTGCTTTCTCGATACATTCGATGAAGTAAAGAAGGTCCACGGTCCTGGAGTTGCCTAGATTGTAGATGGCATAGGGCCTGGGACGGTCGAGACTTGCCAGAACGCCCTGGACAATATCATCGATGTAGGTGAAGTCTCGCTTCATGTTACCGAAGTTGTAAACCTCGATGGGCCGGTCGTTGAGAATGGCCCGAGTAAAGATGAACAGAGCCATGTCCGGTCTTCCCCATGGCCCGTAGACAGTGAAAAGGCGGAGCCCTGAACTGGGTAGGCTGTACAGGTGGCTGTAGGTGTGTGCCATCAGCTCATTGGCCTTCTTGGTTGCGGCATACAGCGAGATCGGTTGATCAACTCTATCTTTCACACTGAAGGGTACCTTCTTATTGCTACCGTAGACCGAAGAGGAGGAGGCATAGACAAAGTTCTCTACTCTCTGCTCTTGGGAAAGATGGATCAGGTTGATGAATCCTTCCAGGTTGGATCTCTGGTAAGCAAACGGATTCTCCAGTGAATATCGAACACCTGCCTGCGCCGCCATATTGCACACAACCTGAATCGGGTTATCAGCAAAAACCTTGCGGAGCCCTTCCATGTTGGCAAGGTCTTCCCTATAGAAGGAAAACAGTTGATATTCAGTGAGGAGACGCAACCGGGCCTCTTTTAACGAAACATCATAGTACTCGTTGAGATCGTCAAGGCCGATCACACGATCTCCCCTTTCCAGCAGTCCGCGGCTCACATGGAAGCCGATGAAACCAGCAGCTCCGGTAACCAAATAGGTTTTCAAAGGAGTCCCTCCTTGCATTACTTTCCCAGGGCCTTCAAGCCCTAGGGCTCCATGAAATTATCCTTGCCAGGATTCGGTTGGTGTGCTATCAAAACAGAAGGCAGGCACGAGCCTGCCCTTTTTGGTGGTGGGTGTAGCTCAGTAGGTGAGAGCACCGGGTTGTGGCCCCGGAGGTCGAGGGTTCGAATCCCTTCACTCACCCCAATCCCTGCATTGTTTGTCCATTTTTTTGCCACTTCCCAGGTTTATCCTCCCACTGCGGCTTTAATCGCTAAGCACCAAGCACAAGGCGCAGAGCGTCATAGTATCTGCCTGGATTACTCTGCTCTGAATGACCTCAAATCAGGTCCTTTCTACTTCCAGTCCCAGCGGCACTTTGCCCAATTAATTCTCTGGTCTAGTCTTTACGCTATGCGCTCTGCTCTATGCTCTATGCCGTTTACCGGCAAAGGGGGGAATCCCAGTAATCACCCGGAGCAACCAATAGTGGTTTATACGATTCAAGAGACGCTGGCACCCCTCCTCCGGTTTGATTGGTCTCAAGTAACTGGTAGAGTTGCCTCACCTTCTCCAACTGCCCCAGGATGGCGTAGAGGCGAATGGCACGGTCAAACTCCAAGGCGGCCTGTTCCCACAACTGCTGTTGCTGGTGCAGACGTCCAAGTTGCTCTAAGTCCGGGGCGATCCCCCTGGGATTTTCGGCATCCTTATCAATTTGCAGGGCCAGATTCAGGTGCTTCTCGGCCTTGGTAAAATCACCCTGGTCGCGGGCCACTAGACCAAGCTGCAAATGGGAGTTGGCCAAAGTTGGCCCAGAACCACCTGCCTCTGCTCTGGTCATGGCCCGCTTGAGCGTTGATGCCGCCTCCGTGAGTCGACCCTGCTGACGTCTGAGCATACCGAGGTTGTTCAGGTGGGTTGCGAGACCGCTCTTGTCCGTATCCTTTTGGGCAACAACCACTGCCTTTTCCCACAGCTCTTCAGCCTCCTGCTGTCGCCCCGCCCGAAAGGCCAAACTCCCCAGGTTGCCGAGTATCAAAGACTCCTCTCTGATGCTCTTTACCAGGCTATTGAGCTGCAATGCCTTTTGCAGATGTTCACCGGCATCGACATAGTGGCCCTGTGCCAAGGCCACCATGCCCAGGTTGTTATGGGCTCGAACCATTTCTTCCAGGTCATCCACCAACCGGCTTGCTTCCAGTGCCCGGTAGAAGTGACGTTCTGCCTTGGGAAAGCATCCCTGTTGGAACCAGTAGCTTCCTTCACTGGCCAACCGTTTGGCCTCTGTGTGTCGAGGTGGCTCTTTCTGTTTAGGAGTGCCACCGCAACCCACCACGAGAATCATCATCAAGATCCCGAGAACGGGAAACCACATGATTCCCCTCATACCGCCACCTCTTCCACTACCCTGCGCAGACATCAGTCTTGTGCTCCTCTTATTTCGAGACCGTGACTTTCTGACTTGGGAGGTGGCGGCAAATTGGGCCGAATGAGGAAGTTTTCTTTTACTGAATCCAAGATGAGATTCACTTCTCGCATTCCTTCTCTGGCCTGGGTGGTGATTTCAGGAACCTCAGTCATGGCCTTTTCCATGAGAACGCTGACCCTGATGAGCCTATCCAGCAGTTCCTGCACTTTGTCCACCATCTCCGGAGCCTCGCGCGTGGCCTTCTCCACACTTTTGGAACCCTCCTCGATACTGGCTCCTGCCCGGACAAGGTGGTCCGCGGTCTCTTGGAGCGTCGCAACAAACCTGCCAATGGCATCCAGCTCGGCCTTGATCTTGTCGTACAATTCATCACCTTTGACAATCCTACCCAGCGAGCCTTCTCCCGCATCAACGGTACCGGTTATGTGCTGGAGATTGCCAAGGGTCCCAAAAAACGGCCCCTGGGGATCCTTTAACTGATCTGTTATGAGCGCCAGATCTTCAAGAACCTTACCGATGTGCTCCAGCTTAGCGCCAATTTCGTACTCCTCCAGGTATTCCGTAAATTTCTTCTTTTCCCTGGTGGGAATCTCACCTTCGGGCGAAATAACAGCTGCCCCCAAGGTACCCGGATTTATGGCGATATACTCACTCCCGATAACCGTGGGGCTTTCGACTATGGCCACGCTATCTGCACGAATCCGGGAGGCATAGGCGGCCAGAACCCTGATTCTAACCCTGGCCTTGTTGTCTTCGGTCAGCACCACATCGGTTACACTGCCGATATCCGCTCCTAAAAGCTTCACTCGAGAACCAGAGACCAGGTTATACCCCTCCTCGAACGTGGTGTAATAGGTGACATGTTTGCGAAACCAGTTCTTGCCACGGCCCACCACAGCCACCGTGAATAGAAAGATAAGCAGGGTCAAAAGGATAAACGCCCCCGTCATCCTTTCCATGGTGCTATATTGGAGCCTCATTGATCTCTCCAGTCTCTGGATACAGCCGGGCTGCGCCGCCTCATTGATTCCCGGTAGCGTGCGTAATCGAATTTGTCGGCCTCAAACTGCTGGCACTGACCTTCATCAAAGACCAATACCCAATCACCCCAGCGTTCAACCACCTGCGGTTTTACACTAGCCACCAGAAAGCCACAGCCGTGCTCAGTGCTGGAGGCTTTAAAAATCTCCAAGAGCAAACCGTAGACCCGCTCTCCTAGATCCATAGAAGGGTGCTCCAAGAGAAAAAGCTGAGGGTTTTTTACCAGCTCCCTGGCATAGACGGCCAACCGCCGTTGCTCGAATGTGAGCTGGGCCGGCCGCAATAACCGATACTCATATAGTTCGAACTGTTTCAGCAACTCCGTTACTCTATCGTATGCCTCCTCCAGGCTAATCTCGTCATGGTACTGCAGCCCTAGGCTTATGTTGTCCAAAATCGTCATGTTGCTGATCAAAGATGTTTCCCGATGAACTATGGCAATCCGCCTCCGCAGATTGTAGATATCGTGGCTGTCCATCTCTTCACTGCTACGGCCGAACCAGCTTATGCGACCACTGGTTGGTGGAATCAGGGTGGCACAGATTTTCAGCAGAATAGTGGCGCAGCGATGGGGTTCAGCGAGCACTACGGCGCGCTGCCCCGAGTCAAGGCGAAATGACACCTCGTTCAGGAGGCAGATATCACCTTCACAGTACTGAAGATTTTCGCAGGAAAGTATTGGTACGCTCACGAGTTTACGTTCCAGGCTTCAAGTTCAAAGTTCCAGATGTTGCCCCATCTAGTTTGAATCTCAATACAGAGCAAATTTGGGAATTAAGGGATCAACCGAACGAAAAAATGGTAATCCCCCATCCCTCAATCTGCAATCTCCAATCCGAAATCTCAAATCCCAAGCACCAAATTCCAAATAAATTTCAAATTCCAATATCCAATGACCCAAACGAAATTGGGACTGTAAATTCGTTGCTCCTCAAGTTCGTATACATGTTTAGAATTTCGAGTTTCGGTCATTGTGATTTGCCCTTCGACTTGGCTCAGGGTGCTGAGCTTGTCGAACCATTTGTTATTTGTGATTTGTAATTTGTAATTTCCATCAACTTCCGCTTCTCGATTTCGAGAACGAGCAGGAGCTAAATCTGAAATCTGCAATCTACATTCTGCAATCTAACATCCCTCGATCACAGGTAGAACAGGGCCGAAATGAGCACGTTGAAAAATATGCTGAGAATGAAGCAGTCCACCAAGGCCCGGGATACCTGTGGAGGAATGTCGGTCATCGCCTTTCCTGCCCTGAAGCCGTGATACATGCAGACCAGGGCTATGGTCAAGCCGAACACGAACGCCTTCACCGAGCCGACAATGATGTCAACACCGTCGACCTCGCGAGCGAGGTCACCGAAAAGTGTCCAGAGTGGAACGTCCACCAGGGCCCAGGCTGCGAGGAATCCACCAAAGATGCTCACAACGTTAAAAAAGACGATCAGGCAAATCACCGCGATTGTGACCCCCATCAACCGCGGTATAGCCAGAAAATGCAGCGGCTCAATACCCTGCATCTCAATACTCTCAATTTCACCAAGCACCGTCATGTATCCCATCTCAATCGCGATGGCTGAGCCGGACCTCAGGGTGACAATGACCGCGGTGAGCAATGGTCCCACCTCGCGAATAATCACCACGGTCAGCAAGGAGGCCAATACATCACGGCTACCTACCCGGGTCAATTGGGCGATTCCCTGGATCACCACAAGCCCGCCCACCAGCAGCGCTATCAAACAGATAAGCTCTAGCGATTGGACCCCGGTGAAATAGAGCTGTTGGACAAAGGTGCGAGCTATGAGCCTCTGACCGGTGTGCCGGTAGCGAACGAAGGTCTTGAGGCAAACCACAAAAAATCCGAAATAGTCTGCCACACGGTTCACCTTGTTAAGGATCCACCGACCACAAGAACCAGTTACCATCTGAAAATAGTATCCCGCTTGCATGTCTATCTCGATTAGCGCCAAGCACACAGCGCCTAGTAAAGAAGTGACACGTTTACAGCTCAACCAGTGAATACCTGCAATGCCCACCCACACGTGTCAATCTAAGAGTTGTTGTTGAAAATAAACTTCTTATGCATAACCCGTGCCTCGCAGTCAATAATTGTCCGTGCAACAGACAACTGACTACAGACAACTGACACTTTAGCTCAGAGCGCGAACAATCTCCCGGCAAAAAGCCGGCAGGTCATCAGGTTTTCGCGAGGTGATCAAGTGGCCATCAACCACCACCTCGGCATCCTCATATTCAGCTCCTGCATGAACCAGATCATCACGGATAGCGAAAAATCCGGTTACCTTCCTCCCTTTGACAATGTCTGCAGAAGTGAGCATCCAGCCCGCGTGACAGATGGCGGCAACCACTTTTCCTTGCTCGAAACCGTCTCGAACCAGTTGGACTGTAGCGGGATGTCTCCGCATGAGGTCTGGTGCATATCCGCCGGGAATAATAATCCCATCATATTCGCCGACACCAATATCACGAGAGGCAGCATCTGAGGTAACCGGATAGCCGGTTTTGCTCTTGTAGACCACACCCGCCTCGGTGCCAACGGTTGTAACCTCAGCGCCCTCCTCCAGCATCCGCATTAGGGGATACCATACTTCCAGTTCTTGGTAGAGATCCTCCACCAGAACAATTAGCTTCTTTCCCTGAAGTTTCATGAGGCTCCTCCTCGATTCTCCAAACTCCGTTTCAACTGTAGCTGCTATTGCATCTTCAAAAACCTTCCCTATCTTTATTAGTTGGCTCCTCCCCAGAATTTGTGCCGCCTCTTTTCATGAAAATAACGGCTACCAATCTGAGGTCTTCTACCACATAATGGTATCGCAACATGGAGGTTGCTCCCATAAGAAATTCGTCCCGGAGGAGCGACCTCCCCTCTCGCCGAGCCGGAGGCTGGACGCGATTGAGAGAGGGACACACCTTCCAGGCCGTATCTCCAAACCTGTATTGATCCGGCTCCAAATCCTGCTGAGGAGGATTTTTTATGAAGCACGCTTTTTGTTCTAGCCCGCGTATTCGTGGTCGCCGCAGGCGATTGGTGAAATGTGGGGGCCTGCGAGCGTGGGGAAAAACCTAACAGAAGGGTCTACCTCAGTCAAGCAAGCAAGTGAAAGGTGAGTAGGAAACGGGAAGCAGTGGCAGTATGCGAGAAAGGCGAGACAGGGGAGAACCGATGTCAAACCTGAAGAGAGATTACTTTTCTAGCTTTTCCAGCCTGCCCTGAGCTGGGTCGAAGGGGTCGAAGGGCTTTTCCCGACCTAAACACTCTGCGCTACCTGTCCTGAGCGAGCCTGCCCTGAGTTTATCGAATGGGTCGAAGGATGCGCTCTGCGCTGAGAGAGAAATCCTTGA
>CAYFXH010000161.1:0-8957 GCA_964346905.1 uncultured Desulfobacteraceae bacterium | reverse complement strand
GGATTTCTCCTTCGGAGTCCCCACCCTCGAGGCGGGGCCCCAGTTTCGATATTCGGATTTCGGATTTCAACTTGCTCTGTGGTTAACCTTAATTCAAGCCCTCTCAGCTATCTGCCTGCTTTCGTTTTTTTGCCTCTTCTATGAGCTCCATCAAAGTGGTGATTTTTTCTTTCGGTTTTCTCCTGAAACAGTGATCCCACTGTGTCTGGGAGAGTTTCTCCCTGAGATATATCTCAACGGGAAAATATGGCTGCCAGCAAACTATAGTGCGTGGACAGGGTAGGTTGCCGCCCTCTACGAGGCAATAGGCAAAGGGAACCTCGCCGCCCAACTTTGGACACCTGATTTCCAGATCACTCATCACCTGCCCTCTAGTAGCGGACTTCCCTCCTCATAGAAGTAGGTCGGATGGTTCCGCATAGCGGGTTCATCCGACAATAAAGTGGTTTGTCGGATCAACCTTGCTGACGCAAGAACGATCCGACCTACAAAATTAGATTTCCCCCAACATTCCACTATTCCACAAGTTGGCTGCCCCTCGGTTAGTAGAGTGAACTTCGTTCCTTATGGTTTTGGAAATTGGTCGATGGCCTGCAGGGCCCGCTGAATCTCCTCTTCAGGGAGTTCATACTGGGTGAGTTTGCCGGAAAGAAAGGCGTCGTATGCTTCAAGGTCCACTAGTCCATGGCCGCTCCAGTTAAAGAGTATTACTTTCTCCTTGCCTTTCTCTCTAGCTCGCTCGGCTTCCTGAACAACTGCTGCGATGGCATGATTGGTCTCAGGTGCCGCAATAAATCCCTCGGCGCGTGCCCATTGTACCCCCGCCGAGAAAGTTTCGATCTGATCAAATGCCCTGGCTTCGATTATTTCTTCCTTTACCAGGTGGCTGATTACAGGCGCCATCCCATGATACCTCAGCCCACCCGCGTGGATGGGTGCAGGCACGAAATCGTGGCCCAGGGTATGCATGGGCATAAGAGGTGTGGTCATTGCCGTATCCCCGAAATCATAGGCAAAGGGCCCACGGGTCAGGGTTGGACACGAGGTAGGCTCGGCCGCGACAATAGAGATATTCTTCCCGTGGATTTTGTCCCGCACATACGGGAGGCAGATCCCGGCAAAGTTGCTGCCCCCACCGGCGCACCCCATAATCACGTCAGGATACACGCCGATTTTCTCCAGTTGCATTTGTGCTTCCAATCCGACAATCGTCTGATGCAGGAGCACATGATTCAAGACGCTCCCCAGTGAATAGCGCGCTTTCTCATCGGCGACAGCATCTTCAATGGCCTCGCTTATGGCTATACCAAGGCTTCCTGGGGAATCGGGATCTTCAGCCAGTACCTTTTTTCCGGCCTCGGTCAGGTTGCTGGGGCTGGGAACGCAGTTGGCGCCCCAGGTCATCATCATCAACCGGCGGTAGGGTTTCTGTTCATAGCTAACCCTCACCATGAATACCCGGCATTCGAGGCCAAACATCTGGCACGCCATGCTCAGCGCACTTCCCCACTGGCCGGCACCGGTCTCGGTGGAAAGGCGCTCTATGCCGAAAACCTTGTTGTAATACGCCTGAGCAACAGCGGTGTTGGGCTTATGGGAGCCCGGTGGGCTTACTCCTTCATTCTTGTAGTAGATGTGCACCGGGGCATCTAGCAGTTTCTCAAAACTCCGCGCCCGGTATAGCGGGGTTGGTCGCCACAGGAGGTACTTTTCCAGCACCTCCTCTGGAATGTCGATCCAGCGCTCAGTTGTCACTTCCTGTTCGATGAGGTTCATGGGGAAAATCGGGGCCAGATCACCGGGGCCCACGGGTTCTCCTGTCCCTGGATGCAGCGGTGGACTCATGGGTGTCGGCATGTCAGCCAAGATATTATACCACCGCCTGGGAATCTCGCTCTCGTCCAGAAATACCTTTACCTGTTCCATGATTCCTCTTGTGTATCTGCTGAAGAAAATGAGTGCTCAGTCATCAGCCGTCAGCTTTCAACCAGAAAAACGGTCCAGAATAACCTGGGCATAATAGCGCTCCTAGCACAACCTGAGTTTACACTTAATTCCAGGCAAAAATTTCATTTAGCGGTTATGCATTTACCTCCGCATGGTTGGGGCTTAAGGGCTGATCGCTTATATGAAATAAATCGAGAAATTCCGCGACACCTATTGAGATAGTGCGAACCGGGCAAGGGCTCTTTTAAAGACTCAAAACAGTGGCCACAAAAATAACCAGACTGATCAAACCGTTCATGGTAAAGAAGCTGACATTTACCCGGGAAAGGTCCTCCGGAGATACAATAAGGTGCTGAGCCACCAGAAAGGCCAGAATCAGGACCAAGCCGCCATAGTATACGGGACCTAATCCGGCCAGTATGCCCACGGTAACCAAGAGCAAAAAGGTAATCAGGTGGCAAAGCTCAGAGATTCTCAGAGCCCTGCCAATTCCCCATCGCTGGGGAATGGATTGGAGCATGTAGCTGCAGTCAAATT
Source organism: uncultured Desulfobacteraceae bacterium (assembly GCA_964346905.1). Taxonomy (GTDB): domain Bacteria; phylum Desulfobacterota; class Syntrophobacteria; order BM002; family BM002; genus BM002. Next base: position 6,473 of record CAYFXH010000161.1, on the reverse strand, counting down.
CATAATCCTGACAGGCATAGACGATGTCGAAGCCGGCAATCCAAAAAAGCACCGCGGCCCCGAGCAGAAAACCGATTGGGTGGAAACTGCCAGCAACCGCCAACCACCCACCGATAGGGGCAAGCCCGATGGCACCGCCGAGGAATAGGTGGCTCAGCCAGGTGAATCGCTTGGTGAAGGAATAGAAGAACGTTGCTGCCAAGGCCAAGGGTGACAGCATAAAACAAAGGCGATTCAGCTCATAAGCTGCCAACACGAACAGGGCTGAAGAAACCACAACAAAGACCCAAACCTCGCTTTTTTGCAATGCACCCCGGGGAATTTCCCGGTTGCGGGTTCTGAGATTGGCAGCATCTATCTTTGCATCTGCCAGCCGGTTGAAGGCCATGGCTGCACTGCGGATTCCCACCATTGCCACAAGGATCCAGAGAACTTGCCGGCTGGTGGGCCAGCCGCGGGCGGCCAAAAAAGCCCCCATAAACGCAAAGGGCAGGGCGAACACCGTGTGTTCTATCTTGATCATTCTTAATATCAGCTTTACTTTGTTCAGCATCGTTTGAACCTTATTCGCAGAGCGCATGGCGTCAGAAGCTACGAGGTTGAAGTCATCTTACTTTAGCCGTGAATGACTTGTTGCCTCAGACCTCTAACTTCAACCGTCTTGGCTGCCTTCTGGCTGCCTCGCCAGTCTCGCAGTTCCCCTGTGCCTTACGCCCTGCGCCTTGTGCCTTTGGCTCTATGCCCTATGCTCTCTGCTCTCTGCCCGGCATCTGGTAAAAAGTTGAGGGGGACCCGCCTAGTCAACTCACCTGTCTCATAAAGCATGTCGAAAAAAAACCGCATACCTGCCTGCTTGTCGCCATCCAGATCGTATTCTATGGTCTGCAGGTATTGCATACATTCTTGTTTGGAGAACCAGGAGCACTGGCCTAAGGCCGCAGTAATCTTACCGAGATGACGCAGGCCGTAGTCCCTGGCCGTAAGGAGCGTTGCGTATGCCTGCTGTATCAGCCCGTCTTTTTGGGCCATGGTCTCACGGCGTAAGGCCCAGACTGCAAAGACGAAACTGTGTCCCGTCCATTCGTGCCAGGCAGCACCGAGGTCCAGTGCCAGCGTGACCTCCGGACTCTTTCGCAACCGTAAAGCATCATCACCGATGGCCAGCACTGCTTCTGCGCCATCTGGCCACCCTGAATCAGTGATATGATAATCTGTAACCCGATAGCGTGGTGCCAGAGCAAGCCTTTGGGAACACAAGAGTTTCAGCAAGGCTATGGATGTATCCGACTTCGGTGTGAGAAGGATCTCCTGGCCGTCCAGTTCCTCCAGAGGTACTTTGGACAGGAGCAAGACCGAACAGACCTCTTTTTTGCAGCTTATGGAAAGGTCGGGAAGCAGCAAATACTTTTCGAAATGACGTGCATACTCCGTGGATGAAACTAACCCAAGATCCAACTCTCCCGTAGCCAGCAAAGTATTCAGAGCAGCAGGGGTTCCATCGATAATCTCAAAGTCGTGTGGAACAGCACCGCTCTCCAGAGGGTAAAAAACAGGCAATGTATTGATAAAACTTACCTTCCCCACTTTGAGACTGCCGGTGACTCTTATGTCAACCATTCCAGAGCTCCTTGGCGCCCGGCTGCAACAATTGATTCGCCATCGGAAGCAGCGACCCGGATTGCAAGCCACTGTTTGCCCTTTTCCAGGCTACCATGGTGTGATGCCATGCCGAGATTGCGGGCACCGTGAAGGGTTGCCATGGTGAGCACAGCATCAGGATCAATACCGCAGCGGTCCATCAAAACAGCCATTTCCTCGAATAGGTTGAGGTCAGCGTTGCTCGCCAGACTGTCGGTCCCGATGGCACAGGGGACCCCTGCCGCCAAAAGTCTCTTCACTGGCGGCAGACCATGACCAATGAAGAGATTGCTGCGCGGACAGAGGCAGACGCCCGCACCGGAACGCTGCAACATTTGAATCTCCTCCTCACTAATTTGAACCACATGAACACAGAGGCTGAGAGAATCAAGAAAACCCAACTGATCCAGGTACGTCACCGCACCACAGCCTGGGGGTTGCCACCCGTCAGGGTCCATGCCGCGCTCTTCCAGGAGTTCTCGCAGAGGGCCCTTGCCGGTGCGGAGAAAGAGCTCCTCCTCCTCTGATTCGGCAGCATGCACTGAAACAATCTTTTCTCGCGCCGAGCCCCAGGCTTTTACCCCTTCGAGAAGTGGGGCCGAGGTTGTGTAGGGAGCGTGGGCCGCCAGACTCACCTCCTCTTCACTACTTGCCAGCACCCTCTGCGTAGATTCGGGAAGCTCATTCATGGCGGCCTCGAGGCTCTCCGTCTGCAAACCAAAAATCTCCACAAATGTCCGTATTATTGGCATCCCATCCTCATGTTCTCCCGGAAAACTTGCAGTGGAATCGATATCTCCAACAATTCCGGTTCCAAACGTGCGCATTGAAGCCAGCGCCTGGGTGTGTGCCTGTCTTAATTGAACCAGATTCAGCCGCTCCCTTGCTGCCAGCAAACTGCGAATCCACTCTGCCATGCTACTCTGGGGCCCAATCCTCCCGGCCAGGCCACTGAGATCCAGATGCGCGTGTGCGTTAACAAGAGCGGGGAGCAGGGCAGTCTCACCATGGTCCCACGCTGTGGCCTCAAGCCATTGGCGGCGGAGCAGCCGAAACGGTCCCACGTCCAAGATGACGCCGTCGGCTACAACCACCGTGCCATCTTCGATGGCGGGCTGTGTTATGGGGACAACCAGTCGTGCCCGGTGCAGAACGGGACGGGGATCAGGCCGTCGCGGCGACCTGGCGACTCGGGAGTCTGGTGACTGGAGGTTGATTGTCTTTCTGGTCATACTTCCTTATCCTTGCCTATTATCGCGGCCAGGAGCCTGCTCCTGTCTTCCAGCAAGCAGCCTTTTCAACTGGGCACTAGGGACTACGCACTCGGCACCATACAGAATTAGTCAGTAGCAACCAGTTGAGAGGAACCCAATTTTGATTGTTCCTATCCTTAATTCTGGATTCTGACTCCTGGCTCCTTCCTCTATGCTCTATGCTCTGCAATAAGCTCGTAGAAAGTATTTCGTTGCTTTGGCTCGTATCCGGCATCGGTTATGATTCTTTTAATCTCTGCCACCGACAACCTGTGCTTCACACCCGCAGCGGCCACCACGTTCTCTTCGATCATGGTACTGCCGAAATCATTGGCACCAAATTGTAGGGCCACCTGGGCTACACCCGACCCCATGGTGACCCAAGAGACCTGAATATTGCGGATGTTATCCAGTACCAACCTGCTCATAGCCAACGTTCTCAGGTAAGCCACAGGAGTGGCTGGTTTCGCCGATAACGCCGTATTCTCCGGTTGAAAGGTCCAGGGGATGAACGCTGTGAAGCCAGCCGTCCGATCCTGGAGCTCTCGAATCCTCAGGAGATGCTCCAGACGCTGCGCAACAGTTTCTATGTGCCCGAACATCATGGTCGCTGTGGTTTTCATCCCAAGACCATGAGCAGCCTCCATCACCGCCAACCACTCATCGCTACTACATTTGTTCGGCGAGATGTTGCTGCGGACCTCATCCACCAAAATCTCGGCACCGCCGCCCGGGATAGAATCTAGGCCGCTTTGCTGGAGTCTTCTCAGTATCTCTTCTAGTTGTAATCCCTCGGTCCGCGCCAGATGCACTATTTCAGGCGGTGAGAACGCATGGATATGAATGGGATAACGATCCTTGATAAACCGGAGCATCTCCTCATAGAAGCTCAACTGCAAGCCAGGATGCATACCACCTTGCAGCAGAATCTGGGTTCCCCCGAGAAGGAGGGTTTCTTCAATCTTGGCTGCGAGTTCATCGTGACTGAGGACATAGCCATCCTCAGCTCCTGGAGGCCGGTAGAAGGCACAGAAGCGGCAGCCAGAGATGCAGATGTTGGTGTAGTTGATGTTGCGATCGCTCACGTAGGTCACCACCGGCTCTGGATGCAAAGCGACGCGGCGGTGGTGAGCAAGTGTAGCCAAGGTATATACATCGGCAGTGTTCCAGAGGGCAAGGGCCTCTTCTTTCGTCAACCGTTCACCGCTCCAGGCTTTTTCAGCTACAGAATGCAACACGCCATCCATCCAAGATCTTTAAGGAAACTATTTGAACACCCTAATCCGGTAAAAGCAAAATATCGAATGTAGAACAGCAGAACAAGAAACCGCAGAAATATATGATACTCCCTTCGATATTCGAAATTCCTCGTTCGACATTCTGCGGTTCACGGTACCATCTCCCCATCGCTCCGAGTCGATCTATGTACCCACCTGCCGAAAAAATGTGTCCCGCTCCACCGGTTCCCGCCCTGCCGCGCGAATCAAACCTTGCAACTCATCCGGCGTGAGCGCCTGTCCACTCGAGGCTCCGGCCATATGGCCGATGTGCTCCTCCATAACGGTGCCATCCAGATCATCTGCACCAAAATAGAGGGCAATCTGGGCCATCTTCACGCCGAGCATGATCCAGTAAGCCTTGATGTGAGCAAAGTTGTCGAGAAGCAACCTCGCCACTGCTATGGTTTTCAGGTCAGCAAAGCCAGTTCTCGGCTGCACCCCGGATACGCCCGTGTTGGCCGATTGAAAGGCGAGGGGGATGAAGGTGATGAAACCACCAGTTTCATCCTGCGCCTGCCTGAGGGTCAGCATGTGGTCAACCCGCTCAGCATCGGTCTCAAGATGACCGTAAAGGAGGGTGGCATTGGTGCGAATCCCCAGTTGATGAGCCTGCTTGTTTACCTGAAGCCAGCCGTCACCACTTAATTTTTCCGGGCAAAGGAGATCCCGAACCCGACGGCTGAACACCTCGGCGCCGCCGCCGGGCAAAGCCTCAACTCCGGCCTCCCGCAGCCCCTGCAATACCTCGAGAGTCGTCACCCGCTCATTTTGAGCCAGGTGAGCAACCTCCACAGCTGTGAACGCCTTTATGTGGGCTTCAGGGCGCAGTCTCTTGATCTCTCGGATAAGGTCCAGGTAGTAAGAAAAAGGTAGATCAGGGTGACAGCCGCCAACCACATGAATCTCGGTGATGGGCTCGTGTAGCCTCTCCCTGATCTTGGCCGCCACCTGGTCCACCGTCAGGACAAAGCCACCTTCCTCACCGGAGCGCCTGCTAAAGGCGCAGAATCTGCAGCCATTGACGCAGATGTTGCTGTAGTTTATGTGCTGGTTATAGACCCAGTAGGTGTGGCGGCCATGGAGCCTCTCGCACACCATATTGGCCATAAACCCCACAGTCAGCAAATCCTTAGATTGAAAGAGCCTGAGGCCATCTTCCCGGGATAGACGGTCACCATTTGCAACCTTCGCAGAAATATCTGCAAGCTCACTCTTCCGCGCCCACCGCTTAGCGATATCCGCGCTATGTTCAGAAATCATTGACAAGCTTTCCATTTGTTGCCTCACAGAGCTTTCACCACAAAGGACACAGAGAGCACAAAGGGAATACCGCAAAACATTTTAAACAGTAAGTCTGAGCGGTAAATGGATTAGGGATTGATTCTGCAACTATTCACTGTTTACCATCTATTTTTACTGCATTTTCGCTATGCCCTATGCTCTTTGGTCTTTGCGGCGGACTCACCGGCAGGTGGCCCGCCAGCGGCCATCCCCAGCCGCACCATTTCGACGCAATCCCTGATCCGTGCTTGGACCACCGCTTCGTTCGCCTGAAAGAGTCCCAAGCCTGAATCCATATACGTCACGCAATGCGCTTGAAGGAAGCGGTCCAGCACTGCATCGAGAAGAAAGGCTGCCAGCTCTGGATCGAGATCTGGTCGGAGTTCACCTCGACGTATCCCCTCTTCGACTATTGGTCTCAGGTAGTCGATGGAGAACAGCCTGATGGTCCGGAGGAGATCAGCCCGAAAGGGAAAGTCTTCCTGAAAGAGCATCTTTAGATAAATCTGATAGATCCTGGGGTAACGCTGGATGAACTGAATGCCTGCCTGCAGTGATTTGCTGAGACGAGCGAAGCAATCGTCTCCTTCGGTCTCCGCTTTCACCTTTTTAAGGGTTCGCTTCACCAGACTAACGGCATAATCAAAGATATGAAAATAGAGATTCTTCTTGCTGCCGAAGTACTGGAAAATGGAGCCTTTGGCGATGCCAAGGCGGTCAACCATTCGGTTGATGCTAGCCTTCTCGTAGCCCCACCGGGAAAACTCCTCAATGGCCGCATCCAGAATGCGATCCTGCTTGTCAGTAGAGAGATTGGTAAACGTCGGCCGTGTGTATGCAGTGTTTTCCATGCGATCTGCAACTGTTTCGGCTTTTGAACATGAAAATGACCGGGTGGTCATCATAGGGAGTATGAGCGTACCTGTCAAGTTTTTTTGGCAGGTGGAAAAGAAAGCCGGCCCCCAACCCATACCAGGAGTTCCCCCCCAAATGGATGGTTGATGTTTGTGAACTGAGGTCT
>CAYFXH010000160.1:0-8957 GCA_964346905.1 uncultured Desulfobacteraceae bacterium | reverse complement strand
GGTGTCATGATAGCCTTAGCCTGTGTCGTCGGTATTTGGACGGCGGGGAGAGAGGCTGAGAGAAGAGGCATTGGCAAACAGAATATATACGATTTCTCTTTTTACGCTATTATTGGGGCCATTATCGGTGCACGTCTTTATTACTTAGCATTTGCGGACTCGTCTCAGTTTTGGGATAGTCCCTTTTCCGTTTTTGCCATCTGGCAGGGTGGGCTGGCCATTCACGGAGCCATCCTCGCTGGCCTCATAGTAGGGCTGTTATACACCAGGAAACAAGAGATCTCATTTTGGAAATTTGCCGATACTGTTGCCCCATCCCTCATCCTAGGACAGGCAATCGGTAGAATCGGATGCTTTCTAAACGGAGACGCTCACGGATATCCCACCGACCTGCCATGGGGGTTGGTTTACTCTCCTGAAAGCCCTGCGGGACAGATGTTTCCTGGTCAACCGCTTCATCCCACCCAACTCTACGAGCTGATCTTCAACTTCATCATTTTTGCTGTCCTCTGGAAAGTAAGGAAAAAGGTGAAAGTGCAAGGACACATTTTCTTGCTGTATGTGGGGTTATATTCTGCAATTCGGATTTTCGTGGAATATTTCCGGGCGGATAAACTAATCTATGGGGGCAATATCTCTGCTGCCCAATCCATTGGCATTTTAGGAATTATCCTGAGCGTCAGTCTCATGCTTGCCCTCAAAAGAAAAAAGACACAGAACATAGAATCATAGTATTTGGGGAATGATATGTTGAATATCAATAGATAGATCAAAACTGGATGATTTGAGTAATCGAACTTTGCACGAATTTTGCACCAAGAACCATGAACTTTACAGATTAATTAACCAGGTGTTCCTTAGGTCTATTAGGTTCAGCACGCTCAAGAGATGCGACTTTTACACCTTCTCAATGTGGATCACGTAGGTACTTCTATTTTTAAAAAAATATCGCCATATATATGATATCTATGAAAAAGAAGTATCCAATACTATTTCTGGTTTTTGGTTTAGCTATCACCATTTACAGCTTGCTCTGTCCGCAGCTATGCCCTTCAGATCTCCATGGCCTTGATTCTATCCTAAGTGTAAACTGTTCCCCCCTTGCCCATTTTGGCTCAGCATTATCAGTTCTTTCTAGCTTGCCCTTGATGGGTTTGCTAACTCTGATAATGACCACCTTTACCCCGGGTGGATTTGTTTCATCTCCCTTTAGACCTCCTCGGTTTCACTCCTAAATTCTCCTAGGCAATTTTATTGTCCCTTACAACTGATCAAACCAATTAAAGACCATCATATTTCCCATTTTGCTGGAAATGATTGTCGAAATTTATCTCGCAGGAGACTTTCATGGGAAGGAAAGAGAAAGCTTTGTTGATTGCCATCGGGGCGAACCTCTTTTTGGTCGCCTTAAAGTTTTTCCTGGCCGGCATTTCAGGGAGCATGGCTCTCCAGATGAGTGGATGGCATTCGGTCCAGGGTCTTTTTGTTTCCATGGCGGTACTTATCGGATTCATCCTCTCCAGGAAGGAAGAGAGTCGCTTTACACGGGGAATTAGTCAGATAGAAAATTTGGTGGCCCTCCTCATCTCTCTTTTCGTCTTCTATCTGGCCTACAAGATGTTCATCAAAATGACCCGGCACCATGTGCATGTGCTTACTAATGTCCCCATTGTCACGCTTGGGGCGATTTTAGGGGCGACTATCTGCTACCTGATGGCAAGGTTTAAGATTTATGTGGGACAAGCGACTCAATCGCCTAGTTTAGTGGCCGACGGATACCATTGCCGGATTCACGTAGTGATGGAGATCGCTGTCATCATCGGCCTGGCGGGTTACCTGGTTGGATTCACCAACCTGGACATGCTCGCTGCCGTGGTGGTCACCTTGTTCGTCCTACAGACAGGATTCCGCTTATTTACCCGAGCATTGGTTTCCCTTATCTCTAAAGAGGTGTCCCCCGATTATTCATGCCATGTGGAGCAGGGAGGGCTGAGACTTAGCCGACCCAAGACAGCCATTATATTGGGATCGGTGATCTTTCTAGCGTATATCTCAACAGGATTCTACACCATCCAGTGGAACGAGAGCGGGATTGTCAGACGTTTTGGCCGACAGGTTGGGGAAAACATACCACCCGGTTTACATTACCACCTTCCATGGCCTATCGAGTCCGTGGAAAGTGTGCAGGTCGATGACATCAGGAAATTGTATACGGGGTCCTATCTGATACTGACCGGTGATGAGAACCTAATTCAGCTAAACATCGCTACCCACTACCGGATCAACGATGCTTCGGATTACCTGTTTAATCTGGAGGATCCAGAAAAACTCGTTAGGGATGCAACAAGGTCCGCGTTGAGAAAGGTTGTAGGCGAGATGGGGATCGATTCGATCCTGACCACGGCAAAGTCACAGGTTTTGGAAAGGACAAGGCTTATCACACAAACCTCTTTAGACGGCTGGGACTCTGGGATTCTAATCGTGGGAGTCCAGTTGCTCCAGGCTGACCCTCCTTCAGAGGTAATGGAGGCCTTTCGGGATGTCGCCAGCGCCCGCGAAGATAGGGAGACCTACATGAACGAGGCCTATGGCTATCGGAATATCATTATACCCGAGGCAAGAGGAAAGGCTGCGAAAATCGTCATGGAGGCTGAGGGGTTCAGGTCAGAGCGTGTCAACTACGCCCAGGGCGAAGCCTCTCGTTTTCTTCTGCAACATGGGGAGCATAAAGGGGCAAGAGACGTCACCGAGATGAGGCTTTACATAGAGACCATGGAAAAGGCCCTTCTCCCTGTAGAGAAGGTCCTTATCAACCCTGAGGTAAAGCAAGGGATCATGGACTTCTGGTTCCTCGGAAAAAATGAAAAGAAGGTCTTTATTGAATAAGCGTAGATAATAATTATGGAGGCGAAGAAATGAAAAAGAAGATATTGATGACCCTCATCGCCCTCTTGGTTATAGGGGCCAGCGGCCTGATTTTCTATCAGGTGGATGAAAGAGAATATGTCGTTATAACCCAGTTTGGTGAACCCATAAAAGCCGTCAAAAAGGCGGGATTGAACTGGAAATGGCCCGATCCGATTCAGAGTGTCAACCGTTACGATAACAGACTGAAGACCTATGAACTGGGTGAGACGGAATATCTTACGGAAGACAAAAAGAATGTGATGGTGGACAGCTATGTGGTCTGGAAGATTGATGATCCCATCAAATATATGCGGACGGTTAAGAACAGGACGGGGGCAGAAACTAGGCTGGCAGATATCCTCTCTTCTGAGATCGGAATCGGTGCCGGAAAATTCGACCTGTCCTCTTTAATCTCCATAGAGCCGGAAAAGATCAAGTTCGGTCAGATGATGGTGGAGGTGGAGGAACAAATTGCTCGAAAGGCAAAGGATTACGGGATTGAAATCGAAGATGTCAAGGTTACCCTGCTCAATTTTCCGGAGAGAAACAAATTGAGCGTTTTCCGGCGGATGAGGGCCGAACGGGAAAGGATTGCAAAGGGGTACCGTTCAGAGGGAACAGAAAAGGCTCTCAAGATAAGGGCTGATGCTGATAAGCAAAGACAAATCATCCTTTCAGAAGCCTATGAAAGGGCGCAGAAAATAAGGGGAGAGGGTGAGGCTATAGCCATCAAGACTTACGCGGAAGCCTACAAGAAGGATATTAAGTTCTACGAACTAATCAGGACGCTTGAGTCCTATGAGAAATTCATTGACGGCAAAACCACCGTAGTATTGTCGGCCGATTCCGAGTTGCTCAAGTTCATCAACACCTCTAATCCTGATCTGCTGAAGTTCTCCAATAAATCGAGTCCGTCCTATTCCAACAGGATCGAAATAGATAAGGAGGGATGAGGATGGAAAGCAATGACAAGTCAACAAGAGGGCCCGAGGTTTCTGAAAATAGTTTAACAGAAGAAAGTCTTAAAGAGGAGCCGAGACCCGCACGGCCTCATTGGAAAGAACTCTTTAAAGCCATGGTGCAAAAGATCCTCCTAGCCTGCAGGTACCTGGGGAGTAAGGCTAAGAGTGCATACACTAACCTTTTCAAAGCCGAAGGCGAGGTAAGCCCCCTGGACGATATCAAGGGTGCATTTAAGCATATCCCTTTAAGCAAGAAATGGCTGCCATATTTCTTTATAGGGATTCCTTTCACTCTCTACTTGCTCTCAGGCATTTACACGGTCAAGCCTGGTGAAGAGGCAGTGGCCAGAATTTTCGGCAAGGAAGTCCGTCAGGCGATCACTGAGGGGCTTCACTATCGTCTTCCCTGGCCTATTGAAGCTGTCGAAAAGGTCAACATCATGGAGATAAGGAGGGTTGATGTGGGTATGGCATTATCGGAAAAGCCTCTATTGTTCCCCAAAAATAGATCTCTCTCCCCTCCTGCTACTGTTGGAGAACACGAGGGACATGGTACCCTTTCAGGTAGTTCCCAGAACCCCCGACCTGAGCTCAGCTCAGCTAAAAACCAATTTTTAACTGGCGATGAGAATATCCTTGAGATCAGGATGAATATCCAGTATCGAATCAAGGACACCTCGGACTACCTATTCAATTTCAATTCTCCCGACTCCTTAGTCCCCTATGCCGCTCGCGCAGCCGTAACTGAGATCCTTGGCGGCATGCGGGTAGACAATCTCTTGACCGTCGCCAAAGCGCAGATCCAGAAGCGGATCGCCCACAAGACCCAGAAAATGCTGGATGAATACGGGACTGGATTCTACATCCTCAATGTCAATCTCCAGGAGGTCAACCCACCCACTGAGGTCGCCCAGGCTTTCCGCGATGTGGCTAGTGCAAAGGAGGAGAGGGAGGAAAAGATCAACAAAGCTCAGGGGTACTGGAATACCGTGATCCCCGAGGCGAGGGGGAAGGCTCACAAGACGATCAGCAATGGCGAGGGATACAAGGAGGAGGTCGTAAACCGTGCGAGCGGTGATGCGGAGAAGTTCTCAGCTATGCTCGAGGAATACCGAGGGGCAAAAGACGTCACCGAATACCGGCTGTACCTTGAGACCATGGAAAAGATCCTCGCCAAGGCTAAGAAGTTTGTGGTCGATTCAAAAAAGGAGCGGGTAAACCTCAAGTTTGTCAAGTAAAGAGTATGAGGAGGAATTAGGATGAAATTGAGACGTATGTTCCCTCTGATTGTTTTGCCCGTCTTGCTGGCATTAGGCTGCAGCCGTGGGGATAGTGTTACCGCTCTCCCCGATTCCAATGCGGTTGCTTCTTTCAATGGAGGCCTGAGCCTGATTACCAAAGACCAATTCAAGGCCAAATTTGAAGGACTCCTACCGTGCTGTAAGGAGCGCTATCAGGGGCAAGAGGGGGCCAAAGCCTTGATAAAAGATATGGTGTTACCCATGGTTATCACCCAGGCCGTCAAACAGAAAAAGATCAACCTGCGTGAGAACATTAGGGAAGAGATGGGAGATCTGACTGCTGAGCTGAACGTGTCGTTTCTACACATGAAATTTCATGAACAGATTTTGAATTCCGATATTAAGTATAAGGATCAAAGGGAGAGCTATGAGTACCAGAAAAAAGTATTGAAAGGATCTCCACTATCTGAAAGGTACAACAGGCTGGTCCAACTCCATGAGAAAATTCACCCCAAAATTGCCAAAGAGGTGGAGAAGGTTTCCAAGGATTATGTTCAAAAATTACGCAAGGAGGTCTCACTTACAAAGAATTTCGATGTGTTAAGATTTAAAGTAACTGCTGAAGAATTGAAGGGCTTCTATCAGAAGCACAAGGAGGGACTCCACGGTGATGAATATCGGGTCCCCGAGAGGGTCAAAGTCCAGGAAATCAAGGTCAAAATAGATAAAACTAAGGAGGACTGTCCCGAGTGCACCGCAGAAAAAGAAAAACAGGCAAGGGAAAAGGCGGAAGCCGCGCTAACAGAATTGAGGTCAGGAGCTGAGTTCCAAACCGTTGCTGAAAAATATGCCGGCGACGGCCACGAGTCAATGGAGGCGAGGTGGATTGCCCGGGGAAATAATGGGGAGGAGTTCGACAAAACAGTCTTTTCTTTAGATGTGGGTGAAATAAGCCAGGTGTTCAAAAAAGGGGACTTCTTCCATATCGTGAAGGCCTTGGGGAAACAAAAGGCCCGTTTCAAAGCTTATGAGGAGATCATCGATCAAATCGAGAGGGAATATCGCTGGCAGAAAGGAGAAGATTACCTTAAGGAGAACCGGGACAGGATTCTTTTTACCATTGACGGTAGACCATATACGATTGGCGATTTCATCAAAGAATACAAGCGTGAGACCCCAGATCATCAATGTCACCACATGGAAAAGATGAACGAAGAGGTGCAAAATGGTAAACCTCCTCAGCTATGCGAACTAGCCCATAACGATTTCGAGGACCAGATAAAGCTGGTGGAGCGGATGATCGACAGGGAACTAATCGTGGAGGACACTTACAATCAGATGATCCATGTCGAGCATCAAAAAGAGATAGAGTTCCTGACCTTTGCAAGCCTTTACCCCGTCTTTCATCGAGAGGAGATGGAAAATTTGATCCACGTCACTGACGAGATGGTTGAAAAATATTATCAAGAACATAAGGATGACTATAAGTACCCTGCCAAAGCAAAGATTAACATCCTCGTAACCAAAGGGGGCGACAAGGAGGAGGAGAAGAAAAAGGCCTTTGAAAAGGCACGGCAGGCTTACAAGGAGCTGAAACCATCCTTCGTTTCCTTCAAAAAGGGAAGAGACTTCGCCGAGGTCGCCCGAACATACTCTGAGGATGAGGCAACTGCATCCAAAGGAGGCCGCCTAGAGGTGGATATCTACGAGTGTCGAAATGCAGTCGAATACATGCTCTTACATGGATTCCACAAGAATATATTCCAATTAAGATCAGAGGATATCAGCGATGTCTTCGAATTTGGCGGAAATTATTACATCGTGCAGATCCGTGAGGTCGAGAGCAGAAAACAGACGACCTTTGAAGAAGTACGGGAGCAGGTCAAGAGGAATCTTATGGAGAAAGAACACCAGAAGGTCATGGTGAACTGGGAGGATGACCTGTTGAGATCTTCTGGATTCGTCGTTTATGACCAGGCCCTAATGGAAGTGCTAGACGGGGCGGCCACCTAGGAAACCCAGAAATTCAGGGGGACTCAGATCTACGATTTCCGGGGATGAGACTGCTGGTGGAATAAACCTCTGTTCAAAAAGACATTGTGGGAGAAATCTGAGTCAGCTTTTCCAGAAGGGTCTCTGTCGTCCGATAAGGTAGTCGGGGTATGGTGAAAACTGCGCGACCTTGTAAGTAACGGAGATTAAGTAATGAGTATGAAGAGAAAATTAATGATTGGCTTGTGGATTGTCGTTGCTCTTTTAGTTTGGGCAGGGGTATCAATCTATCCTGATTGGCTGTGGTTCCTGAATCTCAAATTTTCACCTGTATTCTGGACCATGCTTTTGACTAGACTCGGGTTGGGTCTGGTAGTTTGGGCGTTCTTGATTCTTATCATATCCCTGAATCTTTACGTGGCCAAACGTTTAGCCCCGGGGAAAGGGCCGGAAACGAGCACTTATGACGAAGCCAGTTATCTTTCCCGGCTTGGCTTTTCTGGAAACGGATTAAAGCCGCTGCACATCGGTTTCATTCTGATTGTCAGTTTTTTGATTGCGTCAAAGGGCTCCTTACAATGGGATACAGTCCTGCGCTATTTATATCAAAAACCGTTTGGCAGCACCGACCCCATTTTTGCCAAAGACGTCGGTTTCTTTGTGTTTTCTCTTCCCTTCTATATTTTCGTCCGGGACGAGTTATTGGTTCTGCTCCTTTTCACAGGGTTCCTGACCGCGATCTGGTATTGGAAAGAAGGCGGGCTGCAAATTATCGGTGGACTTATTCAAGCGGACGACAAGCTTCCCTCTTTACCCAACATTTCTATTGCACCAAAGGCCAAGAAACATCTTTTTTTCTTGGGAGGAATCATTGTTTTGCTCCTGGCCTGGGGTTTTCATCTGAAAATGTACGGACTTTTGTATTCTACTCAGGGACCTGCTTTCGGTGCCAGCTATACCGATGTACATGTCAAAATCCCGGCCTATAAGGGTCTGATCATTGTCTCTCTGGGTTTGGCCGTGGTCCTTTTCCTGAACGTCTTCAAGCTTAGGCCAAAATTGATCTGGATCAGTGTGGGTATCTGGGCGGGGGCTGTATTGGTGTCTACAAGCTTCCTCCCCATGCTGATTCAAAAATTTGTGGTGAAACCCAATGAATTGGCCAAAGAAGAAAGCTACATAGCATTTAACATTGCTTATACCCGTAAGGCCTATAAGCTGGATAAGATCAAAGAAGTCAATTTTGATGTGAATGATCAACTCAGTGCAAAGGACATCGACAAGCAGAATGTAACTATTCAAAACATCAGGATCTGGGATGAACGCCCTTTGCTTCAAACCTACCGGCAGCTTCAATCCATCCGGCTGTATTATGATTTTGACGATGTGGACGTAGATCGTTACATAATCAATAACCAATATAGACAGGTTATGCTGGCCGCCCGGGAGTTCGTGGTTGATCAGCTTCCTCCCCAGGCAAATACCTGGGTTAACAGGCACCTAAAGTATACCCATGGCTACGGATTGGCCTTAAGTCCAGTCAGTGAAGTGACCCGCGAAGGACTCCCGCGCCTCCTAATCAAAGACCTGCCTCCCTCCTTTGATGCCGACCTGAAGATAGAGCGACCGGAGATTTATTATGGAGAAAAAACCGATGAGTATGTGCTGGTAAAAACCAAGACCAAGGAATTTGATTATCCCAAGGGGGATAAGAATGTCTATAGCAATTATCAAGGAAAGGGGGGCGTCCCCATTAACTCTTTTGTGAAAAGACTCTTATTTGCCCTTGAGTTCTTGGATTCCCAGATCCTGTTTACCACTTATTTAAGCCCGGAGAGCAGGATCATGTATAATC
>CAYFXH010000159.1:5347-8974 GCA_964346905.1 uncultured Desulfobacteraceae bacterium | reverse complement strand
GGAAAATGGACCCGGGACCGCCGCGGCCAACCCTTTCTATGGCCTCCAGAGCCAAAGTACCCTCATTTACTGGGATTCCTTTGACGTAGAAGCGGCTCATGGCAATAAGTTCATTTGCCATGGTGATCATCTCGAGGGATGAGGTACTGCCATATTCCAGAAAACCCACATCGTGGATCAGGTTAGCACGGGAGAGAAGGGCCGTAATAATGGAAAACATGGCTTCAGCTCCCGCCTGCGCATCCATAACCTTGGAATCGGAAGCTCCAGCAAAAGCCCAAATAGGGAGACCATATAGCTCGTCTCGCATGTCAGCTAGGGCGGCCTGGGTGAGACTCCATTCGGGGCAACCGTAGCAGACCACGCTGGACTTCATGTCCAAGGCACTCACATTGGGGCCAAAAAGAAAAGGCGAACCTTTGCCTGCCATCTGATGTACCACCAGCCCCACCAGATTTTCGGCAATTCCCAGGGCCATGGCCCCGGCCAAGGTTACCGGAGCGCCGCCCCCCGCATTTGAGCCAGAGGGAAGACAAAGGGGGATCTTCTTTTGGGCGCAGAAAATGATTTTTTCCATCACATTTTCGGGAAATCTGAGGGGGCTTATTGCCTCTGAGTAATTGAGAATGAAAGGTCTTCTCTGAAGCTCTTCTTCTCCTCCCATAACCAGGCAGGCAATCTCGTGAATCTTGGCAATGTCTCTGCCGCTATCTGCAATGAAAACGATGGGCTTATTGGTGTTCTTAACCATCTCAGCAAAAACATAGACGTAAATATCGTCGATGGGGGCGTCTTCAGGGTTGGCCATTGACATGGCAAAGTCGATGTTCTCCAACCCATCCACCAACTTGGCGAAATTACCCACGTCTTGAAGAACCGTTCGCCTCCGTTCACCGGTTTCCACGTCCTGGGTAAAGGTAGCATCCGAGCCTGTGCCATAGAAGGAGTTCTCACCCATGAGATCCATTGCTTTTGCACCCTTCTGGTCATAGAGATCTATTTGATTCGGAGCCGACTCCAGAGCCTCTTCAACCAGATGGGGAGGCATACGGACCCAATCACCATCGAAAATCTCGCAACCTCTGTGGGCAAGCATTTCCAGGGCACGGGGATGCTCCATTCTAAAACCCGTTTTCTCGAGAATCTCCAGAGCCGCCCCATGGATTGCCAATGCCTGTTCGCGGCTTATTACTCTGAGCCGAGGCTGAAAGGTGGGGATGTCCAGACTTTCCATAGCTTACTCCTTTATCCGCCTTCAGGAAATGCCAAGTAGCTTCTTGGCCACAATAACCGCGGAACCTGCATCGGGTGCGTAAGAGTCGGCCTTGATCTCACGAGCGAAATTTTCCGTAACCGGCGCCCCACCTATCATCACCTTCACTTTATCTCTAAGCCCGGCCTCTTGTAGAGCTTTTATGGTTTCGCCCATGGCTGGCATTGTGGTGGAGAGCAAGGCAGACATGGCCACTATGTCCGCCCCAACTTCTTCAGCCTTTTGGGCAAAATCTTTTGGTGAAACGTCAACGCCTAAATCCGTTATGATGAATCCTGCCCCTTCCATCATCATGGCAACCAGGTTCTTGCCAATGTCGTGCAAATCCTGCCGCACAGTTCCAATGACCACTTTTCCCTTGGCTGCCAGTTCGCCTTCCTGAAATAGCGGTTTGATCAGTTTCATGCACTCTTGCATAGTCTTGGCAGAGCGTAACATCTGCGGCACAAACATCTGACCTTTTGAAAATTTTTCTCCTACCTCGTCCATGGCCACAATGAGCCCCTTGTCCACAATGTCCTGAACATTGCCGCCAGCATCCAGGGCTGACTGGGTCTCCGCCACCGCCGTCTGTATGTCACCTTTGATCACCGCCTCGGTCAATGATTTGAATTCACTCATATGTTCCCCCTTTGAGTATCAAGTTATCCGCGAAGAGCGCGAAGGGACTCTAAATGTGCGATTACACTTCCAGCCATTTTTTACATCACACATGACATATCTTTCATCTTTGTGTGCTTCGCGTCCTTCGTGGATTATATTCACTTTTGGCTATTTCTCGCTAATACGCCCACTTTGATAGGCCTCGATGAAGTTTCCGCAATATTCATCACGTCCAAGGAGCATCTCCACCGATAGAAGTGTCGCCATCAACTGCTTGTCAGTGGGATCCAAAATTGCGGCTGATAAGCCCGATGCCATACAAAGAGCAAGAAAGTTACGGTTTATTACTTTGCGCATTGGCAGACCGAAAGAGATGTTCGAAAGCCCGCAGATACTGTTCACCCCAGGAAAGTCTTTCATTATTCTACGGATGGCTCCAAGAACTGCCGTTCCCATGCCAGTATCAACTGATACGGGCTGCACCAAGGGGTCCACGTAAATATTCTCGAGAGGAATCCCTTCATTGGTGAGCTTGTTGATCAATTGTTCCCCGACTTCAACTCTCTCTGCAACGGTATTGGGCATCGATGTTTCAGCCATGCACAGGGCTACTACCCGACAAGGCCGAGCAGTGACAATGGGTAGGAGAGCTTCGTAACGCTCTTTCTCTAGCGAGATGGAATTTATCATCGGCTCGCCTTTGTGGTGTTTGATCGCTTCGGCTAGAGCCTCGGGATTAGGACTATCCAAGCACAGAGGTAGCTCCACCTCATTTTGCACCGTCTCGACTAACCAGCACAAAGAATCGACTTCTCGCTCCATAAAAGTCCCGGCGTTGACGTCAATATAATGAGCCCCAGCTTCTGCCTGGGCCCGGGCCACATCGCTAATGAAGTCAGCATCTCGTTCCTGCACCGCCTCTGCGATGCTCCTCCGACTCGTGTTGATTTTCTCTCCTACAATAATCATCCTTGATCCTCTCTTCTCCCGAAAAGACCGTCAAACACGCCACTGTCAATACTGGCAAATTTCCTGCTAAAGTAGATCACGTCTAGTGCAAGTTGGGAGTTACTCCGTATTAAACTATTAAAGGCAATAAAGTCGAAGGCTTAGGGACAGTTGGGATATGCAAACGCTATGCCAGAGGCTCTGACCTAAAACCCTTAGAGACAGGAAGCACGGCAATGATTGAGTACTGTTTGAAGGACAGCCAAACGTTACACGAATATTCTTTTACTGCTGCTGAATTGCCCTAATTATCTGAAGATATACATCCCTGTCAATGAGAATAGATGACCTCTCGCGGAAAATGTCTACTCCCAAAATCTACCTCACAAAAATGCTACTAGCCGATTGCCGCGGCTTAGTCTTCTCGCCGAAAACAAAATGCAATTGAACAGAAGTATCGCAACCGCTGTGGCAATTGCATTAGACCCATCTTATTTAGCCCTATAGTGCCAACGGACTTTAGACGATATTATTTCCCTATGTTCTTGCTTTACTTTTTCCGATAGTTGAGGCATTTTTTCCCGGTTGGATAAGACGATTCGTAACTGATCCAGGTGAATGATTGGGGAATACTCTATGGGCCAGTTCATGGGACGAATTGTTGATATGGATCTGAGCAGTGGAGCCTTGCAGACCTCACCATTCCCGGAGTATGCCTACCGTAATTTCCTGGGGAAGGTAGCCGATGAAGGAGAAGACGAGGACGTCGCTGCTGCTGGCGCGGATGCTATAGGTGCCGTCAA
>CAYFXH010000159.1:4552-5337 GCA_964346905.1 uncultured Desulfobacteraceae bacterium | reverse complement strand
ACTCACTCTTTCCTGCGGCTTGCTTACCGGTACCGCAGCTCCTGTTTCCTCAAGACTACACGTCAACGCGCTTTCGCCTTTGACAGGTATTTTGGGCAGTTCAAACGTAGGTGGGGGTTTTGGCGCTAAGCTGCGCTCCTGTGGAATTCAAAGCTTGATCATTCGAGGCCGAGCCCCGAAACCCGTCTACCTTTGGATCGATGGCGACATAGTGAAAACGCGCGATGCTCAAACCATTTGGGGCTTGGATACTTGGGAAACAGAAAGACGTCTCAAAGAGGAATTTGAAAACAAGGGGCTGAAGATTATGGCCATCGGACCTGGTGGAGAAAGCGGCTGCCTTTTTGCCTGTATCATGTCGGATCTTGATCACGCTGCCGGACGCACGGGCATGGGCGCAGTCATGGGATCAAAAAATCTTAAAGCGATTGTAGTAGTCGGACGAAGGCAAGAGGAAAAAAGAGCATCTCCCAGCCAGCGTCAGGCGATTAATAACTACATCCAGCAAATGAGGAGTTCTCCCCAATTTGCAACCGTAGCCAAATACGGGGGTGCCGGTTATGTGAAGTGGGCCGACGACATGGGTATTCTGTCCACCCGCAATTATCGACAGAATCGTTTTGAGGCGGTGGACGCCTTGGACGGAAGACGTTTGAGAAAGCATGTCACCCGACCGCGGGGCTGCTACAGATGCCCCATTCAATGCAAGGCTGAGCTCCAGTTCGAGGACAGTGGTGCTAAAGCGGTCCGACCCGAATTCGAACCGATGATCTCCCTGGGCTCCA
>CAYFXH010000159.1:2146-4431 GCA_964346905.1 uncultured Desulfobacteraceae bacterium | reverse complement strand
TTGCCATGGACCTCTACGATAGGGGGATTCTCAGTTTAGAAAGCACCGGTGGTCTGGACCTGTCCTGGGGAAACGCGGAAGCAATGGAAACCCTAGTCCGGCAAATGGTTTATGGTGACGGGCTGGGTGCAGTTCTTTCAAAGGGAGTCCGCCGGGCAGCTAGGATCATCGGGCGAGGAGCCGAACGATTTGCACCGCACGTCAAGGGACTGGCAGGCTACCATCCGGTCAACATCATGGGGACGGCTCTGGGATACACGGTCTCCAGTCGCGGCGCAGATTTTAATGATGTCTACGCTACCCTGGAATACGGCTGGTCACCTGAACAGGCGACCAAGGAGTTCGGAACACCAGATGCAGTAAATCTCAATTCCATTCATGGGAAGGCACAATTGGTTAGACGGTCCATGATCGTCAACCTCGTCCTTGATTGCCTGGGGCTATGCAAAGTTCCTGCTTTATCCCTAATACGAGCGTTTGATCTGGAAGGCGAGGCTGAGCTAGCCAGTACGCTGACCGGCGAGGACGTGGATGCGAAGATGCTCTTTAAGATTGGAGAGAGACTCGTCAATCTGGAACGGCTTTTTAATATTATCCGGGGAGTAAGCAGTGCTGAGGATCGCCTACCCGACATGTTTTTTGACAAAGAGTACAATTTCGGCAGGGAGCCTTCCCAGCCTTTTGAATGGATGGAACCGATGAAACGAGAATTCTATACGGTCATGGGCTGGGATAAGTTGGGAAGACCTTCTGAAGAGAAATTAACAGAATTGGATCTCTGCCAGTATGCTCCATCCATAGATCCTTCAGCATCCTTATAGCCCGCCGCAGAGAGCCTAGTTCGCTGTGCCAATAAAATGAAAGGAATGTTACCGTGATTTCCAATGAGGTGTCTCAGAGACCCGCGCTGCGTTTTCTCTCCCAAGCTGACAAAAAACGGATTCACCAAGCTGTACTGGAGATTCTGGAAGAGATTGGAATGCAGATCCTCCATGAGGAAGCCTTGGCGCTCCTGAAGAGTGGCGGCAGTAGAGTCGAAGAAGACGACGTGGTCAAGATTCCCGGCCCACTGGTATATAAGGCCTTACAGAGCGCTCCTCGCAACATTTCCGTCTATGACCGCGAGGGCAGGCCTGCCATGGAACTGGGCGGACATCGCTCCTATTTTGGCACAGGTTCAGATCTCCTCTTCACACTTAACTCGGAAAAAATGAAACGGCGTCAGAGTGTTCTGGCCGATGTCGGCCGAGCAGCCCGCCTTTGCGACGCACTGTCCAACATTGATTTCATCATGTCTTGCGCTCATCCCTCAGACGTAAGCCCTCAACGCGCCTATCTTACAAGCTTTCAGGCCATGGTTGAACATTCCACCAAACCTATAGTGAACACGGCAGAGGGCCGGGACGACCTTTGCGAGATGTGGGAAATTGCAGGAATCCTCAGAAGCGGGTACGAGAAGCTGCGCTCTGCGCCATATATGATCCATTACGTGGAACCGATAAGCCCCCTGAAACATCCTTTCTCCAGTCTGGATAAACTTCTCTTCTGTGCCGAAAAAAGCATTCCGGTTGTCTACTCACCAGCTCCTCTTGCCGGCGCCACAGCGCCCATGACCATCGCCGGCCATGTGGCCCAGGGGCTGGCGGAATGCTTTTGTGGTTTGGTCATCCATCAATTAAAGGCCGAAGGAGCCCCTTTCCTCATGGGTATGGGGCCTGCCGTGCTAGACATGGCCTCAAGTCAAAGCTCATACAATGCGCCAGAGTATTATCTCGGTTATATCGGAGCAATTGAAATGAGCCATTATTATGACCTTCCCAGTTGGGGCTATGCAGGGACCAGTGATTCGCAGATTCCTGACGGTCAGGCCACTCTGGAAGCCGCCCTCATCACCTTTCTGTCAATAATGTCGGGGGCCAATCTAAATCACGACGTGGGTTACCTCGACTTCGGCCGCACGGGAAGCCTGGAGATGATCGTGATTATGGATGAAATTATCGACCAGTTACGTCGGTTCCAAAAAGGTATTTCAGTGGACGATGACATGCTGGCGTTGGATGTTATCCGGGAAGTAGGGCCCGGGGGGCAGTTTCTAACTCATGACCATACCCTGGAGCACTTCGAAACTACCCAGTGGCGGCCTAAACTCATCTGCCGTGATAGTTTTGAGAAATGGGAAGAATCAGGAGGTCCGAGTCTTTTGGACCGAGCACAGCAACGGCTTTTCGAGATCCTCGAAACACACCAGCCGGAATTCGCCGAATTCGGTCTGGACCGGCTGCTCG
>CAYFXH010000159.1:0-2136 GCA_964346905.1 uncultured Desulfobacteraceae bacterium | reverse complement strand
ATGGCAGGCTATCCATAGCAGGGTAGATCAGTTTAAGAAAGAGTAAAGGATCCGCGCCCAGAGGACGTGGCTTTAAGATTTAGTAAACCTTCTTCACTTGTTTAGTCACTGCCGAAAGGGGTTCTCTCCTATGAGGCAGCAGCGTGGACAACCGGCTCTACTTTCTCAAGCTCCTCCAGAGGGATGTGGCAGAGAATCCGGTGCCGTTTGGACTCCCGCCAGGGGGGAACATCCCTTTCACAGATTTTGCCGCCGTCTGGCAGCAACTCATGCCGTCTGGGGCAACGTGTGTGAAACCTACAGCCGCTTGGTGGGCTGAGGGCGCTGGGGACATTGCCGCCGAGACGTATCTCCTTCTGCTCCGCATTAGGGTCTGGAATGGGAACCGCTGACAGCAGTGCCTCTGTATAAGGATGGTACGGGGGCGCATAGATTGCATCGGCCGGACCGATTTCAACAATCTGCCCCAGATACATGACCGCTATATCGTCAGAAAAAAAGCGGACTACACTCAGGTCATGAGCAATAAAAATCATCGATGAGCCGAAAACTTGCTGAATCTCCAGAAGAAGATTGATAACCGCCGCCTGGACGGAGACATCCAGGGCGGACACCGGTTCATCGCAAATGATCAGGTCGGGCCGGCTTGCTAAAGCACGCGCAATCCCAATCCGCTGTTTCTCTCCGCCACTTAGTTGTCGAGGAAGACGGTCGTAGTAGGTGGGGGGAAGACGCACAGCCGTGAGAAGACGCACAACCTCATCCCTTACCTGGGTTTTGGGCACGGTTTCAAATCTTTTGATAGGCCTGGCGATCTGTGTGCCGACGGTGTAAGAAGGGTTGAGGGTTGAGTCGGGATTCTGAAAGACCATCTGCATTTCCTGAATCAGCTTCGTATCCCGTGCTGATACAGGGCTCTTGATGTCGAAACCCAAAAACTCCAGGTCTCCATCTGTAACCGGCTCCAGCCCGATGAGCCCCTTGACTAGAGTGGATTTGCCGCAGCCCGACTCTCCCACGATACCAAGAGTCCGCCCCTTTGCCATCCGCACGCTCACATCATCCACGGCTTTGACGAACTTCTTTTCGCCAAGACCAAACAGGCTTACAACCGAATTTGATTCCTGGGGATAGTAGACCTTGAGGGCCTCAAAGCTAAGAAGGGTATCTTTGGGGGAATCGGCTGGAGCCGTTTCCTCCTGCTGTACCTCTTTTCGTCGCCTTCTGGCTGTTCGTGGCCTAGTTGCAATCTCCAGTGCATAGATACAGCGGGCCACATGTTCTGGCGAGATTTCTGTAAAGCCGGGGCATGCCTCCCGGCATTTTTCCGTGGCGTAGTCGCAGCGAGGCGCAAAGATGCATTCATCTTTTGGCCGTTCAGCCGGGGGAGGCACGCGGCCGCGGATGGGATGGAGGAGAGACTCCACCTTGCTCTCCCCTAGCCGAGGTACGCAGGCCAGAAGTCCCATGGTGTAAGGGTGGCGTGGGTTTCGGAAGATTTCCCTCACGGATCCCCTCTCCACCAATTGCCCGGCGTACATCACGCAGAGCTGATCACTCACCCGGGCAACCACGCCGAGGTTATGGGTAATAAAAATATTGGCCGCCAGGAAATCGTTTTTCAGTTCCTCGATCAGATCCAGCACTGTCGCCTCCACGGTGACGTCCAGAGCTGTTGTGGGCTCATCCATGATCAGCACGGCCGGGTTGTTGAGCATGGCCATGGCAATGACAACTCGCTGTTGCTGACCACCTGAGATCTGGTGCGTGTAGCGTATCATTACATTTTCAGGATCAGGCATATTAACCCGCTTGAGCATTTCAATGGATCGCTCCCAGGCCTCCTCCTTTGAAATGTCCCTGTGGCAAGTCAGCACCTCGGCAAGTTGCTCACCAAGCCTCACCGAGGGGTTGAGGGCTTGCATGGGGTCCTGAAACACCATGGTGATCCTGTCACCTCGCAGCTTTTTGAGCTCTTCTTGCGATCGGCCCACCAGCTCATTTCCTTGAAAACGGACGCTTCCGTCCACAATTTTTCCGTTTGGGCCAAGAAAATTTACGATTCCGAAGGCGATGGTACTCTTACCGCAACCCGACTCGCCCACCAGACCAATGGTCTCTCCTTCTCTAACCCTG
>CAYFXH010000158.1:0-8999 GCA_964346905.1 uncultured Desulfobacteraceae bacterium | reverse complement strand
TAACAAAAGGTACATTTTCGCACCCGGGGTGTGAGAGGATCAAAATACTCATAGGCAGGAATCTGGAAGGGGCAAGCCACCAGGCAGTAACGACAACCAACGCACCTGGATTTGTCATAGTGGACCGCACCGTTGTCTCTCTTGCTCAATGCTCCAGTAAGACAGGCTGAAGCACAAGCCGGATCCTGACAGTGCATGCACTGGATCTTGACATAGGTGGGTACCAATTGGTTTTGCTCATCAAGCCTACCGGAGTAGTAGCGGTTTATTACCGTAAAAGCGCTGGTGCCTGGTCTGCGCTTTTGGTCGAGAACAGTACGATCGTCGAGCCTTTCCTTGGGTGGCGGCAGGTGGTTCACTCGATTGCAGGCCTGTTCGCAGGTTCGACAGCCAACGCAGGCTGTTAGATCCACTACACAGCCATAGGGATTCGGAGGGGCTTGGGGCTTGCGTGCAGCAAATGTTTTTTTATAATTGCCTGCCGCGGCAAAGGTTATCATGGCTCCTGCAACACCTAAAAAACGGCGCCTGCTAATGTTCATCTGCAATCCTTCAGCTCCATGGTTTTCACGAGAGGCTGGCTGTATTCATACCGGCATACCGTTTGTCCGCTAAAGAGTTCACTTAAGTTTTATTTCCATAAGGAAAAATTCTCACTTTTTGGCTAAACCGGATTGTAAAAGACCCACATGGAGATAGCTGGGTTTCCAGCCTCTCCAGCCGCGGTGGCAGTCGAAGCATCGCGCAGTGGGCTTGGTGACATGCTCTGCATGCATCAGCTTCTTGTTGTCTTTTTCTTTAAGAGCTCTTTCCTGGTAGTGACACTGTTGACAATTCTCTCTGATGCCGCCGGCTCCCATGATCAAGGCGATATTCAGAGTTCTATGTTCGAAGTATGCTCGGTATGAAGCGCCTCCGATGGCCTTTATCAGATCAAGATGACACCCAGCGCACGAGACCTTCTCTTTTTTAAGCATGGCATGCGTAACCGGCTTTTCGGAGGATTGCTGGATGGGCTTTTCAGGGAGCGTGTGGCATAGCTCACACTTACCTCGACCCTGGTTATATCTGGCGTTCTTGAAATGACAGAGCGTGCAGGATGGTTTGCCCACCTCAAAGTGCTTGTTCTCGGTCAAATGCTGGTGGCAGGAAGTACAGCCGACTTTCATGCCTTCGATCTGTTTCTTCTCGTCAAAATGGGGTTCATGAACAAACTTTATTTTTTTCTCGCCGAATTCAATTCTTTTGGTCATGAACGTGTCCTCAGGCTTGCCGTGGCAGTCAGATATCAGGCAACTGGCACTACCGATGGTCGGCCTCGTTTGAATTGATTCACCACCAATCGGAAGATAGCTGAAACGGTCTTGCGTTTCTGCTGAGATATTCTTGGGGATATGTTTGGTCTCTGCACTGCTATTCATCCGGCGGCCTTGCTCCACCTTTTCACCGCTTTGAGGCGGGTAGTGGCAATCAACGCAACTCGCTTTAATGTGTTTGCTTATTTTCCAGGTTTCGTACCCCTTATTAAAGATGGCTGGATAGGTCAGCAGATGGCAACTACCGCAATAAAACTGAGATTTAGAGATTTCAGGCTGTGGCAGTTCGGTGGGCAGTTGCTCGGCCCCCAAAGCAGAGACGGACAAGATCAGGCTCGCCACCACGGCCAGGACGAAAAGCCGATGGATTCTATTATCACTGCACATGACCAGGTACCTCTTCCTTCGAAGGGTGTAACCTCTCCCCTGTTAAGGTGTATGTCTATATCCAGGGGCAACAAAAACGGCACTGATAAAAAGCGAAACTTTTTGCCTTTTGTGTCCAGGAAAGACTCCCCTTTTTAAAGTCCAATTTTAAAGTCCAATTCAGCCCAACAAAGAGCTTGAGATTTCAGACTTCTAAGGAGCTCTTGACCCAAAAGACCAACTCTTCTTCGTCAACAGGTTTGCCGAGACAGGCGTAAATATGACTGCTCATGGCTTCCTGCAATTCAGGATGAAACGAGCGACTAGAAACACCTATGATGCGAAGTGAGGGGTTTTTTCTCTTGAGTTTCCTGATGAGTCTGTTATCTACGGACAAACTATCCAGATCCAGAATCGCCAAACAACAGTCGCCTTCCTTCCTACCACCTACGAAGTGCTCAACTGAATCCAACTGCCTGATTCGATAATCCTCTCCTTCCAAGGCAGCGCGAAGCTCGAGACAATGTTGTTCATCAGCACTTATTACTAAGATCGAATCTTGCATCCGGATCTCCCAGGGAATAACGCTCTACCCCGGACACCTTACTACGACACGTATTGCGCAAATCCTGTGCCAGCAAGAAGGATTAGAGGGTTGAAGTCGGTCCGTTAGTAGGAAGGGTCGAATGATATGTGTTACTAACTTATTGAGATCATTGGATGAAAATGCTTAGCCGAATGGGGACTGTAATGTTAAAAAAAGCACGAGGGCTTCGTAGTTGAGAGAGGGCTTGGTCCAGATGTTCGTCGCCGTCTGTAAAGAAAGCTAACACCATTTTTTGAAATCAGATTTGTTATGAAATTTTAATTGCTTAGCTCTGCAAGGAATCCTTACACCTAATTTTATTTGTGATTTCAGGGATTTAACTGGTAGGAGACCGAAAAACAAAGTGAGGGCTGTGGGACTGTCTAATCTGGTGCTCGCCCGAAAACGGCTGTTTTCGGACTCACCCTATCAGCAAAATACATATACATAATGAGGTTAAGCTGACCGCTGACTGCTGACAGCTCCATCCGGGAATCTACGATTCCGGATGGACACTAGTCTAGTGAGTGGTAGGCTTGGTAATTTGGTACCTCTTGAGCTTGTCATAAAGGGCGGTGCGGCTGATCCCTAAATGTTGGGCCGCCTCTTTCTTGTTCCAGCCGCACTTCTCCAGGGTTTCCAGCAGCAGATTCTTTTCGTGTTCCTCAATGGTTGGCAGCCTGTCAGGCAGAGTGCGACCCCCTTGGGTCTGGACTATGGTGGGAAGGTCTGAGGCCTCGACTTGGCCTCCCTTGGCAAGCACGGTTGCGTGTTCGATACTATTTTCCAACTCCCTGACATTACCCGGCCAGTTGTAAGCCAGGAGCAATCGCATGGCCTCGGAGCTAAACCCTTGAATTTCCTTATCCTGTTCCCTGGCAAAACGGCTGAGGAAATGGCGGGCCAGCAGGGGGATGTCATTGAGCCGCTCCTTGAGTGCTGGCAAGTGGATAGGAATGACGTTGAGACGGTAGTAGAGATCCTCGCGGAAATTACCATTTTTCACTTCCTGGACGAGGTCCTTGTTTGTAGCTGCAAGTATGTGCACGTCCACAGTCAGAGTCTTTTCGCCTCCCAACCGCTCAAATTTTTGCGACTGAATCACGCGAAGAAGCTTGATTTGCGCCGATGGAGCAATTTCGCCAATCTCATCCAAAAATACGGTGCCCCCATGGGCCTGCTCGAAGCGCCCAATCTTTTGGCGGATGGCTCCGGTGAAGGCGCCTTTCTCGTGGCCGAAGAGTTCGCTTTCCAGAAGGGTTGTCGGGTAGGCTGAACAATTGATTACGACAAAAGGCTTGTTATGGCGAGGACTTCGTCGATGAATGGCCCGGGCCACCAACTCTTTGCCGGTACCGCTCTCACCCCCAATGAGGACGGTGGCGTCTGTGGGGGCGATATCCTCAATCAGCTTGTAGATCACCTGCATCTTAGGGTCTTTGCCAATAATGCCGCTAAATTCTGCCGTACTCTCCACCCGTTTCTCCAGATCGCGTATTTCTTCTTCGTACGATACGGCTTTTTGTATTGTTGCAGACGCATGCTCCAAGACCAATGAAGTCATCTCGAGTGCCTTTTCATCGCACAGGCAGTCCGGCTGACAGGTTATGACAAGAGCGCCCTCGAGCTGATGCCGCAGCTGCAAGGGAATGATGGTCTGCCGTGCCGTGGGAAAGTAATCAGGGATGAGCGGGGGGGTGAACTTGTTCTTTGGTGCGATGGTCATCCCATCCAGACCTACCAGAATAGTCTGAGCGGTTGTAATCAGTTCTGGGTCTTCACTGGTGGACATTCCCGATTCCGTCAAAGTGAAGAGCATATTGCGCTCGCTATTAATAATATGAAGCAAGGTATACTGGCTACCCACGATGTTATGCACCGCCTTCATCAACAAGGAAGCTACTCCATTAAGCGTCCGCTGCAAGCCGATCTCTCTAAGGATATGACAAAATGTGTCCATTTCACTGTGTGCCCGTTCGAGATCCTCCTCGGCCTGCTTGCGGGCAGAAACATCTGTGCCAATCTGCAACACAACTGTACGGCCGTCCACCCAGCGGATTGCCCGATCACGAACTTCGTACCATTTTCCGGTGACCTCCTTTTGAAATTCTCGGACATTTACTCCGGCCGGCTCACCATTAGGGGTGAGCAGTCTCTCCTTTGTACAGAAATCGCAGGGACCGGATTGACCATCCTGCAAAACCTGCCAGCAGATCTTTCCGACCACGTCGCCAAAGAGATCGCGAACATACTTGTTCCCATAGAGGATTTCGTATGTTTCCACATCCGCCACATAAACAGCGGCATCCAGGCTGTCCAAAACAGTGAGAAGTCTTCGATGAGATTCTTGAAAGTCCCTGGTCTTAACTTCGACCTGAGCTTCCAGAGTCTTGTTATAGCGAAAAGACATTGCCAATGCATAGGAACAGCCAAGAAGGATCGATATGGTAACGAGCGCCACCAGTAAAAGGTGTTTAACATAGGATGAGCGGATCAACCTGGTTACCTCTTCCTTGGGTGCCCAAACCCCTAGTGCCCAAAGCTGTGTACCGAGGCGTGCCGGCATATAGGCCATGAGCTTTTCTTCTTTATCTCTTGAATACTGACCTGTAGAATAATCGAACCGGTAGTAGGAATATGTTGCTGTGCCGGTACCTCCGGCAGTCATCCTCTCCAATATCTGTTGATATGACGGGAACCCCTCGACCTCTTTCAAAAGGTTTTTCCTGAAAAGCGAGCTGTCAGGCTCCCAGAGTACTTTAGCTCCCTGGTCAATTAAGAAAGCGTGTCCTCCCTCGGTAGACTTGACGGGGGCAACCAACTTGTCAATCAAGTAGTTTAAATCGAGGGTGCAGAATACTACTCCGGCAAATCGGCCAAAAGAAGCTGGGTAGCTCTTGTCCGGTCGGGCAGCAAACATAGGGACGGCTAGGAGCATTCCAGCTTGATCCCTCCCAACGGGCTTGGAGTCGATGAGCCGGATGAGGTAGTTTTCGGAGGAGGTCATTTCCTTTGCTTCCAGATAATACCTCCGCTGTGAGAAATCAGCACCCTCCGACTTAGCAACCCTGGCACTGAATCTCAAAAGGCCATGTGCATCCAGCACTCCAATGTCCTTCACTCCCAACCGTTCAAGTTCATGGATTTCCAGCGCCAATACATGTCTGGTGGTGCTCTCATCAAAGCGAATAACCCCGTCCATTCTCGCCATGGCGTGCATGGCCTCTACGAGATGGCCGAAGTAAAGCTCGATCCCGCCAACTGCTCCTTTGGCCATAACCAGCTGCCGCTGGTTGAACTCTTTGAAAGTCGCCTGCTCTGTGGCTTTAAAAGATTGATGCCCAGCTATGAGAATAACCGCTACCAGCAGAACGGTTATGACGGCTATGAGCCATGGCCGCTCATTAAGAAACGTTATGGCTTTATTTATGTTCATGGCTTTCCCAGATCAAATACTAAGGTGATGGCGCAAAACAGCGATGGCGCTCTGAGACTGCTGAAAGTAGCCAGATTCTTGCGGTGATTGACAAATTCTCCCAACACGTGGAGTGCAATTATTGATTTGACAAGCAGAGAAAAGTAAACCCACTATTCCATATAGGAATATATCAATATATATGCCAGAAAAGTGTTTAACCTGATATACTTTTAAAAACAATAGCTTAGATATTTCTGGAGGTGCCTTACCTTGGTGATACTTGGTGAAATGACCACATGTGATCGGTGATTTTACCTAGCGCGAAAGATGAGCGCTACCCGTAAGGTTCGAGGCGGGTTTCAGGTTTCAGGGGTCGGAACTAAACCCCATCATCCAAGATCCTGTCACCACCTATCGTAGTTGCACCACTACAGTCTGATGGAAACAGTTCTGCTAGAAATGGTAAATAAAGGAAATTTCAAATTTTTGCCATCTCTAAATCATACCGTTAACAAATCCAAATGTGCCCCCACTTACTTGTTCCCCGGCAACCAACAGCTCATACTGGGTAAAATCACCAAGGAGACTGGTAATTTCACCAAGTATTCAGCAATGAGGAGCAGCCTTACGATTCTCTAACTAGTTGTGTTTATAGTTTTATTTTCCGTATAGTCTTCTGGTGTGCTTCTTGCTCATACGCAAACTTTAACGCAATATAAGGTTTCGGGGCCATCCTAACCTAATACTTCCGCGTATGGAATGGTAGTTCTTATCGGTTGACTCAGCCTCAGCGAATGCCAAATTCGACTACTTTGGTCTCATGTTGAGGATGGTTGGTGCAGCTGCATGGTCGCATGCTCATGACGAATACCACCTGAGAGGAAAAGGTTCGCCATTTCATTTTTGAGGAGCGAATAATGTTTAGTCGAGGACGAACAGTTGCCCTGGGGGTTTTTATCCTATTCTTGTTCTCGTCTCCGCTCACCTTCGTGTATGTCCGTGCAGAATCGGTGACTGTGTCCTTCGACGCGGCGGAGCTCGAGATGCGGTTCCACCCGCCGGGAGGTGGAGAGGACTGTCTGAGCTGCCACCCTCTGTCTGCATCCCCTTTCTCGACTTCGGAAATGGATCCCCCACCCGAGGAGGGGCTTACCCAATTGTCTACGTCCTCTTTCTCAGTTTCGGAAATAGATCCTCCACCCGAGGCAGAGCTTACCCAATCGTCTACACCCTCTTTCTCGATCTCGGAGACAGATCTTCCACCCGAGGCGGAGCTTACCCACTGGTGGTTCGGATGCTTAACGTGCCACTCGCTACATGGAACGACCAACCTCTTCCTGATTAGCGAGGTAATTGAAACAGACTTTCTGCCCCTTGACTACCTCCCGAAGAGCGGACCCCGCGAAGTTATCTTTACGAATCATCTTTACGAATCTGGAAGGTCCGAACTCTTTCGCCGACGGCGACGAGGTGTACGATGGCATTTGTGAAGTCTGCCACACCGAGACCAAATACCACCGGGGCGATCCGTCCGGAGACCACGACCACTTCCCCGGCGTCAACTGCTCCAACTGTCACAAACATTCGGACTACTTCCAGCCAACCGGCATCACCGACCACCCGCAGACAGTCACCGACTGCAGCAACTGCCACCTAAACAGGACAACGCAAGAGCCGGATTTATTGGGGGTGCACGAATTCGACTGTCAAAAATGCCACCCGGAGTTGGACTTTAGCCGTACTATTCTCGGAGAGCTGGGCACCTTTCAGGGTGATTGCTTCGAGTGCCACAACCCGAATATCGTTGAGACCGGGAACATGGAAACCCCCACAAAAGGCCACAGATGCGTTGTGTGTCATGGTGAACAGGAAAGCACCACAAATATAATGGACATCCATGAAGAGCACACCGAGAAGGCGAACTGTGTGGTCTGCCATGGGTTTATTCCAGATGTGGGAACCGAAATCGGTTCCGGCAATCGGGAGATCTGCCACCTCTGTCATCGCACAAGCGAAGATAGCGCCAGCATTAGGGAACTACATCAAGAAATGGTCCCAGAAGGACTGAGCTGTCTTGAGTGTCATGGTGGTGAAAGGCCACCAATTGATGTGTTTCCGGGACCGGTTGTGGGAAATTCCACCGTGGTATGCGAGATCTGTCATAGAGATGAGAGCCCGAGCAAGTTCAAAAATGGCAGTGGGCTGCATCAGGAACACGTGGGAGAGAAACTTGACTGCGGGTACTGTCATGCCGATGCGATCTTACAGGATGACAGGGAACCAATGCCGGCCCTGGATGACGAGAGAAGGGCGCTTGTAAACCGCTCTGGTTTTAATGAATGCCGGTTCTGTCATGAGGGAGGTGAAGATGCCGGCAGACGAGAAGTTCACAAGAAGCATGTGGCCAAGGAGTGGCAGTGGTGTTACAACTGCCATGAAGGGGACGATCAGCGACCAATAGGACTGGCTCCACCAGTCACACAGCCCTCCGAAGCCTGTGGGATGTGTCACGATGACGAACGTTATAGGGAGACTTTCCCCTTTGATATCCACGAAAAACATGCCGACAAGAACAAATGCTACGCCTGCCATCAGACCATGCCCCAGTTTTTTGACTGGCCTGAGGTCTGGCTGAGCTCCTCCGCCCTTGACGCTGTTGATGTTGTCGATGTTGGCCCCATTGGAGATGATGAAGATGGCGACCATGACGACGATCGCGATGGTGACGATCGGGATGGTGACCATGACGACGACGATCGCGATGGTGACGATCGGGATGGCGACCATGACGACGATGATCGCGATGGTAACGATCGGGATGGCGACCATGACGATGACGACGATTAACGATAACACCAAATGACAGACTGCAGTATCAAACGATTCGGTCGCCTCATGACATTGGACATTTTGTCTAATCGAGAGAAGGGGGACGTTCTTGTTCTTTTGCGTTTCTATTCTCGCTAAGCGTAGAGCGCATCCTTCGACCCATTCGACCCTTCGACCCCTTGGATAAACTCAGGGCAGGCAAGCTCAGGGCAGGTAAACTCCCCGCGTCTGTGCCCCGCGGCAGGCTCGGGACAGGCAGGGCAGGCTCGCTCAGGACAAGTAGCGCATAGCGTCAAACAGATATCTTGCTAGACACCTGCCCAAACGATCTACTATAAATTTGCCAGTAGGCCCTCGCCGATGCTGATGCCCCGGCCGGTGAGGTTTTTTTTGTGTCCGGTTACTCTAACAATATCTTGTGCCAGAATAGATTTCGGCAAACTGTGCATTAAGATACTATGAAGGGCCGCTTGGATAGTCCTTT
>CAYFXH010000157.1:7558-9007 GCA_964346905.1 uncultured Desulfobacteraceae bacterium | reverse complement strand
AATGCGATAGGAAATATCCC
Source organism: uncultured Desulfobacteraceae bacterium (assembly GCA_964346905.1). Classification (GTDB taxonomy): domain Bacteria; phylum Desulfobacterota; class Syntrophobacteria; order BM002; family BM002; genus BM002. The sequence goes on along the minus strand of CAYFXH010000157.1, from coordinate 8,987 downwards.
AGCAGATGCGGGGATGCGACCCGAGTGTCATTTCCACGAAAAGTGGTTTTGAAGGCTAAGAGCAAAGCTTATGACCCTCATTAAATTTTAATAATTGTCCGACTAAGACAATGAAGAATTCAGACAAAAAGGGGCAGTCTTCTCTTGATGATTCCATTCGGAAGATTTTGGACCGATTGACAAAATCCCCTCAACCAGAGGCATTTGAAAAGGCGGCTGCACAACTGGAAGCGTTGCTTGTCAAACATGGCAGAGCACCTTCACTGATGGAGGCGCTCCGACAGGTGTGGCAAGAAAAACAGAACTGGCAAGTCCACCTCGAACGACTCACAGAACTGGATAGTGCTGTTAAAGAAGCTAAGCAAATAGCTGGAACCGATCTTGATACTGCCCTCAAGAAGCTTGCCAACTTGCAACAGAAGCACCGCGATGTTTGGGGAGAAAGACACGATAATATTCTCCGAAAACTCCGTAGACTAATCCCCCGTCAAGAACCTCTCATTCTGGCCTTTAGAGATGTCAACCCGGATGTGGTCCTGGCGTGGTCTCAGGTTTTGAGCAACCTACCCAATGTATCGATTGGGACTGGCAGCGTACTTCAAGCCAGGATTGATGCTGTTGTCAGCCCGGCAAACAGCTTTGGTTACATGGACGGGGGGATCGATCTAGCCTACCGGGATTTCTTTGGCCTCGGAATCCAGAATCGCCTTCAAGAGGTGATTAGGAACAGGTTTGGTGGAGAATTACCTGTGGGCGAGGCGGTTTGTATCCCCACTGGACACCCGAAAATAAAGAGGATGATAGCTGCTCCCACGATGCGGAAGCCAGTCAGAATAGTAGGTACCGACAACGTTCACAAGGCGATGAAAGCTGCTTTACTGTGTGCAAATGATGTTCGGCCGGAGATAGAAAGGCTGGGTATTCCCGGTATGGGTACGGGGGTAGGAGCCATGGATCCTTTCGAGAGTGCAAAGCAGATCCATGAGGCTGTTAGGGAAGTACTTGGATAAGACGACACAGTGGTAGTTTATGCGAAGCGTGCGGCACATTCCTTTAGGAGAAGAATGAGGTTATTCCGCAAATGAATTGCGAGGTTAAGGGTTGTGCGGCAGTAGCCTGGATCAAGGGTAGCAAACATAAATTTTATGAAGACCGTTACCGGCTGCTTCCTAAAGAAGTGCCACTTGTTGGAAGTCAGGATCGGGGAGAGATATTTGCCGTTTTTGATGGCATCGGGAGTGCACCGGAAGGAAGAAGTTCAGCTCAGGAAATGTGCGATTGGCTGCTGAAATTCTATCAGCAGCCCGAAAACTATTCAGCTAATTTCGAAGGTGTTCACCAGCTCCTGCAGGAAGCTAATCTGGGCATTTACGATTGGGGCTTCATGGAAGGAACGGACCGTCCGCTTGGAGGATGTGCCGGCACAGTG
>CAYFXH010000157.1:0-7548 GCA_964346905.1 uncultured Desulfobacteraceae bacterium | reverse complement strand
GGAATTATGGGAATACCTGTTTCACTTTTCACGCAGGAGACACCGTTGCCCTGCTGATAAGAGATGGCGAGGCGTCTCAGCTTACCCGTCTCCACGAGATGGACGGGGCGATCTATCGCTACTTCGGGTTAGGGAAGAATCTGGAAATCGATATTGATCAATTCTCCATTGAAGAGTTCGACCGAATCTTGATTCTGTCAGATGGTGTGACTAAGGTGTTTCACCCCATCGAGGCTGCCGATATAGTTAAGGAGCACGGAGATATCTGTCGTGGAGCCAGCGAGCTTGCCCGGCTGTCTCGAGTCCGTGGATCCTCGGAAGACATCACCGTTCTCTTGATCGAGAAAGAGGAATAATCCCATATACCATTCGTTCTACCTTCGCAGAGATCTTTCTGCCGAATCATAGAGCTTTAGCCAATTCCCGCATACTCCACTCCTCAGACAAATTGAAATAATCGAAGCAAAAAATCGTCTCTCTGTTGAGGGAGGTGAATATGTTTTTTCTCAAAACAAAAAATGGCTACAAATTGGATCAAGTGGTAAGCGCCCTCCAGAAGACCATCCGAAGAGGTCTGGAGGAGCAGGCATTTTATTGGGCTCTGGAAATGTGCCCAGATTTTGAACAGCATCTGTGGAACAGACTGCTGATAATAGGCTACGAAGACATCAGCGCGCTTGTCCCGAGCAATGTAGCAGTCAGCATTTCTACAATGCGGGATGATTATTTTCTTCTTCGTTCAAAGGGAAATTCTGGAGCTATTCTCGTATTGGCAAATGCAATACTTCTGATGTGTAGATCTGAAAAATCTAGAATTGCAAACAATTTTTTGCTGGCTCTTGGAAAACGCCTTGATGAGGGATACCGTGAGGAAATCCCTGACTTTGCTCTGGACATGCATACTGGAGTTGGAAGATCGATGAAACGGGCGGGAAAGCATTTCGCAGAAGAAGCTTCTATAATTAGGCCTGAGTGCAAAACGGTGGTGGATAATTATAAGGAGGAAGTTGAAAAACGATTGCACCAAAACAATTATAAAAGTAAAGCTTTTGCCTGGGCCAAAGAGAAAAGGTCAAAAAGGGCGAAATCGAAAAGTGAGCTTGATCTCTGAACCTCGGATTTTTTGCGTAGATGATGAATTTTGTTTTACTTGCTCAGGACCCTTTTCAGGCGGATTCTATAAGGCTTTTTCTGGCTGCGCGAAACGTAAAAGTCAACTGAGTCCGCGTGTTGCCTCAGGCGCAGACGAAAACTGGGGTAAACGCGGAGTACCCTTGGGGACGCCATTTTTTTATAATATTAAGGGCTTAGCGGATATATGCTAAGCCCTTAATTTTTGTTTGGGCTTAAATGGTTTGATATCGGGAGGGAACTGCACTTCCGGCTTCAAGAAATGGTTGCCTTGGTAAAGATATGAAAAACATATCTAAAAAATCTCCTAATAGGCGAGAGTAAACATATATAGCAGAGACATTTAATAACGAACTACTTGGATAGCGCATTAGATATATTAGCAAAATTTCGGCCTATAAAATTGTCAGAAATATGTTACCTACATTCCAAGTAAATTGGTAGGAAATTGTGGATATCAGCGCTACTTTGATTTTGGCATAAATCGAGAAATTGTCTTGGCAAAGCACCCAAGTCGTGATAGATTAAATATGGTCCCAATGAGCGGGAACCATCACGGTTGGCCTTGGGAAAGCAATTTCGTTGGGTCTACCGGACGGACCTAGTAACCCAGCCAGATGGCATAAATGCCGGTGTTTTGAGTGGCACCGGGGGGAGAAAGGTGGTCCGGGAGTAACCAGATGGGACAACGTTTGTTGGGGCCATTTTCTTGGGTGAGAACCAGCTGGATCAGGTCGTCTCCCCATGTTCCCACTAGCGGGTGCCGCTGCTCGCAAAGATTCTCCAGGCCCAGGAACGAAAGAGGCACCGGCGTTGCCCTGTGGATCATAACCCTAAAACCCTGAACGCCTCTTGGTTTGTCAGTCCCCCGTCAATGGTCATAATTGGTATGCGCTCAAGGATGCATTCGTCATAGGCGTTCAGCAATTGCTCTAAAGGTGCCTTATGCCGGACCGAGAGCAGAAGATCCCGGATCAGAAAGAGCTGGAAAAGGAACTGAGCGAACACCTTTCAAAGAAGTACGGTGCCCGCATAAAGATATTCCTTCCAAGGGCGGCCCGGGAGCGGATTGAGAATGAGGGTACATCGGGCAGTGACGCTGTGAATAAGATCCAGTTCGACATGAAACCTGAAGAGCTAGAAGCCTACCTCAACGAATACGTGATCAAGCAGGATGAGGCAAAGGCCATTCTTGTCACCAAGGTCTGCACCCACTTCAACCGGATAAAACACGAGCTAAGAAGCAAACGAGGCCAGGATCCCACCGTGGTGGGCCGGATAAAGAACAATATCATCATGACCGGGCCCACCGGGGTGGGCAAAACCTATATGGTGAAGCTCATTGCCGATAAGCTGGGGGTCCCCTTTGTCAAAGGTGACGCCACCAAGTTCAGTGAGACTGGCTATGTTGGTGGCGATGTGGAAGATTTGGTCCGCGACCTGGTGCACGAGGCCAATGATGATATTGAGTTGGCGCAATATGGCATCATCTTTGTTGACGAGATCGACAAGATTGCCTCCAGTCACAATCTAATCGGTCCCGATGTCTCCCGGACCGGGGTGCAACGGGCCCTCCTGAAGCCCATGGAAGAGACCGAGGTCGATCTGAAGGTGCCTCACGATCCCATCTCTCAAATCCAAGCCATTGAACAGTACCGCAAGACGCGGAAGTGGGAAAAACGTGTGGTCAATACCCGCAATATCCTCTTTATCGTCAGCGGTGCTTTCAACGGTTTGTCTGAGGTCATCAAAAAGCGGGTGAAAAAGCAGGTGATCGGTTTTGGTGCGGACCTATCCACCAAGGACGAGGAAGGGTACTACCTGAAGATGGTCAAATCCGAGGACCTCATGCAGTATGGTTTCGAGAGTGAATTCGTGGGCCGATTGCCGGTGGTGGCGATCTTCGAAGAGCTTTCGGTGGACGACCTCTATGCGATTCTCAAAAACCCACGAAACCCGGTGATTAATGCCAAAAAGGCGGATTTCCGCGCCTATGGCATTGATATCCGCTTTGAAGACGAGGCCCTCCGTCTGCTGGCCGAGGGCGCCCATGAAGAGCGAACCGGGGCCCGGGGCCTGGTGAGTGTGCTGGAGAAGACGGTCCTGCCCTTTGAAAAAAAGCTTCCTTCCACTGACATCCATTTCTTTGTGGTTACTCCCGAGGTGGTGAAAGATCCCAAAGGCATGTTGGAGCGCCTCCTTGCAAATCCCGATGACCCAGAAGTCGACAGGCGGTATCAGGACGTATTTGCAAAGGATAGGGCCACGGCCAAACAGGAAGTCCTGGACAAGCAAGCGTACTATCTTCAGAAGTATGGTGAGGCCTTTACCGATACGCGGACAGACCTGATTGTTACCTGGCATCTGCGCTCAGGAATAGAGTTGAAGGGCCTCTTTGACGCGGTGGTAACTATGATCGGCGAGGTGAGAGACTTCGAGTCGTATTTCGTGGACAAGCAGAATATCCGGATCCGTTTCACCGAAGATGCTGTAGATGAGATTCTGCACAAGGTAGTGACCGAGGGAGGTAGCGCCGTCGCAATCTGTCGCCAGGTGTCCGCGGATTACCATTACGCCCTGAAACGGGTCATGGACAAGACCGGCCAGCAAGAATTTGTCATTACCAGGGAGGCAATCCGGGATCCAGAAACTTTTATCAACGAAATGATCCGAGATCCCTACCGTGCCGGACCCCTTGCCATCCCAAGTACGCACAAAGACTGATCCTGAACCTGAGGATAAGAGATCATAGGAATTTCCAAACTCTACTGCGGCACGGTGGAATCCTCCGACGCGCTCCTCTATGGCCGTCAGTCAAAACGGCTGTCCTCACATTACCTGCACCTCTGGTCTTACCACAAACTCCCTTCTATCTCCGAGATTGAGACCGAGTATTTCTCACTCATGAGTTTGCAGGCTCTCACCAGAAAGCTGGTAAAATAAGCAAACATTGATATTTACTGCAACATGCTGCAAATCGGGATAACGGAAAAGAAAGATCGGAAGGTACTTTATGTTAAAGGAAAACATGCTCGATTGTTCTTGGGAACAGTTTGAGGAATTAATAAAGGAAGCGATTGGCTCTAATTTTATCTGGAAGATCCGTCCTCGGGATACCGAGGCCAACCGCCAGGCCGTAATCGAGTCCATTGAGAGAATGTTGGGAGAACATAATGGTAGTTTTCCAGATGAGGGGAATATGTTCATCGAGCCAGAAAAGACAAAACCAGCTTCACCGCAAGGCGGGACATTGTAAAGAGAACGCTGATCTACTGTGCTGAAAGGGAGGCGAAATAGATGGAAGTTAGTGCTCTGGCCGAATATATTGTGAAAGCATTAGTGGATTATCCTGAAGGAGTAGTTGTCAAGGAAATAAAAGGTATAACAACCACTATATTGGAACTAGGAGTCCATGAAGCAGATATCGGCAAGGTGATCGGGAAAAAGGGTGTGACCATCGGTGCCCTGCGGACAATTTTGTCGGCAGCTGCAGCCAAAGAAAAACGTAGTATTACTCTTGAACTCATCGAATAAGGGCGGCTAAAAGTACCATGCAACTAGCTCTACAGTCAGGATTTAAGCGATGCAGGAGAGCCCAATTTGCGACAAGGGTGGCAAGGGACAAGACGTGAATGCTTGCCCGGGTAACGCAGACGTACCTGACGACTCCAAAACCGCAGCTCAAAGCAAGGGCAACCGAGTCTCCCGCAGCAAGAAGAGTAAGAAGCGCATTTGCCGCAACTGCGGTAAGCCAATTGAAGGGCCGAATTATTTTTTGTGCAAGAGATGTCATACTTCGATCTCCCGGGAATTTGAAGTCACTTAGGAGGCACAATCTGTCGAGATTCAGTCTGTTGGCCATCATTGCGCCTGGCTGCAATCGGGCGTGGGAAAAGCGTTTTCACAAACACACCCACTTAAACCTCAGCCTTGCCCATGAGAATAAACAATACATGACCCTGGCCAACAAAATTACCCTGTTACGGATTATCCTTGTCCCAGTTTACATTGTATTCACGATTCCAGATGCCACTTGGACCAGGTTCGTTGCTGATTCAATTTTCGTGCTGGCCTGTGCCACTGACTGACCCTTTGGACGGATACTTTGCTCGAAGCCGTCGCGAGGTCACTGTGCTAGGGGCTTTCCTTGATCCTTTGGCCGATGAGGTGCTCACCATGAGCGCCTTTATCGTCATGGTAAAATATCAGATCGTGGCCGCGTGGATGGCGATCATTATTGTCGGCAGGGAGGTTTCGATCACCGGGCTCAGGGCCATAGTCTTTCAGCAGATAGGTGTTGTGATCGTGGCTAACCGATGGGGAAAGACAAAGACCTTGGTGCAGATGATAGGTGGCAGTATTTTGCTCTTTATAATTCCTTCTGGGGACTACAGTCGCGAAGTAAGCCTTAGGCTCTCCAGATGAAACCGCCGAAGCGATTGACGAAATGGCCCGAAGCATTCATTAAGATAAGGGAGCAAGAAAACTGCAGGCACTTTTGGGAAATTCCCATCGAGGGGCTGTTGGTATGTTTTGTCGTGGGGATGGGCCCAGGCACAATATTTTTCAAAAGGGAGTTAATGTGATCTGGCTGGCAGGCAATCCTTCTCTGGCAAAGCAGGCTAGTAAGGATGTCAGCGGAAAATTTCCTTAGCATCTCCAGCCGGATCAAATTTCTTTAAATGCCTTTTAATTTAGTTCATAATAGCATCTTCGCGATTTGTTGGTTGCCGACCTTGTAAGCAACGGAGATTAAGTTATGAGTATGAAGAGAAGATTAATGATCGGCTTGTCGCTTCTCGTTGTTCTTTTGGTTTGGTCCGGGGTATCTATCTATCCTGATTGGCTGTGGTTCCTGAATCTCAACTTTTCATCTGTCTTCTGGACCATACTTTTGACCAAATTCGGGTTGGGTTTGGTAGTTTGGGTGTTTTTGATTCTTATCATATCCCTGAACCTTTACGTGGCCAAACGTATAGCCCCGGGGAAACGGCCGGGAGTGGGCTCTAATGATGAGGCCGGTTATTTTTCCCAGGTTGGCCTTTCAGGAAACGCCCTAAACTTACTTCTCATCGCCTTCATTCTGATTGGCAGTTTTATCATTGCGTCAAAGGGCTCGCTACAATGGGATACGGTCCTGCGCTATTTATATCAAAAACCGTTCGGCAGCACCGACCCTATTTTTGCCAAAGACGTCGGTTTCTTTGTGTTTTCTCTTCCCTTTTATATTTTCGTCCGGGACGAGTTATTGGTCCTGTTCCTTTTCACAGGCCTCCTGACCGCGATCTGGTATCTGAAAGATGGTGCGCTTCAAATTATCGGTGGACTTATTCAAGCGGACGATAAGCTTCCCTCTTTACCCAAAATTTCCATTACGCCACCGGCCAAGAAGCATCTTTTTTTCCTGGGAGGAATCATTGTTTTGCTCCTGGCCTGGGGTTTTCATCTGAAAATGTATGGGGTTTTGTATTCTACTCAGGGACCTGCCTTCGGTGCCAGCTATACGGACGTGCATGTCAAGGTTCTAGCCTATAAGGGTCTGATCATTGTCTCTCTGGGCCTGGCCGTGGTCCTTTTCCTGAACGTCTTCAAGTTCAGGACAAAATTGATCTGGATCAGCGTGGCTATTTGGGCGGGGGCTGTACTTGTGTTTTTAAACCTTCTCCCCATGCTGATCCAAAAATTTGTGGTGAAACCCAATGAATTGGCCAAAGAAAAACGCTACATAGCGTACAATATTGATCATACCCGTAAGGCCTATAATCTGAATAAGATCAAAGAAGTCAGTTTTGATGTGGATGATCAACTCAGTGCAAAAGACATCGAGAAGCAGAGTGTAACGATTCAAAACATCAGGATCTGGGATGAACGCCCTTTGCTTCAAACCTACAGGCAGCTTCAATCCATACGACTGTATTACGATTTTAACAATGTGGACGTAGATCGCTACGTAATCAATAACCAATACCGACAGGTGATGCTGGCCGCCCGGGAGTTGGTTGTTGATCAGCTTCCTCCCCAGGCAAATACCTGGGTTAACAGGCACCTCAAGTATACCCATGGCTACGGATTGGCCTTAAGTCCGGTCAGTGAAGTGACCCGCGAAGGACTCCCCCGCCTTCTAATTAAAGACCTGCCCCCCTCTTTTGATGCTGACCTGAAGATAGACCGTCCGGAGATTTATTATGGAGAAAAAACCGATGAGTACGTTCTGGTAAAGACAAAGACCAAGGAATTTGATTATCCCAAGGGGGACAAGAACGTCTATACCAATTATCGGGGAAGGGGTGGCGTTCCTATCAAGTCTTTTGTGAGAAGACTCTTTTTTGCCCTCGAATTCTTGGATTCCCAGATCCTGTTTACCACCTATTTAAGCCCGGAGAGCAGGATCATGTATAATCGTCGGATTGACAGGCG
>CAYFXH010000156.1:0-9019 GCA_964346905.1 uncultured Desulfobacteraceae bacterium | reverse complement strand
CGCCACTTAGCCCCTGGTCCGGCACCATTCGCAGCCAGAGAAATCATGCGCACCGCTTCATCAATATCATCGATTTCCAGGGCTTCAATGGCACGCACCAGGTAGTAGCGTCGCGGCAGCAACCCCGTAGACTCAAACAGCGGACCGATGGACCGCCGGAAGAATCTGGTCAGCGCGTTCAGACCGATCATGGATATCAGGCCTGTTGGGCCTGGATACCAGCCTGTACCAGCTTCACAAAGTTCTCGCGCAGCTCGGGCAGATCCAGGGTCATCTCATCGATCTGTTCCAGAACGTCGCGATAGTCAGACTCGGGCTCCACCGGCACCCCTTTGAGCAGATTAAGCGTGGCTTCGTATATGCGCTGGTCGATTCGGATGAGGCCAAAGCCGGCACCAATTATCGCCAACAGCCCGTTCATCAACTCCATGCCGGTAATCTCTTCCAAAGCCATCTCGGCTGCAAGCCCTATAAGTGCACCTGTTAGTCCTCCAGCAGCACTAAGTTTACGATCCATGACTATTTCTCCTATTTGATTGATCGGCCAGTCCCTCAGCAATCTTCTCGGTATGGTACATCATCTCCTGGATGTGCTTGTCCTTTTTTTCAAGACGTTGCTTAAGGGTCCGGTTCTCTTGTCGTAACCGTGAAACCTCCGAGCCAGCAAACAAGCCACGGACTTTCCCATAGAGCAATGTCACCACCACACCCACTGCGGCTCCGAGAGTCAGGCCGACCCAGAAGTAAAAGCTAGGATTTTCCATCACACTTCACCCTTGCTCTGCTCACTCTATCCGGTCGCCCTCTGGAAGATTCCTAATCCGCAGAAGAAGTGAGCAATGGTGGTGGACGAGCACAGAAAAGGTTACTCCAACTCCGAATTATAACGGAACAACGAAGTTTTAGCCAGTTTTCACCGGTCTCAGCCGCAAGTGATCGCGCCCCTCTGGGCAGATAAAGCTGTGAATGCTGCGACCCAGCTGGTCTCAACCAGCGTAAGCTACTCCTTCTCGAGGATGACCACTTCTATTTTTCCAGCCAATTGGTCACGGAAATACTCGGCATCAGTCTTATTCCCGACTATTGCACCATAGTGCATAGGAATAGCTATTTTAGGATTGATTGCCAATGCCGCTTGAATCGCCTCGTCGGCCGTCATCACATAGGTGCCCGAAACTGGGAGTAAGGCAATATCCGCACTGATCTCCTCCATCTCCGGTATCAGATCAGTATCACCGGCATGGTAGATCCGAACTCCGCCGATGTGTACCACAAATCCAAGCATTCCGGCATCTTTCGGGTGAAACTGTTTGTTCACATTATAAGCGGGCACCGCCTCGATCTCCACACCCTTTACGGTGAACCGATCGCCGGGACGCATGGTCTTGACTTCTCCCTTAAGCTTTGTTGACGAAGCTACATCAGTGACAATGACCGTATCATCTTTTTGAATCTTGGCCACATCTTCCGGCGAGCAATGATCGAAATGCTCATGGGATATACAGATAACATCTGCAGCAGTCCCCGCCTCGATTTCATAAGGATCGAAATAAATTACAGGGTCGCCATCGATGCGGTAGCCGTCGTGGCCGAGCCAGGTCAAACGTTCAACTAATTCATTAACCATTGTGTTCTCCTTCTATAGTTTCAGTTTTGATCTTTCAGCAGGTATGTTGTCTCAATTCTGACGGATGGCTTCCAGGCCGGAGGGTGGACGCTACGGACCGGCTTCCGTCTCGGAGAGCGGGGAGGTTGTTGCTGCGGTGAATAGTGACTCAAATCCCCTCTGGCAGACGGTTGCGCAAAAGCACATACAGAGCGCCGGCGCCGCCATCACACGGCCGCGCCGTGGCGAAAGCAAGCACCAGATGCCTCAGGCGACCACGTTTGAGCCAGCTGGATAGTCGCTGCTTGAGGATGGGAATCTGATCTCGTGAATTGAGGCCTCGCCCGTGAATGATCAACACGCACCGCCGACCTTGAATCACACTGGCGAGGATAAAGCGCTCCACAGCCTGCCGCGCCTCTGCAGCGGTCATTCCATGGAGGTCAAGATGAGCCTGAATGGAGAAATCACCGCGTCGCAGTTTTGGGAGAAGCGCAGAATCCGCACCAACCACCGCACCCTCTATATACTCGTCAGAATACTGAATATCAAAGCCGCCTTCACCGCTCACAAGGTCAACCAGCTGCGCATATGCTTCCAGCTCTCCTTCTAATAGGGGGCGTCTACTCGGTCTGGAGAGTGGCCCAGGCGTCCTGGGTTGCGCTTGATTGCATTCCAGCTGCTCCACCCCGGTCATCGCCTCCAGGAACAAATCATTCTCTTCCTGGGGCCCATGTTCAGATACAAGCTGAGGTGTTGTGGCTGTATCCCTTTCCGTTTCCACCCTGGCTTCGTCCACGTTATTCTTCGGTTGAGCTTCAGGTTGAACCTGTTGCAGCATTTCACCCAGTTCGGCGAAGGGCGTATGAAAGCTTTCCCGGGAGTTAGAACTCGAAGGCTGAACGGTTCTTGAAGTTTGTCTTTTGCGCCTCTTTTTCATAGCGAACCTGCATAAATATTGTTCTTTTATAGCATAGAGGAATGTGTTATGAAAGCGTCCATGCATCCTCCTAAACTGATTGCAAGTCAACCTGAGCTGCATGAATTCATCGAAAATATAGGCCGTGCGACCCACTTGGCTGTGGACTCAGAATCAAACAGCTTCTTTGCCTACAAGCCGCGCATCTGTCTTATTCAAATCTCCAGTGACCACGAGGATTTCATCCTCGATCCCCTTGCCTTAAAAAACCTCTCACCTGTTGGCCGGATTTTGGCGGACCCGGGGGTGGAAAAGGTTTTGCACGCTGCTGAAAATGATCTCATCGGCCTGAAAAGTGAATTTCGATTCCGAGTGCGAAACATCTTTGACACTGCTGTTGCCTGTCGACTCCTGGGTAGGAAGCGATTGGGTCTTGCCCGGATCCTCTCCGAGGAGTTCGGCGTGCGGTTGGACAAAAAGTATCAACGCTGTAACTGGGAAAGACGGCCACTAGAAGCTAAGCAGCTTTACTATGCGCAACTGGACACCCGCTTTCTCATCCAGCTGCGGCATCGGCTCTACAAACAGCTGCTCGAGAAAAATCTATGGGCGTCAGCGCAGGATAGGTTCGCCCGACTGGAGCGAATTCGCATGAGGCCTCAAAGAGTTTGGGATCCGGATGGCCACCTCCGGCTCAGGGGAGCCCAGGAATTATCTGAGGTTTCCCTCCGAGCTCTCAAGGAGCTCTTCTCCTACCGGGAGCACCTGGCCCGCAGTGCCAACAGGGCTCCTTTCCGAATCATGAACAACGAATTGCTGGTGAGAATAGCCCGGGCAATGCCGGACGATCTCACTTCTCTGCAGCAAGTTCGCGGGTTGCCTGCCCGCTTCAGAGGAAAGGGGGCCAAAAAGCTCCTGCAAATCATCAAAAGATCACAGGCATAACCAGTGGCGGAAAGTATCATTGTGGCAAAAGTGGTCTCAGCCGCCACGGTTTCTGAGATGTGGGATGTGAGATTGAGAAAAGAGTCTCCATCTTATACCCCCATCGCACCTCTGCCATCTCTTTGGCCACTGCACAGTCTTCCCGGAGAAAAAAACCGCTGCCCAATTTATTTGTAACTACATTTACTGTAAGAACTATGGTAAATTAAAACGCGTTCGGGTAAGGTTACTGCATTATCGCCTTTGCAGAATAAACTGATGAAAGTGGAAGGCTCAGATAGTGGATAGGGAAATCCCCTTTGACATCAAGCCAGCGTTGCATCTGCCCAAAGACCTCAAAGATCGTATACTCACAGACCAGAGACTTAGCCTGCACCAAAAGTTCGTGCTTTTTACCCTCTACTATCTGGATTCAAAAGGCAAACTGGATGAATACGGGAGTTACGTCCCTCATTTCTTGAACCTGGGAGAGGAAGACTTCCAGAAAAACATCGATGAACTCATCCGCCACAATTACCTTCGGCTTGACAACGAAGCGCTTTCCTTAAATATACGCCCCCTACGTTACAATCCCAGCCTATCCGGGTGACTTCCGGAGCAACCCCTGCATTTGGCATACAAGCCTGGTTATGGTTACAGGTAAAGCTACGGTAGAGTTGCGGTCGCGGTTGCTTGACAACCTACCCCCATTAGCCTATATACCAATGGTCCTTTAAAATCGATTATCATCAATAGTAAAGGAGAGTTATGCACGGGTCCATTCAACTCCGCGACAGTTTCAAGACCTATACCTATGACCAGGACAAAGTTCGGTCTCCAGAGGAAACCGTTACGCACGTGCGGGAGCGCTTCGCCAGCGTGAACAAAGACATCCTGAAGAAAACCCTGCGCATCGACACCGGCCGCTTGGACATTCCTGTATACATAAGCCTTTGCGGAACGGATGCCGTTCCTCTCACTGGCACCAAGAAGCAGATGGGCAAAGGGGGTACCGCGGTCCAAGCGGAGGCTAGCGCTCTGATGGAACTGGCGGAGCGTTTCAGCTTCTTTACCTTCATTAAGAAAACTCGTTTTCCGGTGGCAACCTACGCAGAGACGGACGGCAACAAGCTGCCCATGGAACTGCTCTGGCGCTCACTCCACGATAATGATACTGATCCGGAGCTGGGAGCGGCTGTGCTGAGCGAACTACCCTTTCGCTGGGCACGGGCTTATAATCTCACCCGGAATATGGATACACTGGTTCCCATTGACTGGTTTTACACCATCAACGAGTACAATGGTCCCGCCGCTGGCAACTCACTTGAGGAGGCCATCTTACAAAGTTTGTGCGAGGTAGTAGAGCGTCACGTCTCCTCGGTGATCAGCCACGATCGACTGATCCTCCCGAGCATAGATCCAGCCAGTGTCCAGGATCCAGCAGCCAGGGACCTTCTTGCTAAGTTTGCAGCCCAGTCCATCCAAGTCTTCATAAAAGACTTCAGTCTGGACACTGGAATTCCCACTGTGGGCACCTTGGCTTGGGATCCCAGCACCTTCCCCGAAAAGAGCGAGATAGTCTTTACTGCCGGCACCACCCCCAATTCCGAGAAATCGCTGGTCCGCGCCCTCACTGAGATCGCTCAACTTGCAGGGGATTTCCAGAACCGCACTACGTACCGGCCTACCCTCCCTAAGTATAGGAATTTGGAAGAGGCTGATTATATAACGACTTCCGCACCTTTGGTGCCCATTAACAGTCTGCCCGACCTCAGCCACAATAATTTTAAGACCGAAATCGAGCGATGTGTCTCCTCTTTGTCACGAATTGATCAAGAGATACTTGTCATTGATGTAACCCACCCGCAACTGGGGATTCCGTCTGTCTACACCGTAATACCCGGTGCACATTTCCGGGACCGTACCAGGGATACTAGTGTGCCCTTCCACGCCGCCAAGATTCTCAGCCTGAAGGCGGACGGACCGCAGGCAGTTTCAGGAATCGAACGGTTACTCAATGCATTTCCCAACCGGTACTATCTCCACTTTTTCATGGGTCTGACCCTGGAATACCAGGGAAAAGCTCAAGAAGCTCTCAAGGAGTTTCAAACCGCCTTGGACCTTGATCCTCGTCCCCTGGATATAGCTAGCGTCCACACCCACATTGGCGTTTGTCTGAAGGATCTGGAGGATTACCGGGGAGCCATCAAGGCTCTAGAACAGGCTAGAGAGTTTGATCCTAATCTAAAGGAAATCTACAATCTCCTGGGATATTGCTATTTCAAACTCAAAGAGCACGAACGCTCAATCGAGCAATTTGAAAAAGCCCTGGAGATTGATCCTGGCTCCGCTATTGATTATGCCAATATTGGCTCAAATCTCAGAGAGATGCAACGTAAGGAAGAGGCCATCCGTCTCTACCGGATAGCCCTTGAAATAGATCCCTCCATTGATTTTGCCCGGGAAAACCTTGCGCGGCTGGAAGGAGAGCTGTCCAGGAGTCAGTAAGCAGGAGGCAGGAGGGAGATGTATGATTTCTCATTTCTCATTTTGCATTTATCATTACACATTGTCGGATAATGGTCATAACGTTAGTTCAGCGAAATGCGAAATGAATAATGCGAAATGACCAATGGCGCTAAGCAGTATGCGTAAAAATGGCCCAGAGATCTAACCCTATCATGATCACCACCGCCGCACCTTTGAAAACCATAGCAAAAATTCTTCCCACCAAGGCTCCCCAGCCTACGCGTACTGCGTCGTCCATTTTTCTCTGTTGTAAATACGTCACGGAGAACGCCCCGGCGAAAGCGCCCAAAAAAGCTCCCAGTACTGCACCAACACCGAGGAGAAAAGGTGCCAAAGCAATCGCTCCAAGTAACCCGCCGAGCATTGTCCCCAGCATTGCCTTTTTTGATCCACCATAGCGTCGTGCCCCCCAGAGACCGGCCGTAAAATCAATGAGTTCAGCTACTGCCGCGAGTATCAGAAGACCGAGTAGTAATTGCGTAGTGATTACGGCGAAATCGCTAAGCCAGGCATAGACAGCGGATGCGGTGAGTATTATCCAGGTTCCTGGCAGCCCGAGAACAACCGCAATCAAGCCTGCCGGCATGGCCAGAATCAAGATCACTAAAGCCAAGACTTTAAGAATTTCCATGGTCATGTTTCATTTCTCATTTCGCATCCAGTAGCCAATCCTTCGACCCATTCGACTCTTCGACCTGCTCCCCGCGTCTACGGGCGGGACAGGCAGGGCAGGCAAGCTCAGGGCAGGCTTTCAGCTGTCAGCTAACAGCGCTCAGCAAGAAATCCTCAATCTGCAATCTAAAATCTAAAATCTAAAATCTAAAATCCACCCTATGCCCTCTGCTCTATGCCCTATGCCTCTCCAAATCCGAAATCCGAAATCCCAAATCCGCAATCCGACACCCCTGACCGATGGTGTTACGTAGGTGCAGGAGGACTTAGTCAAGACAACCGGCTATTCGAATGTGCTGACTCAGAAGCGACTTGGCATTCTTTGAGGTAGGAGCCTCAGCTGGCATTGTCTCATGAAGAATTCATCAGTCATGCCAGCAATGAAATCACGGACTACTTCTGCGGGTGAGTGGCCATCAATGTACTCCTGGGACATGCCATCGAGAAAACCCCGAAAAACCTCGGACTCGCGGTTCTTCTTGGCAAAATCCTCAAGATAGAGTTCAAAAAGAGTCTCAAACAACCGGCCAATCTTGCCTACTTCACCCTTAATTTTGGGATTTCCATAGATCCGGGCGTAGTTGAAAGACTTCAGTTCCCTGAGGGCATCTGAGACTTCGGGACTGAAGCCCACCGCGTTCCTGTCCAGACTGTTCTGAATGACATCTTCAACCAAATTATAGACAATGGCACCGTTGGTGGTACCCAGGAGAGCTGCACAGTTTTTCGGGATGTCCTGGCGTTTAATAAGATTGAGTCGAATAGCATCTTCAATGTCACGGCCGATGTAGCTGATTGTATCTGCAAGACGGACCACACAACCTTCCAAAGTCATGGGCGTTAGGGCAGCGTCGGGATCATTGCTCTTCAGTTCCATTTCTCGGTCAAGATCAACAAACGTCTTTCCGGGCTGAGGTCGCAGGCTTTCCTCGTGGATTTCACCATCATGGCAAAGGATGCCATCCAAAACCTGAAGTGATAGGTTCCAACCGCGACCCTTGCGCTCAATCCGATCGAGAAAGCGGACACTTTGAACGTTGTGTTGAAATCCACTGATGCCGTGCTGGTGACAGATCTCTGAAAGATAGCGCTCGCCATCGTGTCCGAATGGAGCATGGCCAATATCGTGGCCCAGGGCAACAGCCTCAATGAGGTCCTCATTCAGCCTGAGGAAGCGGCCGATATCCCGGGCAATCTTAGAGAGAAACTGGACATGGAGAACCCGATGGGTGATATGGTCATTGTCAACCAGATAAAAGACCTGGGTCTTGTCAATGTAGCGGGTGTAGGCGAGAGAGTGGAGAACTCTGTCCGCATCGAGGGAAAAGTGCTGCCGGTGACCTCGGTCAACACGTTCTTCTGACCGCCTCCGGACGGCGGCTGTACTGAGAGTAGCGTGCGGGGAAAGCATACTCGCTTCCCGCTGAGTAAGTGCCTTCTTAGGTCCCAACAGGGGGGAAACCTTTTTTTCCATGGTGTAGACCTGTCAGTTGGCTGTTGTCCGTTGCAGAAACTACGGAATCAGCAGAAAAAGCAACCCTAGGACGGATCATTGTACCCGTCACAAAAAAGCCAGCGCAACCGTACTCGCCGGCGCGACCTGCGGCGAGGAGTTCGGCTCATGAACATTACGTCTTTGTCCTGCGCCAGCTGTCGGCTAACGCGACGATTACATTGATATCCGCTTCCACGAAATTATAACGTTTCATCTCCGCTACGGTAACC
Organism: uncultured Desulfobacteraceae bacterium; assembly: GCA_964346905.1. GTDB lineage: Bacteria > Desulfobacterota > Syntrophobacteria > BM002 > BM002 > BM002. The sequence goes on along the minus strand of CAYFXH010000156.1, from coordinate 644 downwards.
CAGCGCACCTGCTCGTGCTCCTCCAGCTGCAGCGAGCCACCGACAATTGAACACCAGAAAGCCATCAATTCGATGTGAAAGTCAGGATATCGATGGTACACTGTACAGAAGTGCTCTTCTACTCGAATGTGCAGATTTAGTTCCTCTCTAATCTCACGGCGTAAACAGGCTTCCGGAGTCTCACCACTCTTTACTTTACCGCCAGGAAACTCCCATTGCCAACCAAATCGTTTGGTCCGACCTCTCTGGGCGATGAGTATTTTCTGGTTATCTCTGATCAGCGCCGCGGTCACCTGATCCATACAGTGTATCCCCTCATCTTCCCCGCTCGTCTTTGTCGGCAGCTCTTGGAGGAAGTCCAAGAGAACGCACCCTCCGTCGCAGCTCCAGCGGCAGCTCATGCCGCCATCTCCCAAGTTCGGGATGGTAACCGAGATAATTGGCCAGCCGGTAAAGGCCGATCTCTGTCTTGGTGTCCTCTATCTCGCCACGCCGACACCAAGAAAGAGCCTTGGAAAGTTCATGGAATTGGAGATCACCCACCTCCTCCAGGGGATGTCCGTCACCTTGCGGCTCTCCTCCTGTACTCGGATCCACCTGGACGGCCCGGAAATGAAGTTTTTCCATGCCAAAACCAGGAGACG
>CAYFXH010000155.1:0-9098 GCA_964346905.1 uncultured Desulfobacteraceae bacterium | reverse complement strand
CAAGCGGGCAGGTTGCAGCGGGCAGCAGAGGGCTTTTTGTCAGTTGTCCGTGGTCCGTGGTCCGTTGCGGCTCACTCCGTTCGCGGTCAGTTGTCCGTATTCAGTCGTAGCTCGCCGCGTTCGCAGCTTGGAGCAAAGAGTATGGTGCATAACATAAGGATTTAGAATTCAGTAGGCAGTAAGCAGTTGGTGGGCAGTGCCCACCCTACATCTGCCTCCTCAATCCGCTTTCCCACATCTCACATCTCACATCCGCAATCCGCAATCCGCAATCCGAAATCCCTCTATGCTTCCTCATTGACAAAACCCATCGACGCATTTAGACTCCACTTCAACCCAGCTATCAGGGGTCAGAGGTCAGTTCTCGGGATTAGAGGATTATATACATTCATTGAAGACCTCCAGGCTGACAGCAGACCGGCTAATAGCCCTACTGCTGATGATAAAGGAGGGGTGAGACATTGAGGGTACAGCATAGATGGCGAGTACTGGGTTTTGTTTTGGCCTTGGCGCTCCTTCTTACCGGTTGTGCCACCGATAAAGCTCTCAGGCAGAAGCACGCAAGGGTTACGCGCGATCTAGGGGAGAGGTACCTTGCCAGGGACCAAACCAGTAAAGCTTTGGAGCAATTTCACAAAGCTCTGGAGCTTTACCCTGATGATCCTATCCTGCATTACCTCTTGGCTCTAGCCTACGTTGATAAGAGGAAGTTTGATATAGCTGAGTCTCATCTGCAAGAGGCTATTCGTTTAAAGCCGGATTATTCAGACGCACACAACTATTTGGGGGTGCTTTACTACCGCAAAGGTGAGGTGGATCTGGCCATTGAATCCTATCAAAGGGCCCTCAACAATATATATTACATGAAACCCCAGCACGCCCACCTCAACCTGGGGGTCGCCTACCTGAGTCGCGAGGAATACCGCAAAGCAGCATTACACCTGGAGCGGGCCATCGAAATTGTTCCCAACTATGTGGACGCGTATAACAATTTGGGGAAAGCTTATGAGGGCTTGGAGAAATACGATGAGGCCAGACATTCCTACGAGAAGGCCCTGGAGTTGAATCCACGGTATGCAAATGCTTACCTGAACATAGGAAAATTGTATTACCGCACTGGTCAGAGGCAGAAGGCCACCAAAGCGTTGACTGAGGTGATTAAATTGGAGCCTCGTTCGGAGAAAGCCAAGGAGGCCCAGAGCTACCTGCGAGCGTTGCAAGGTGGCTAAGCTGCACCCACGACAAGAAAAAGCAATTCTTCCCAAAAAATGAAAGGCCCTGTTTATGTTCACAGGGCCTTACTCGTCGCTGCTCAAGCTAAACGTTTACATCTTCGGATCACCGTCGACTCAACGCTTGATCAGTATCACTGACGATGCTCGGACTCAGGAAGATCAGCAGCTCGGTTTTCTCGTCTACGATCTGACGATTCTTGAAAAGCCAGCCAAGTAACGGTATCCGCCACAGAAATGGGACCCGAGATTCGGACCATGAGGTGTCATGTATGACGATGCCACCGATGACAATGGTATCGCCATCATTGACCAAGAGTTCGGTTTGGGCCTCCTGGGTGCGGATGGCGGGAACGTCTTGGACGGTTCTGCTGAAGTCCGCTTCGTCCTTCTTGGCGAGCACCTCCATTCGGACCTTGCCATCAGGCGTAATGTGCGGTGTCACCGTCAAAGATAGGGTGGCCGGGGCAAAAGCAGTACTGATGGTGCCCTCCTCGGTCCTCTGGGGATAGGGGATCTGATCACCCTGCTGGATCATCGCCTGCACATGGTCCAGAGTGAAGATTCTCGGGCTGGAGATCACTCTGCCCTCGCCAGCCTGCTCTAGGGCGTCTAGTTGCATGTCTAAATCAAATATATTATTGACCCCGATTGCTCGGGCAAAATTAAGACCGAAAGAGCCGACAGCGGCTGTTGGCGCAGCTACGGCAAAATCAAACTCAGGGGAACCGCCCAGCCTGCCGGCGAGACTGTTTGCAGTGTAGGCGGCGGTCCAGGTGATGCCAAGGTTGCGGCTGAAGTTGGTATTGGCAGAGACGATTCGGGATTCAATCATTACCTGCTGGGTGGCCTTGTCCAGTCTCGCAAGAATTTGCTTGGCGGTTTCAATTCGTTTGGGAAAGTCACTGTAAATAATGAGGTTGGTGCGATTGTCGATGGAGATGGAACCCTTCTCGCTCTTGATATTTTCAATTTGGGCGCTTATATCTCCCACGTCAGCATAGCTAACCTGAAGATACTCTGTGGTAATCTCTCCCAGATCCCTGGCTGCGGCCATCAGTTCCTTTTTGGCTTCGACCTCTTCTCTCCTGCGATCCAACTCAGATCTGATTTTTGCAGCAGTGGCAATTCGGATGACGTTGCCTTCCATTACATGGTCCAGTTCGTTGATCTTCAAGATCAATTCCAGGACTTGATCCCAGGGCACATCGTCCACCTTAAGCGTAACCCTGCCCTGGACATCTGGCTCAACAACGATGTTCTTGCCAGTGACGTCGGCCAGGAGCCGCAGCACATTGCGGATGTCCACCTCCTGGAGATCCAGCGAAATTTTCTGGCCGGTGTACTTTTGGATTGGCGCAGGTGGGGGAGGAGCTGGAGGTGCTACTCCTACGACCTCAGCCTCCTCTACGAACTCAGCCTCCTCTACAACCTCGGCCTCCATGACTTCCTCTGGCTCAGCTGGAGGCGGTGCAACCATTTCCTCGAGAGCTGGCGGGGGTTCAACTTCCTCGGGCATAGGAGTTGGAGTTACCACCGGGGCCCGTTCCTCGGCCACGGTAAGCGGCTTTTCGAGCTGGATGGGCTCGGGAGGCGGCAACATGGAGCTATCAAAGTCCAAATAGGTCTTATTGTCATCCTGGGCTACGCGGTACGGGACCATCTCCCGCATCTCGATGTGAAACTCAACAGTTCCGGGGACTCCCTTCATGGGGCGCGGATCGATGACGTTAACGGCGCTGGTGAATTGCCCCGTGTCTATATGTCGCTGCAGATATTTGGGGAGATTGGTATTAGCAAGAATCAGAGAGATGCTCATTGGGCCGGTGATCTGGATCTCAGGCTCAAGGGGACGATTAGCAACGATGGTCAAACGAGATTTGTTTGACTCCAGCAGGTTAAAATCGATAGATTGGATCCTCGCTGGTTTCCCGGCCGGCGCAGCCGGTCTGGCCTCCACTGCTGGTCTGGGTGGTGCAACAACAGTGGCCGCCACAACTGGCGGGCTAGGAGGAAAGCCCGCACCTGGTTTGAAAGAAACGACAAGTCGGTCACCCACCGAAACAACCTGGTAAGGAAGACCAGCTGCTTGCGCCAGGTCGAAAACGACTCTCACCTTGTCAGGATGGGTTCCCACCCTGATCACTTTGACTAGGGACTCTGAGGGGGGAGAGGTTGTTTTGTCCACCGCAGATTCCACGCCCATCAGGTCCAACACCAGCCGGGCCGGATCAGTCAGGGTAAAAACATTGTAGTTATCAAGGCTGCCGTCACCAATGATATAGACCCTCAGCTCGTCATCCAACGTTATTGGTTGAATGGCTGTCACTTTCCTGGCCGGAGCTGACGGCTGGGCGGTAGGAGCTTCCCTTTGTACCCTGGCTTCGGTTGGGTAGACTTCCACCTCCGGCTCGGCGACCGTTTCAACTGTAGCCTCAGTCAACAAACCTGCTTTTTCAAATTGCACCCGGATCAGGTTCTGTTCCTGGATGATTTCGTATGGGGTTTCCTGGTTCAGCCCGATCTCCACCCGTGTCATAGGCTGAGGGTCCTGGGCAAGCACAATGGTTTCGATCTTCCCGATAACCTCATTTTCCACGGCAAGGGGAGAGGAGACGATTTCGCTCTCTGTATTGGGCAGGTCCAACACCAACCGCAGAGGATCAATGGCCTTGAAGGCGGTATATGTCATGGAATCTGAGCCAACGAGTAAAATGTCCAAGAAACCGTTCTGATCCACCACCTGAATATCCATGAGTTGTCGAGGTTCTGTGGGAAAACCCTCCCCGACAAAGGGTTGGGTGGATGGCGGAGCAGAAGGCTGAGTGGCGCAGCCAAAAGCAAAGAAAATCAAGGCCAGGAGGCCCGTTTGGAACACCCATGTTACTTTACGGTGGCTTTGAGTATGCCTCATTCCACTCCTCCTTCTAGGGGAAGCGTTGTCAGCGCGCTTCTCGCTGCCTCTGTTTTCCCGTACCTGCAAGTCCAAACGTTGACACGGTCTTGAATTCCCAAGAAGACCTTGGGCGTCGAAGCCTATTTCCTTCTTCGCCTCTTGCGCTTACCTTTCTCTGGTTCTTTCACTTCAATAAATTTATAGGTTGTGGCGGTACAGCCGGTTTTGAGAATGACTGTATCACTCTGAGTCTTCGCGGCTTTTAATTGTGTCATTCTAACATCCCGGATATTGACGATCCGGCTCAGTCTGCTCACTTTGTCGAAAAAGGTCGCTACATTATGATATGGTCCGGTGACTTCCAACTTGAGCGGGATCTCTGCGTAGAAGTTTCGGGCTACTTCGTTCTGCGGCTGAAAGAGCAAGAATTCCAGGCCGGACTGCGCACCGAGATTGGAAATGTTGCTCAACAGGGTCGGAATTTCTTCCTTGTCCGGCAAAAGTTGGAGCGCTTCTTGGAATTTGGCTTCCGTATCCTTGTATCGCTTCTTAAAAATACGCAGGTTCTTTTCAACATTCTTGAGCCGGGCGAGCTTGTCTCTGGCAGCCTTGAGCTCTCCTTCTATCCTGGTTATTTTCTCCTTCTGGGGCATGTAGAAAAAATAAACAAAACACCCCCAAAGGGCCCCTAAAACGCCCACCGTAATGAGGATCTTGTGCATTCTAGTGAGCTTGCTGAGCTTACTCCAGGGAATGCTCGGCAGGCTTCCGAGACCTTTTTTGATATCCGCTGCCATGGACTTCCTTCCTTGCATGTGGGGTGGACAACAGTTGTTAGGCTTGCCCCTGTTGGGGAAGGCTACATTTTCTGTTCTTTCCCCTTCTCTGTCGATTCCTCTTTTTCTGGAGTGGGGACAATGATCTTACAGGTTAAGTTGAAATTTTTAAGTTTATATCCCTGAATGTTCACCTGGCGTGACTGTTTCAGGACCACGCCGTTCGCATCGATGTATGGGGATTCGGCCAAAGTTTCCATGAACTGGGCGATTGTCTCGTTGCCGCGGGCCACACCCTCTAAGTTCAATAGCCCTCCCTTATGAGTCAGACTGCGGATCCACATCTTATCTGAAGGAATCCGGCTCGCTATCTCATTCAGTACTCGCACCGGGAGATCTCGATTCTGTCTGAGACTATCAATAACTCTTAGCTTCTGTTTCAATAGATCTTGCTTTTGCTCCAGTTCCTTTAACTGCTTTTGCCGGTCCTGGTACCGCAGAACTTCGCTGTCTATTTGCCTTTTTTCATTACTGATCTTCTTGATCGTGCCGCTATGGCCAACGTGAAACCAACCCATTATGGCCACGGAAAGTAGCGTCAGCCCAAAAAAGATAAATATCTCCCTGCGGATTTTTTCTTCTATCGGGCGCCGGCCAATCGGTAATAAATTGATCCGTATCATTTGTCTCCTACCCGCCGCAGGGCAAGACCCACGGCAACAGCTATCTGGGGAGAGATGTAGTCCAAATACTGCCGATCAAAATCTTTGCTATCAGCGTCAATCTTCGCCAAAGGGTTGAAGTAGGCAACCGGTATATTGGTATCTTTATTGAACAGGGAGTCGAGCCCGGGCAACCGCGAGGAACCGCCGCTCATTAGAATCTGGCCTATGGTCTCTTCTGGATAGGTGGCATAGAAGAAGTCGATGGCCCGTTTGACCTCTGTTGACCAGCCGGTGGCGGCCGATACAAAAATGGCTTCCAGATCCTGTACGGGCACTTTGTCAGAGGCAAGTCCAAGTTTGACTTTTTCAGCCTCCTCGTACTCCAGCCCGAACCGCTGCTGGATGTCCTCAGTGATTTGAAAGCCGCCAATGGAGGCATCGCGGTTGAACATGGAAACGCCATTTTTCAGGACGTTGATATTCATTTTGGTGGCGCCAATATCAACCAAGGCAACCCCTCCACTTTCAGTGGCATCGTAGTTGGCCTCGAATGCATTTTCCAAGGCGAAGAAATCAACGTCCACGACCTGAGGAGATAAGCCAGCCCTCCTGATCAGGTTGACGTAGTCATCGATGACCTCCTTCTTGGCGGCCACGAGCATAACTTCCATCCGATCCACCTTTTCCGCAGAAGAACCTAAGATCTGAAAGTCAATATTGACATCTTCCACGTTAAAGGGGATGTACTGTTCCGCTTCCACCAGTATATTCTCGGCAAGCTCATCTTCGCTCATCTGCGGTAGGTCGACCTTTTTTATAATCACCGACCAACCAGCTATTGACGTAGCAACGCCCTTAACCTTGATTTTCAGGTTACTGATTAGTTTCTTAATCGCTGCTTGGACCGCATCCGGCTCTTTGATGGCGCCTTCAACGATAACATTGGGGGGTAAATGGCTTACACCCAAGTCTTTTAGCCGGTAGGTTCCTTTGGCTTCCATCAAATGAACGATCTTGACGGCATGGGAACCAATATCAAGACCGATGAGCGAGGTTTTTTTCCCGAACATTGTCTCTTCTCGTTATTAAGTGGACGTCAGGTCAAGTGCGGTGTATGGCGAGTGTTGCGCCATACTATCGATATATCACTAAAATGTCAAATATTTTTCTTACAATCAACAGTGTACTTGTAAATAAAAAATTGGTGCAAAACACTAATATTTTTTCAAGTTGCTAAGATTACACTGGAAATAGAATAATCAGCATTTTTCTTATAGATAACAACAAGATACAAGCTTATCATGCTGATCTATTTCATCTCTACTGAAAACCAAGCACCTTCTTGAAGCTTTCTGGGAGTGCAAAAACCAAGCCAATCTTAAATCTTTATCTAGCTCCCGCTCGAGAGCTCGTCTCTGTCAGAAGTTTCCCTAAAATCTTGACGTGGATTTCGATAATTTTAATGTCTGCAAACTCTTCCTCTCCCCCCGGGCGGGGGAGAGGATACAGGTGAGGGGGCGACCTTAACTAATCACCCCTCACCTTGATCCTCTCCCCTCAAGGGGAGAGGAAATTGTTTGATTGCCCAAATGAGCAGTTCTTTCCAAAAATGGGGAAAGTCCTGTCGTCTCTGCTCATTGACCAAGCGCAATTAGGTAACTTATGAGTTGTCATTTATTGAAATCGTGCTAGACTTTGAAACCATTCCATAGGGAATCCTTAGCTTTTGGTAACTGTCCACCCAGTGACACCATTATTCTCGCCGGTAAAGAGGGAGGAAAAGAGAGGGTTTCTGGATGTTCACTTGTTAGAGGTTTTCTGTAATTGATGCGCTGACGCTCTTTCATGCGTCATATGCAGCAAGCTCGTTTCAGAGAGGTCCTATGAGTCAGACGGTCAGCCATGGTGACGACACCAGGCAGGACGACATTCTTCCTGAGGCAAAAACCAAGCGAAAGAGTGTTATTCGGGAGTATGCAGAGGCCATTCTTATCGCGGTTTTGCTGGCCCTGTTTATTCGAACCTTTGTGGTACAGGCTTTTAAAATTCCTTCCGGATCCATGAAGCCCACTCTGCTCGTGGGTGACCACATACTGGTCAACAAGTTCATTTACGGGATCAAGATTCCCTTCACTGACAAAACCCTTATTGAACTGAGTCAGCCCAAACGAGGGGATGTGATCGTTTTCAAGTATCCCCTCGATACCAAGAAGGATTACATCAAGCGCGTCATTGGCCTTCCTGGTGATCGGGTTGAGCTCGTTAATAAGCAGTTGCTTATCGGTGGCCGGCCAGTGGAGGATCCCCATGCGAGCTATTCCATCTATGGAAATTTGCGTCATTTTGGGCCCGTCACTGTACCTGCCGACCACGTCTTTGTTATGGGAGACAACCGGGACGAGAGTTCAGACAGCCGCGTCTGGGGGTTCGTACCGCTTCCCAACTTAAAGGGCAAAGCCTTCCTCATTTACTGGTCCTGGGATCGCAGAAATTTCGGGGTGCGCTGGAGCCGTCTGGGAGACATCGTTCGTTAGTGGATTTTCACCGGCAATTCCGATGTTGGCGGTCTTGGACACGGCCCGATAGTTGGTGCGCACATATGTACGTCGCCTTACCCAAAACGTTAGACAGGTTACCCATTTTGGTTCTTTACCATGGATATCAGTTCTTACGAAAAGACCATCGAGGCCTTGAGTCTCATTGGCAAGGCCATCACCTCCGATCAGTACATAGAGGACATCCTTAGGCTCATTGTCATTGTCACCGCCAAGGTCATGAACTCCGAGGTCTGCTCGCTCTGGCTTTTGGACGAGAAGAGAAAAACCCTTACGATCCGAGCCACTCAAAGCATAGACAGCGACTACATCAAGGAACGTTCTCTGAAGCTGGGGGAAGGGGTGGTGGGCCATGTGGCCCAGCACAACAAGTCCTACGTGGTAATGAATGTGCTGGATGAACCGCTTTTCAAAGAAAAAGAGCTGGCCAAAAAGATGGGTCTGGTTTCAATGCTCAGTGTGCCCATGAGCGTCAAAGACCGGGTCATTGGGGTGATCAACTGCTACACCTCGGTGCCGCACCAATTCACTGAGACGGAGAAAAACCTGTTTACCACGGTGGCCAACCAAGCGGCGGTGGCGATATTCAATACCGAACTGATGGTGAAGACCAAAGTGATCCAGGAAGAGCTGGAGTCCCGCAAACTTGTGGGGCGGGCCAAGGACGTTCTCATGCGCCGCCGTAATTTAACTGGTGAGGAGGCACACCGCTGGATCCAGAAGCGCAGCATGGACTCGCGCAAGTCCATGCGCGAGGTGGCTGAAGCTATCCTGCTGTCGGAAGAACTGTAGCCCGCATGTTTGACTTAATCCTTTGGAAGCCAGATCCTTTGGGCGAGGTCAGAGATAGTTTGCTTGCCTGAAGTTATGTGGAGCCGAACTTTCATTCCCGCTTGGTGCGGGATTCAGCCTGTTTTTATTTTGAATATCGAATACCCGCCCGCCTCGCCTGAGCGGCTCGCGATGGCGGGCAG
>CAYFXH010000154.1:0-9138 GCA_964346905.1 uncultured Desulfobacteraceae bacterium | reverse complement strand
CCAAGCACCTATTTGCTCCTCCACCATGACTATCACGCCCACAACACCCTCGATCTCTTGGGCAAACGCAAGGGCCCTGGGGATATCGTTCTTGGTTTGTACCTGGTTACAAATCATGGTTGCCGCAGCATCGGCCACAGCTGTTGAGGCTGCCATTACGGTCACCGCATCGGCGCGTCCCAAGCTAAATGAGTGACCCACCGTCCCCGAAGATGTAAAACAATCACCGCCGTTTTCAACCACAACCTCACCGCTTTCTTGCAGAAGGGCCAAGCCGACCTGCTCGGCTATGGCACCTGCCACCGCAGCCATAGGACCGGTACCACAGTTTTGTGCTGCGGCTAGCATTTCCCTGACCACAGGAGGTGCAAGTTGATCGTAGGGCAGAGGAGTCATGGCATTGAGAAATTCAGGGTGCCTGGCAATATAGCCTTCCAGAGGACCACGCAGTCTGTATATGACCTCCTCTGCGAGTTCGGCCATATTGGATTCAGCCAGGATCAACAGATCAGTTTCCTGCACCGCCACCTCGAAGGCAACCAACCGCTCATGGCGGAGTTGGTGGCGATATTTCCGCTCCTGATAGTCTGCCACCCAATCAACCCCTACAAATGTAACAAATTATTGGCGAGGCAACTCAACCACAGAGGTCACAAAGTGCACAAAGGAATAAACAATGGTAAAAGCTCAAAAATTCATAATCTTCATTCTGTATTGCTTCGTGTTTTTTGCGCTCTTTGTGGTGCATTCCCATAAGCTTTCAAACGATTATAACTCCTGAGTTTCTTCCTCAGAATAGCGAACTTCAAAACAGCCTTCGCCAAATGTTTTTACCAATCTCGACTTGAAAGTTCTCGTCGGCTGTACAGCGCAGGAGGGCGGCAGTTCTTGTACAACCTCCACCTCCTTGCCAATAGTAAAGTGAAGGGAAACCGGACAGGAACCGCGTTGGGAGTTTAATATCTGCTGCAACTCCCTCAGCTGTTTGGCGGAAAGACCCTCCACAGTGAGACGGATCTGAACAGATGTGGCCAGGTGTACGGCAGCCTCCTCCAGCGACATGATCTCGTCGGCGACCAGCCTCACCTGTCCTCCCTCTCTGGCCACCCGGCCACTTAGGAGGATCAGTGCTCCCTCGTTTATGTATCTCTCGTACACTGCATACACATCTGCAAAAACAACCACTTCTAGAAAACCATGAAAGTCTTCAATCCGCAGAAAGCGGAGCGGTTCCCTCTTGCGGCTGCTGATCACCCTGATTTGCTCAACGATGCCCCCCAGCCTCCGCTGTGAGTCTTCAGGAAGATTTCTCAGTCGCGCAGTCCCTCCCGGAGCAATTTCTTCCAATAAAGAACGGAATTCAGATAGGGGATGACCGCTCAGGTAAAATCCCAAGACCTCCTTTTCCCGGGCAAGCTTGGTGGCCTCATCCCATTCAGTTATTGTAGGGGAACCATGGATAGCATGAGCCTCTGCATCACACCTGTCGAAAAGCGCCATTTGTCCGAGACGCGCCTGTTCCATTGCCTCAGGGAGCGTTTCCAGCAACTGTTGCCGGGCGCAGGTAAAACTGTCCAAAGCTCCCGCCTTGATAAGTGCGGCCAAACCCCTTTTTGACAGCTGCTCCCGGTCAATACTGGTACAGAGCTCAAACAGAGAACGAAATGGGCCTCTCTCTCGCCGAATCTGGACAATGGCCGCCGCAGTCGCCCGACTTACCTGCCGGATGGCCGCTAGCCCGATGCGGATGCCCTCTTTTTCCACCGTGAATTCTACCTCGCTCCTATTTATGTCCGGAGGTATCAACGTAAGACCCTCCTGGCGACAAGCCTCCACGTGAGTTGCGAGAAGGTCATGCTGGCGTAATTCACTGCTCAGAAGCGCAGCCATATAGTGTTCGGGGAACCGTGCTTTTAGAAAAGCGGCTTGAAGTACTGTGAGCGCCTGGGCCACCGTTTTGCTCTTGTTGGCGACGAGTCCGGCCGAATGTTCCAGTTTGGCCCATATGGTCTCCGCAGCCTCGCGTTCGCATCCTTGCCCAACAGCCTCTTCAATGAATTCCACACGGAGGTTTTCTCCCTGTTCCTCTTCGGCTTTCATAATGAGGCGACAGAGCTGATCAGCTTTTTCCAGAGACCAGCCGGTGGTTCGGGCAATAAACTTGGCGAGATCCGCATCGAAGAGGAGGAATTCCGGCCCCTCAGTAAGCTCCCGTCCCGACGGCAATCCAAACTGCTCTTCCGGTCGCTCATTCTGGCGAGCCTGCAGAAAACTCTCGGTCAAGCCGCTCTCCAGAGCAGGAGCCCGAATCAGCACAAGCAGCGCCAGCAGGTCCGACCACTTGCTGGGTTGCCACTTGAGCAGCAGATCTCGAGCTCTTGCACTTTCCAGGTATGGAATGCCTCCAATGTTCCCGCGACAAAGCAGGGCGAAGGTTTTTTCATCATCCAAGGGCAAACCCTCAAGAGCTGTTGAGGAATCGGTCTCACCGTCGATAAGACCCAAGGTTTTCCGAATCACAGTGAGAGGTTTTCTGGCAATAAGGTCGAATTTCACCAGCCCAGCCCGCTTGAGGGCGCGCATATTGTATTGACTAACCCACTCATCCTTAGGACCCCGGTAAAGGGGGATACGCTGCACCAAAGGACCATCACCAATAACAAGACCAGTCGCATGGGTGCTAACCTGTCGAGGCAAACCCTCCAAGATGGCAGCCAACTCTGACACCTTACGCGGCACCAGCGCGGAGGATTCTTCCTGCGGTAGAAATTCCACTGGTCTCCGCTCCATTTCCCCTGGATCAGCCGCTTCTACACCCCTAGTAGTTGTCCCTAAATCTTCCTGAACTACACCCAAAACCCTTTCCAGATCCCGCATGGCCGTGCGCGATTGCATGGTAACAAGCGAAACTATCTGCGCCACCCTGTCCTGCCCATATTTAGACCGCAGGTACTGGTGCACTTCTTCGCGCATCTCCATACCAAAACCCAGGTCAACATCTGGAAATTCTGGGCTCAGGGGATTTATCAAACGTTCAAACAGAAGATCGTGCTGCAGAGGATCAATCTCGGTGATCCCAAGAGCATACGCAGTAAGACTCGAGCCCGCTGATCCACTGCCCGGGCCAACCGGAACCCCCTTTTTTCTGGCAAACCGGACAAAATCTGCTATCACCAGAAAATAATCGGCCAGCCCCAGCTGTTCTATTGCCTTCAATTCGGTGTCCAGCCGTTGGCTGTAGTCCAAGTTTTTGTCGCGTTCCCCTGTTGGCAACCTTTCTTGCAGACCCTCGGTTGCCTGTTGTTTCAGAATGGCCATAACATCTTGACCTTTGTCCAAAGGAAACCTGGGGAGATGGATTCTGCCCAAATCCAAATCCAGATTACAACGCTCAGCAATGGCGATGGTAGCACTAATCGCTTCAGGCAGATGGTCAAACTTGGCCTTCATCTCCTCTGGAGAGCAAAAACCGTGTTCCAGAGGTGGCGGTATCTCTTCCACGGAGGTTCCCAGCCTGATAGCTGCCAGGATTCGAACCAGGTCTGACTCCCTGGGATCAATGGTATGGCTGTTGGCGGTGGCCACCACGTGAATTTCCAACTGGCGTGCCAAATTTACCAGGCTTTCATTCAAAAACCGCTGCAGTTCGGTGAGCGGCGGCTGCAGCTCGATAAAAAAGCATTCCCGGCCAAAAACCTCGAGGTATTCGGCAGCTCGAGCTCTCGCCCGCTGGTGGTCTTCTTTAAGGAGCAATGTGGGGATCTCTCCCCGCTGGCAACCGCTAAGAACGATTAACCCTTGGTGGTGATCGGTTAATTGGCTGGGAGTTACCCGAGGCTCTGGTTGCCAGCCCTCGGCATGGGCATGGGTGATGAGCTGGAGCAGATTTTGGTAGCCTCTCTGATTTCTAGCCAGAAGTACCAGGTGATTTGCCGACTCTGTGCTGCTAATTCGCTTAGGTTCGGTTTCCTCGGAGATACCAACCGCCAGTTCACAGCCAATGATGGGTTTGATCCCGTGACTGTATGCCAGGTCGTAGAACTCTATGCAGCCAAACAGATTACCATGGTCTGTTACGGCCAGGGCCGGTAACCTATAGTCCCGCGCCCTTTTAACGAGCTGGGACAATCGTATAGTGCTCTGCAGAAGACTGTAGGCAGAATGGAGGTGAAGATGAACGAAGTCTGCCTGACGCATAAGGCATGGCGGGGATTATTCCCACTCAATGGTGCTGGGCGGTTTAGAGGAGATGTCGTAAACCACCCGGTTCACTCCCTTTACCTCATTTATGATACGGTTCGAAATCTGCCCGAGTACCTCGTAGGGCACCCGGGACCAGTCAGCGGTCATGGCGTCAACACTTTCCACAACGCGAATGGCAATCACCTGGTCGTAGGTTCGCTCATCGCCCATCACTCCAACAGTTCGGACGGGCAGGAGCACAGCGAATGCTTGCCAGACCTGATCATAGAGACCGCTACTTTCCATCTCCTCCATCACAATAGAGTCAGCTTGTCGCAAAATCTTCAAGCGCTCGCGTGTCACTTCACCCAAAATGCGAATGGCCAGACCAGGTCCGGGAAATGGGTGGCGTTGTATCAACCGGTGTGGGAGGCCAAGTTCACCACCTACCTTTCGGACCTCGTCCTTGAATAACTCCCTGAGCGGCTCAAGGAGTTTAAGGTTCATCACCTCAGGGAGTCCGCCCACGTTATGGTGGGTCTTGATGGTGGCGGAAGGGCCTTTGAATGAGACGCTTTCAATCACGTCGGGGTAAAGCGTTCCCTGGGCAAGAAACTCAGCCCCCGGAATCTTGTTGGCTTCGGCCTCAAAAATCTCGATGAAGAGGTTACCGATTATTTTCCGTTTTTGCTCCGGGTCCACCACACCTGCCAAGCGACTGAGAAAGGAATCCGTGGCATCAACATAGTCCAGATTAATCTCGAAGGTGTCACGAAAAATCTGTTGTACCTCCTCAGCCTCGCCTTGACGAAGCAGCCCGTTATTGACAAAGATGCAGGTGGACTGATGCCCAACCGCCTCGTGAAGCAGAACCGCAACCACGGAGCTGTCCACGCCGCCGCTGAGGGCGCACACCACGTTTTTAGAACCAATGGTCTGCCGCAAACTCTCCACAGTGCTGGCCACAAATGATCTCATCGTCCAAATGGGCTTGCAGCCGCATGTACGGAAGAGGAAATTCTGGAGCATTTTGGTGCCATTGGGGGTATGGACTACCTCCGGATGGAATTGAACCCCGTAAAGTTTCGCCTGGGTGTGACGCATCGCGGCTACAGGTGAGTTGCCGCTATGGGCAATGCCAGTGAAACCCGGTGGCGGTACTTTGATTTTATCACCGTGACTCATCCACACTTGTTCTCCGCGCCCTTCTGCTGCTCCATCCAGGGCGTAAAACAGGTCTTTAGAGGAATCAACAAAAAGCTGAACCTTGCCATACTCTCGTTTGGCGGCTCGCTCCACCTCGCCGCCCAACAGGTGAGTCATGAGCTGCATGCCGTAGCAGATACCGAGAACCGGGACGCCGAGGTTCAATACCTCAGCATCACAAGAGGGCGCCCCTTGGTCCAGCACGCAGGCTGGGCCTCCTGAAAGAATTATGCCTTTGGCGCCAAACTCCCTGATTTCTGCCAGCTCCATATTGAAGGGGTGGATTTCGCAATACACCTGGGATTCACGCACCCGCCTGGCGATGAGCTGGGTGGTCTGGGAGCCAAAGTCTAGAATCAGTATTTTTTCACCGTGTATATCCATTTATTTCCAATCAATTTGGTAGTTAGGCGCTTCCTTGGTTATGATTACATCATGTACGTGACTTTCCTTCAGGCCTGCCGACGTAATACGGATGAATTCGGACTTTTCCCGAAGTTCTTCTAGATTTGCGCATCCCACATAGCCCATGCCAGCCCGAAGGCCGCCGACGAGCTGAAACACACTCGTAGAGAGTGGTCCCTTGTATGGTACGCGCCCTTCAATGCCTTCCGGGACAAGCTTTACGTCCTCCTCGACCTCCTCCTGGAAGTACCGCTCACGGCCGCCCTCTTTCATTGCGTCTAAAGAGCCCATGCCCCGGTAGACTTTGTAGGAGCGGCCCTGATACAGTACGGTTTCGCCCGGGCTCTCATCCGTTCCCGCAAAGAGGCTACCGATCATCACTGAATGCGCACCAGCAGCCAACGCCTTCACCACATCCCCGGAGTATTTAATGCCTCCGTCGGCGATAATCGGCAACGCGTACTCCTTGGCAACCCTAGCACACTCCATCACCGCAGTAATCTGTGGGACCCCCACACCTGCGATCACCCTGGTGGTGCAGATAGAGCCGGGTCCTACCCCCACTTTAATCGCGTCGACACCGGCCTCGGCTAGGCTCCTGGCCCCATCGGCGGTGGCGACATTGCCCGCCACCACCTCAGTTTCTGGAAATTGCCGTTTGATCGCCGGAACACTCTCGACTACTGCCTCGGCATGCCCGTGCGCAGAATCCACAACAATTAGATCAACTCCGGCCTTGACCAAAGCCTCAACCCTAGCATCGCGGTCAGGCCCTGCTCCCACCGCAGCCCCCACCCTCAAGCGGCCCAAGCTGTCCTTACAGGCATTTGGATATTTCTTGATCTTCATGATGTCTTTGATGGTAATGAGGCCAAGCAAATTCCCTTGCTCATTCACCACTAGGAGCTTTTCAATCCTGTTCTGGTGAAGAAGAACTTTGGATTCTTCCAGGGTAATGCCCTCGGTTGCTGTGACCAGGTTTTCTTTGGTCATCACGTTAGCCACTTTTTGGTTTAGATTAGTTTCGAACCGCAGATCACGATTGGTGACAATTCCCACCAGTTTTCTACCATCCTCAACTATGGGTACCCCGGATATGCGGTATCGCTCCATTACCTCGAGCACCTCAGAAATCTTTTGATCTGGGTGCATGGTGACCGGATCAACGATCATCCCACTTTCCGATTTCTTGACTTTGTCAACCTCCCTGGCTTGCCGGTCGATGCTCATGTTCTTGTGGATGATGCCGATGCCGCCCTCACGGGCCATACTGATTGCTGTAAGCGCCTCGGTGACCGTATCCATGGCTGCACTCAGCAAGGGAATATTCATGGAGATGTTACGGGTAAGTTGCGTCCTGACATCCACCTCATTGGGCAGAACATTGCTGGCTGCGGGCAGCAACAGCACATCATCAAATGTAAGCGCCAGGGGCATGGTATTGTCTTTCTGGCTCATATACATTCCTTTTCTCGTATGGTTGAGATCGACTCAAACTATCTAAAGTAACTAAAGTTACCAGGAAAGAAGCCCATCTACAATAGGCTTAACGAAAAAAACAATTTGTTTAAATATTACCATCGGTTAACCAAACAAACTCAAGTACTTCATCGAGCTTATTTTTCTCCCGGTGGAGATGACACGGTCTCACAAAGATCCAAAAACAATCCCTCCAGTAGTCCGGCATCGCTTACAGTAAATTGGGAAAAGCCCAAAGTATCCATCAATGCAAGGGCGATCAACGCGCCAGCCAAAATGATGTCCTCCCGGCCCGGCTCCAACCCCGGGAATTTGCTGCGCTGACTGATTGGCATCTGAGCGAGATCGTTACACAGATGCGCAAGCCATGTTCTATCCAAAACGGTCCCATTGATTCGGTCTGGGTCGTATTCTCGCATATCCAACCGCATACTCGCCAAGGTAGTTACCGTTCCTGCTGTACCTACCAAACGTGTGTCCCGGACATTGTTTGGAAAAGACAGCCTCATCAATATGTCAGACACGCTATGTCGAAGCCTGGCACATGCCTCCTGACCCGGGGGATCATCCTGCAGAAAACCCTCGGTCAAGTGGACCACACCTATAGGCAGACTGTGCCACTCCACAGGATTACCCTCCCCTACCGATTTCCAGATCAGCTCAGTACTGCCCCCACCTATGTCAAAAATGGCCATGGGAGTTTCTCTGTTCGAAATTACTGAAGCAACCCCGAGAAGCGAGAGTCGAGCCTCTTCTGACCCACTGAGCAACCGAACCTTGAGGCCGGTCTGGTCCTCAACCATCTCAAGGAAGTGGTTGCCATTGCTGGCCTCCCGGACCACAGCCGTGGCCCCGGCCTGGTACTGCGAGACGTTTCTTTGACCCATAAAGTCAACGAACTCTTTAAGCGCGGCAATGCTGCGCTCCATGGCTGGCGGTTGCAGTATTCTGTCGGGTAGGAAGCGCTCTCCTAGGCGGGTGATTCGTCGTTCCACTTGAATAGGTCTGAAGGGCGCAGAAAAGGCCGGTTCTGCAATGAGCAGTCGAAGGGTGTTGGAGCCAACATCTATGGAAGCGAGCCGTTGCATCCAGTCGTTAGGCGATTCCTCTTTTTACCTCGGATTACATAACAGATGCGCGGGAATATATCAACTGAATAGCTGGCGGGTTTTTTCCAGAACCAGACAACCGATCTTTTTACCCAAAACTGGTATTACCAGATATGGGTAAAGAGTGTACAAAATGTTTAAGGCTACAAACAAAAGAGAAATTATTTCTTTTATTTATAAAATACTAGATCTACCAGTGACATGGGACTTTTTACCCAAAAGCGGTATTACCAATAATGGGTAAAGGAGGGCTGAAATGCGAGTTCTGCCTGGCTACTTGCTTTTCTCTGGGAGGGTCACTACGTCATTTACTTCGATGGTGCCTGGGCTGGCAACCACGGTTGCCTCTGCGGCGTCGCGCCCGAAAAGGTTCAATACTTTGATGGTGCCCTTGTGCGGGCCTTGCTGAAATCCCATGGAAACCTTGGCTATGGGGTGGATGATTTCTCTTCCGGGACCGTAGACCGCAAAGATATCACCCGGCTTCAAACCGGACGCCCTGCCAGCGCTGAGGTAAACCCGTTTATCTTCCACCATGGCCACCCGGGAAGACCAGCCGTATTTGATTGCCTTCTTTTCCAGAGCAAGAACTGTTCGCGCCATAAGTTCCCGCAACAGCTCTCCTCTCCCGGAAGCACCTGACTCCATTGAGGCAATCTCCTCGCCCTGGGCAACAGTCCTGCCGGAGAAGCCATCCAGCAGCGTATAACCCAGACGACCCGCTACCATGTCACTTTTCCGTTCCAAAGCCAACTTG
>CAYFXH010000153.1:0-9248 GCA_964346905.1 uncultured Desulfobacteraceae bacterium | reverse complement strand
TACTCCGGACAGTATCGACCGGGCCGAGGATCGAGAGCGTTTTCAAGCCCTCCTGAAAAAACTCGGACTGCGACAGCCAGAAAATGCCATTGCCGTCAGCGCATCCCAAGCCTTGGACGCGGCCGCCCAAATTGGCTATCCTGTGCTGGTGCGGCCTTCTTACGTTCTGGGTGGTCGGGCCATGGAAATCGTCTATGAACAAGGGCAAATGGAGGCTTTTATCCATAAGGCTGTCCACGTATCCCTCGGACATCCCATATTGGTGGATCAATTTCTTCAGGATGCAATCGAGATTGATGTTGATGCCATCTCCGATGGCAGCACCACCGTAATTGGCGGTATCATGGAGCACATCGAGGAGGCAGGGATCCATTCCGGGGACAGCGCCTGCGTGCTGCCTCCCATAAGTATCTCAGAGGAACTCATCCAGGAAATCAAGGCTCAGACCAAGTCCCTGGCAAAGGAACTTGGGGTGGTGGGGTTGATGAACATCCAGTACGCTGTTAAGAACGACTTGCTGTATGTGTTGGAGGTGAACCCTCGAGCCTCTCGCACGGCACCCTTTGTCAGTAAAGCTATTGGCGTGCCTCTTGCCAAGCTCGCCACCAAGATCATGCTGGGGAAAACTCTAGCTGAACTCGGCTTTACCCGCGAAGTGGAGCCGGACCACTTGGCTGTGAAAGAGTCCGTTTTCCCGTTTATCCGCTTTCCCCACGTTGACATCCTCTTGGGACCGGAGATGAAATCCACCGGGGAAGTCATGGGGATTGACAGGACTTTTGGGATGGCCTTTGCAAAAGCCCAGTTGGCGGCAGGCTATTCCCTGCCATTGGACGGAAACGTATTCATCAGCGTTCGTGATCAGGACAAGCCTGCCATTCTCCCGGTGGCCAGAGACTTCGCCCAGCTCGGCTTCGAGATCTACGCCACAAAGGGTACTTCCGCTTTTCTTACGCAACAAGGCGTAAACAATCGGATGGTGGCAAAATTGAGTGAGGGGCGCCCCCACGTCATAGACCACATCAAAAACGAAGAGATCAACCTGGTCATCAATACCAGTACTGGGAGGAAGACGGCATCCGACGCTTATTTGATTCGGCGGGCCACCTTAGTTTATAATCTTCCTTACGCCACAACCATTGCCGGTGCCAGAGCTTTTGTCCAGGCAATCGCTGCGTTGTGCAGCGGTGAACTAGAGGTTAGGTCTCTCCAGGAATATCACGAAAGGGATTGTAGATTGTAGATTGCGGATTTGGGATTGCGGATTGCGGATTGCGGATTGCGGATTGCGGATTGCGGATTGTATATTGCGGATTGCGGATTGCGGATTGCGGATTGTATATTGCGGATTGCGGATTGCGGATTGTATATTGCGGATTGTATATTGCGGATTGTATATTGCGGATTTGGAAGGGCATGGAGCTTGGAGCACAGAGTAAGGAGTCAGGAGTCAGAATCCAGGAGACAAATATAAAAAGTTTTATCCCATTCTGGCTACTGGATTCTTTGATTTGGGATTTGAGAGGGCAGAGAGCATAGGGCAAAGGGCATAGAGTAAAGGATTTTGATTTTTCCTATGCTCCATGCCCCATGCTCTATGCCAGGAGCCATTGACGCTATTCGCTCCGCGCTATGCGCCATGCGGCGACAACTTTAGCCACTTTAGCTCATCTTAGAGATTTGGATAGGCTGTTACTTTGCAGAACCATCCACGACATATGGTAATTCCCGACGGTCGACCCAAAGAAGAGTGCGGCATCTTTGCCATTTACGGACACGAAGACACTGCCCGCCTCACTTACTTTGGTCTTTACGCCCTCCAGCACCGGGGCCAGGAAAGCGCCGGCATCAGTGTTGCAGATGGTCGACTGATGCGGCATCACAAGGGCATGGGGTTGGTGAGCGAAATTTTCAACGAAGAAATCCTGGCCAGCCTGAAGGGACATCTCGGTATTGGCCACGTGCGCTATTCCACCACTGGCTCCTCCGTGCTCATCAACGCACAACCATTTTGTATCAGCCACTCCGGTTGTAGCCTCGCCATTGCGCACAACGGCAACCTCGTTAATGCGCACAGCCTAAGGTGTGAATTGGAACAGCGGGGTTCAATCTTTCAAACAACCATGGACAGTGAGGTGATCGTACACCTTATCGCTCGGCAACTTACTCATGGACTAGAACAAGCACTTATCAGCGCCCTGAGTGAGATAAAAGGGGCCTATTCACTGGTGCTCGGCGCGGAAAATCAGATCATCGGCGCCCGCGATCCCTATGGCTTTCGCCCCATGTGTCTGGGCGTGATTGACGACAACGCCTATGTCATTGCCTCTGAAACCTGCGCCCTGGACCTGATAGGAGCTCGCTACCTTCGAGACGTGGAACCGGGAGAGGTAGTCTTCATCGATGAGAATGGGCTCAGGTCCCGACACCTCCCGCGTCCTGAACGCACAGCCTTCTGCATCTTTGAGTTTATCTACTTTGCCCGCCCGGACAGTAACATTTTTGGACAGAATGTCTATATGGCCCGCAAACGCCAGGGGCACGAGATTGCTCGGGAATACCAGGTGGGTGCCGACATCGTTATGCCCTTCCCTGACTCTGGCAACTATGCAGCCCTTGGATTTGCGGAGGCCTCGCGAATTCCACTGGAAATGGGCGTAATCCGCAACCACTATGTGGGCCGCACCTTTATCGAGCCCACCCAGGCCATGCGGGACTTCCATGTAAAAGTAAAACTGAATCCAGTGCGTCCTCTGTTGAGCAACAGGCGACTCGTCATCGTCGAAGACTCCATCGTTCGTGGAACTACCACTCGAAATCGTATCAAGACACTCAGGGAAGCAGGAGCTCGGGAAGTTCACATGGTCGTGAGTTGTCCGCCGCACCGTTATCCCTGCTTTTATGGCATTGATTTTCCCACCCGCAAGGAACTCCTCGCAGCCACCCACTCTGCTGAGGAGATCGAGAAGTTCCTGGGACTCGATAGTATGCACTATCTGAGCCTCGAGGGACTGTTGCGAGCAATAAACTTGGATACTGCAGGTTTTTGTCTTGCCTGCTTTACCGGAGAATACCCAGTCAGTTTCACTGATGACCTCCACAAGCACTGTTTGGAAAGAACTTAGGAGCTTCGCCCCAAGTGGAATACTGGAATAGTGGCATTGGGAAATCCCGTAACCTCGATGTTGTGAAAAAATTCTGAGACGACGAATTCGATTTCATGCCAACCGACGTGAACGTTCTGTCTTCCCGCACACACAATACTGGTGAGAAGGTACTATGGTAAAGCCTAAGCAAAAACATCCTCGCCGGGGTGCAGCCAAAATCATTAGAGAAGCAAAGGAGGTACTCCGAATTGAAGCAGAAGGGATATTCAGTCTCATCGACCGGGTTGGACCTGAATTTGCCGAAGCCGTATACTGGATTTACAAGGCTCGCGGCCGGGTCATTGTCAGTGGTATTGGCAAATCAGGAATAGTCGGACGGAAGATTGTTGCTACGCTCAATAGCACTGGTACCAAATCGCTTTTTTTACACCCAGTGGAGGCCATGCACGGCGACCTTGGCATGGTGAGCCCCAATGATGTCATCCTGGTTCTATCCAGCAGCGGTGAAACGGATGAATTGAAGGCGATTCTCCCTACCTTGAAGGAATTGGGCACACGGATCATTTGCTTTACTGGAAACTCCGACTCTACTCTGGGCCGCAACTGTGATCTGACCATTGACGTTGGGGTGGAACGCGAGGCTTGTCCCCTGGGTTTGGCTCCCACAACCAGCACAACTGCCATGCTTGCCTTGGGAGACGCCCTGGTGGTAGCCCTGATCAACAGACGCAAGTTCCAGCCGGAAGATTTCCGACGCTGCCATCCAGGAGGAGCGCTGGGAGAGCGACTTCAAGTACCGATCGAGACAATCATGCGCACTGGCTCCAGTATTCCACAGGTCCGGGAGAATACCCTGGTGGCCGAGGCCATCAAGGAGATGGACGCCAAAACCCTGGGTGCAACCCTAGTGATGAAAGATACCACTCGGTTGGTGGGAATCGTTACAGACGGAGACCTCCGGCGTGGCTTGTGCAAGTATCAGAAACTATTAGATAAACCTGTGGCTGCCATCATGAGTCCAAATCCCAAGACAGTACAGGTGAAAAGCTCGGTGGCAGACGCTATGGAAATCATGGAACAACACCAGATTACCGTGCTCCCCGTCATCGGCGGTCGGGGTGAGCTTTTGGGAATTATCCACCTCCACGATCTCCTCGGCAAAGGACACATTAAGTTTACGCTGTAAACAAATCCTAAATCCCAAACACGAAGCACGAAACAAATCCTAAATCTTAATTTTCCAATGCTCAAAACAAAATCGGTACAAAAGACTAGTCTGAAGTTTGGGTCATTTGAATCTGGGGACCCGCCCATAGGGTGGGGAGTCCGGAGGACCAATTTTGAAAATTTGAATTTGCCCTTCGACTTGGCTCAGGGTGGTGAGCTGGTCGAACCATTTAGGATTTCGATATTAGGATTTCGAATTTCAACACTCTTGCAATGGGCCTCCACCGTGCCTATCAACTCGTTGGATCTTTCTAGGATAGAGTAAATGGATAAGACCGTGACCCCAAGAGGTCTGATCTGCTCCCTGGCTCTGGTGCCACATCCCAGAAACCGTGGCGTATATCTGGGACTTGAGTCACTCATAGCTCGATTGCAGCCGGCAGTGTCAGGGCTGCTGTTGGATCCTATGTTTTGGAGCCCCGATGCAAATCTCTGCGGACCGGTATCCTCAGCCTTGCTCGAAGAGGTTATCGGCCTGGTGCCGCCTGATCTTCCCCTTTGGGTTCGCATTACCGGGAGAACTTCCGTACAGACCATACACATTTGTCGCCAACTGGAAACCGTCTGTCGTCGCTTGAACCACCAAGGACCCCTCGCCTGGGTGGACACACCACTTTTCTACCGCAGCAATCGCGGCCTTCCCGAGCACTACCGAAATCTCCTGGCCGAAACGGACTGCAACCTGATTATTGACAACGACCCCCTGTTGATCCGAAAGATTGCGGACAGGACCAAAAGGAAAAATGTCCGGACAGCGATTCTCCAAAAGCTTATCCAAGAGTCTCGATTAGTCGGATTGCTGCATCGAGGCGACCTGAAGCGAGCCATGAACTATCAACGAGCCGTTCGAGGCCGGTCCGACTTTCTCGTCTATGACGCCGGAGAGCTCAATTTCCTTGAGCGACCCAGCACCAATGGTGTAGTTTCTGTGGGTGCTAATCTGTTGCCTAACGAATGGCGGACCATTGCCCTTGCCTCCCTTAACCTGGACGATGACCAGCTGAATCAGGGTAGCCGTTTCCGCCATTTGTGGGAAACCGGCCAGCGGGTGCGGACCCTGCAGAAATATTACAGTAACGCCCCTGCCCGAATCATTTCAGCAGTATTGGCTGCTTGGGGATTGATCCAGGAAAATGGGCAACCGTTAACCCCGGAAGAGCAAAAAGCGACAGACCTGATTCTGGAACATATTCCAGCACCCTAGAGTAGGGCAGCGACGATACTCCATTGTTATTTTCTGATGCATTACGCGGCCAAGCTTTACTAACCATTGACGTCCGTTGTCTCTTGTCAGTTGTCCGTAGTCAAGCACGAAGTTAAACTGGCGGTCGTGCGTAGGCCGGTTGGCTTGGTCTGCCAAAGAAGCTTCCAAAAACGACACTGGAAATTGGGCATAGGGATTCTGCCAAAATCACAACATCATGGAACCCTAGCTCTGGCTATACCGCCCAAAAGCCTCCGGCCACAACTACAGAACTCACAGACGGACAAGTTCTGGCGCGCAATCTAGGTAATGATATAATGCGTCTGTTTAACTACAACTGACTACTAACAACGGCCCTTACCTGAATGTATACAAACTTCATATATTTCATAGTTGTTCTGCTGATTTTCTCCACCCAGCAGCCATCTTCGATGCCGCGATTGCCTTTTTTTCTCTCTCTTATCGCCAGCCTCGCTCTGTTCTCTCTATTCGCTCTTATCAATAGGCAGGTTTTCAACAGGCTGGCCACAAGGATGTCTGACGTTTCGGTCAGTACACACTCGGCGGTTCTTTACCATCGAACCGTAAGCCGCCAGTCGCTTCTTGCTCTTCTGTTTTTCTGCTTCTACATCTACCTGCTCGACGTGAAAGCCCATTTGCTCGGTGTTGCTCTGATCCGGGCTAGTTTTACCCTACAAGGATTGGCTGCACTTGCTCTGTTCCTGCTCCACCTGGCCATTATTTGGTCCTACGGTCATGAATGCTACAGCCGTTTCTCCGGTCGCACTGGTTCCAGATCTTCAATAGTCATTGCCAATCTCAAGTTTAATCTAGCCATCCTGTTGCCCTGGCTCCTCATTTCAGGCAGCTTCGATCTCTTGCAACTTCTGCCGGTGGGGTCGCTACACGATCGACTGAATACACCGTTGGGGCAGGTTCTTTTCTTTGCTTTCTTGCTCGTCGTTTTTATGCTCTTTGCCCCCCCGTTGGTGGTGCGTCTCTGGAGTTGTCGGCCATTGCCGTTGGGGGCCAGAAGATCCCTCATCGAAAATTTCTGTCAGGAAGAAAATTTTCAGGTCAAAGAGATCGTTCTCTGGCCCGACTCTGGGGGTGCTTTCCTCACTGCGGGGGTCATGGGACTCCATCGGTATTGCCGTTACCTTTTGGTAACTGAAGGCCTCCTCAATATCCTCGACGATAATGAATTGCGCGCGGTTCTGGCTCACGAGATGGGTCACGTTAAAGAACGACATCTTTTTTTCTACCTCATTTTCTTGTTGGGTTATCTCATCCTCGCCTACCCCCTTTCAACGGTTTCTTTTTTACTGGTGCTCGCCAGTGATTTGCCATTACAAGTAATGAGCCGGTCTGACTCTGAATTCCTGACAATGATCTCCGTGCTCTCCACCTTGCCCCTGGTCCTCTTGCTGGTATTTTATTTTCGCTTCCTCTTTGGTTTTTTCATCCGCAACTTCGAACGTCAGGCTGATCTCTATGTCTTTGGGGTAATGGGCCGGCCATATCCGCTTATTTCGGCGTTGGAAAAGGTAGGATTATATAGTGGCAACATCCGGGATGTCCCCAGTTGGCATCACTTCAGCATTAAACAACGGGTTGACTTCCTCGCTGCTGCCGTAAGCAAGCCTTTTTTGCTAAGACATCACCGTCTCAAATTAAGAAAAGCATTGGCGGGCTACTTGGTTGGTCTGACGGTTGTGGCAGTCGTCGGCTACCTGTTTCAATCCGGGGTCATAGGGAAGAATCTCAATGAGCATCTAAACATTAAAGTACTCAACAGTATGGTACAGCATGAACCAGAGAACTTCCGCCCGCACCTGGCGCTGGGGAACATCTACTATAATAGAAAGAATCTAAAAGAAGCTGTTTTTCACTGGGAGCGTGCCCTGGAACTGGTTCCCAACAGCCCTGCGATCATGAACAATCTGGCCTGGATCTTTGCCACCAGCCAAGAAACACCATTCTTCCGTCCACAACGGGCCCTCGCATTGGCTGAGAAGGCGGCACAAGCTTCTCGGGAATCCTACATCCTAGATACCTTGGCGGAGGCCTATCACGTCAATGGCCGAACAAGTGAGGCGTTAACAACCGCAGAACAAGCTCTGGCCATCGCATCCGAGAACCGATCCTATTACCTCAAACAGGTGGAGAGATTCCGCAGAGCAGGTAAAGGACTCGATTGAAGCTCCCTGCAGTCCCGCTAAAGCGGGACAGGGAATTTGGCAAGCGCGACTGACAACCGACAACTGACTCTACTCAGTCGCGGATTCGCCCAAGTAGGTTGCACAGGCATCTTGTGATTCCCAGGCGGTCACTCGAGCGACTCTCACCCGGCTGTCATCGATCTTTTCTTGCAGCCTCTCGAATACATAGCGGGCAATGTTTTCAGAAGATGGATTATGGCGGGTGAAAAACGGTAATTCGTTGAGATAACGATGATCGATCTCTGACATGACTTCACGGGTGGCAGCCTTGATCTCTGCGAAGTCCATGACCACGCCACTATCGTCCAGCCCACTGCCACTGACCACGACCTCCACCTTCCAGTTGTGACCGTGGAGGGATTCGCACTTGCCGCGAAAGTCTCTTAAGTTATGTGCAGCGGAAAATTCCGTTATGATTTTCAGTTCGTACATCTAATACCTCGATCGCACATAACGCAGCACATGTACTGCTTAAATACCAGCTCATGAAGCTCACTCGACGGTAATCCCGAGTGGTTCAATCAAGCTCAGTTGAAGTCTACATATGGTTCTCTTGGAACGTCTCCATCGAAAGCTTAACCCTCCTCCGGCTCTCCAGTGTAGGGTTTGCCGCACTCTTTGCAGTGACCATCAGGGCCGATCACCCCAATACAAGTGCCGTCGCTACAGAGCTTTCTGCGAGCGAAATCAATAGCCCCTTCATCGTCGTCCGCTGTCGTCCACTCCAGATCCGTTTGGGCCTCCTCAGCGCCCCCTAACTGTTCACCGCACCAGCAACAATACCGGCTCCCTGCGGGCAGCGAGCGCTGGCAAGTCGGACACGTTTCTTCTCCCAGCACTTCTTCGCAATGTGGGCACTTCAAGGCAGGTTTCTCCCTAGTTGGTTGTCGGGACGGTTGTCAGAATTCCTGGATTTCTCAGGCAACGAATCGAGTAGTGGTTACTGGAGCAGTACTCCAATACTCCAAAACGTTGATCAAAACCAAAACCATCACCCTCCAAATAGACTGGCGGGACGCAGTTCCCCATTGCGTAAAAAAAAAGGCGACCGAAAAAGTCGACCTTTTGTAACTTAATCTCTGGTGTTTGTCAACGCAACTGGCACGCCCCTCGCCCGGGGCATCCCGTCAGTTGTCAAGAACGCATAGGGCATAGAGCAGAGCGTATTAATAATGTTCATTAATGGCAACAGCACGCTATGCGCTCTGCGCTTGGCGCTATGCGGCGAACGAAGTGAGCCAACGGACCACTGACAACGGACAACGGACGAAGGCCGTCTCCCGACTAGGGGAAAATCCATGGTCTGTTGAATTTCCGATAGTTGGCAATAGAATCCTCTCTGGCTTTTGGATGGCCTTCGGATTTTTGGGTTGACAACAGAGCCGCTGTTGAGTATGAAACCCCTAAATTCTGGCGGTGTAGCTCAGTCGGTCAGAGCATGCGGCTCATATCCGCAGTGTCCGGGGTTCAAGTCCCTGCACCGCCACC
>CAYFXH010000152.1:0-9252 GCA_964346905.1 uncultured Desulfobacteraceae bacterium | reverse complement strand
CATATCGCTGAAGACCACCTGTTCCAAAAATCTAGCTGTGCCACATTCTTCGCCATAGTCAACTACAACGGTGGTATTCACCGTCTCAACCACACCGGTGGTCACACCGGTGGTGCGGCCGCTCTTGGTGACCTCCATTTCTGGTATAGCTTCCCCAATCTCCGATGTGGGAAAGCCTATGCCAAGTATTTCTGAACTGACCAATCTCCGACCTGTAATGGCGATGGCTGCGTCGACTCTGTTCGTGCCTAAAGTTCCGAAATCAATAGGAATGTTTCGGACAAAAAGACCAACTACAAATTCGGGATCAATGCTTGGATCAAAACCAATGTCAAGTGTTCCGGGCTGGAGAATCGGGTTCAGGAGAGAAATAGCGGTATTTGGACAGAGCGTCGGGCCCACAGCGCCTATGACGCTATTGGTACTCAGTATGTATCGAATGGGAATTTCAGGAGGAATAGAACGGTTACGGACGATCATGCCGGCAGTTCCTGCGGCGAGAAGAGGTTCGGTTGGGGTGGTTGAAATGGAAACCCCCATTGGGATTGGACGATTATATTTATCCGTATGTTGAGCCCGACCAGACCAGACAAAACCGAATATCTGGATGGTGGTAAATACGAAAACGGCCATCCATTTGATTTTCCTCTCCATGACACTTCTCCTCTGCTTAGTCATATTTAGGCCTGGGGATTCTGCCTGTCCTCAGGACATGCAATACTCGGGCCTAAAATATGACCAAGGAGAGAAGCAGAAAAGGAATTGCACTCTGCTATTCCTTTTCTGCTTCTCTCGAGGCACTAGATGACAGATATACTAGAGGAGATGGACGATACTAGCAGAGATGGATATGGTGAACCTGGTTGTGCGCCTGTGGAGAAATTGGCTAGAACCATACGGCCCCTTCTTGTCTTATAACTGGTTAAGACGCTGAAAGTTTCAGCTAAGATTACAATTATTCTTCATACTGTCAATCTAGAAACGCATCACCATTTTTCACTAGCTTGAATGCGTACCAGTCGAATGGCCAGTCTGCAGTCGAATTCTTATAAAGAAAAATACGGTGACACAGCCTATGAGAGTAAAGTAAAGACTAACCATAGCGACAAAAGGACCGAGGTGGACGAATAACCAACTTATTCCAACTACAGGTAGCAAACTCAAACGCACCAAAGTCCTTAGGGCTGGGTGTTTGGCAATGAAGTCAGCCACCAGCGGCGAATAGGTCTGGTAGAAATCCACAAAGGTTCTGCCAGGTGCATTGGTAAATAAGAACCGATCGCGAAACTTACGAAGAACTGTTACGTGTCGTTCCAATGGAGAACCGAAGGCTGCGGTGGCAATGAAGCAACCTCTTTTGCTGCCAGAAGAGCCATTGCTGCTGGCAGAGCCTGGCCCACCCTGGTCAACTATTACACCATTTGCTAAACGGTCATCATCGCCTCTTTGAGCATCACGGAAATAGAGGTCGATCACATTACCACGGATCCATGCACCTGTAATTCCATTAAAAATGAACTTATACCAGTCACTGACGGGTTGGCCCGGGGTGGGGCCATATTTGTAATAGGTGTTAAATTCATCATCGGCATGAAGGTAGAGAGTCATTTTCACACCACTACCAGGATTCAGGCCACTGATTACGAAATCGAAAAAACCATAAGGAAACTTCACCCCTGAAGGTGCACCATCTGGATCTGGATTCCCAGAGGCCTTGCAGTTAGCCATTGTAGTTCCAGAGGGAGATTCCAAGGTGATGTAATACTGACCGTCATAGGTTTTGAGATTAACCACATTTTTTTGTGTGCTGTCCAATTGCCCGTCATTATTTCCGTCACCTCCATTGAGACCTGCATCCTCTTCTTCGTCACTGATGCCATCCAGGTCGGTATCCATCAAGAAGTTTGCTGTTACACTTTGATCGTTGTTAATAGTAACGTTGACAGGATTTTCCGAGCCGCTTAGATCACCACTCCAACCGCTGAAAGCCCAGCCTGAGTTCGCTATAGCTGTCATTGTCACCGCCGTGCCAGGATCGTATCTGCCACCAGGGGGAGATAGTCTGACAGTACCTGAACCAGCAGGGTCAACACCAACTATCAAAGTGTACTGTGCGGCTGTGCCTGTCACTTCCACTTGGACAGAAGCATCATCAGGATCATTTGACGGAATCACTACGTCATTAGTGAATGTGCCTAAGTCGGTTGGTGCAAAGGTAACAATTAACGTGCAACTTTGCCCAGGATCAAGATCAACACCGGAACAGTTGCTCGCATCTAAGCTGAACTGTTCAGAAATTGGGTCAGCTAAGTTAATGTCGCCAATGGTTAGTATGAGTTCGCCAGTATTGGCTATGGCGACAGTTTCCCCTTTGGAGTCCCCTACGGGGACATTGCCGAACAGGACGCGAAGATCTCCGCTCGGCGCCACAGAATCAGTTACCGTAATATTGGGTTGGGGTTCAGGAGTACCGATACCGCTAACACTTACGGTTACAGATGCTTCATTAGGATCATTTGACGGTATATCAAAGGTATCGGTTAATCTCCCTTCTTCGGTTGGGGAAAAGATAACGGTGCAAATGCAAGAATCCCCAGGTGAAAGAGTAACATCTGAACAGTTACTCGCATCTAGGCCAAAGGGTGAATCGACTGGATCAGTAATGGCTATGTCGCCGATTATCAAATCTGCAGTGCCGGTGTTGGATATTTTAACCGTTTCCTCCTTCGAGTTTCCGACTTGAAGAGCACCAAATGGTATCCAAAGATCACCAGTTAGCACCACAGAATCCGTAATTGTAATATCCGGCTGATGCACATATTCGTAAGCCCCCATATCGACGTTCTTGTCAAATCGGGGCTCACCGTCAAGGTCAAGCGGAATTGGTTCGTCGGTGTCGCCGTCGCCGTCCAGGTCGGCCGTGTCTGCGGGGACTGCTGAGTCGTTACCTGCATCTATGGAGGGGGAATTGGCAAGGAGGTGTAAATTGCCAATGGTGGCGTTAGCAAAAAGGGGATCGCCATCTATATTTCCTGTGCCTTCGTAGCCTCCTCTGACGTTGCTATAGGTAATGGTTGGATTAGAAACTATATCAAGGATTTCATCTCCCGCAACTGCGGCTGTATTCCCATAGATTATGGAGTTAGTAATCGTGCTGTCAGAGAGGTTGTTGAGGACACCCCCACCATAGAAGTCTGAGTGATTTTCAGTTATTGTGCAATTGGTAATCGAGGGAGAGGAGGCGAAGTTCCTTATGCCACCACCGAATCCAGATTCACCTACTGTATTTTTCCAAATGGTGGTGTTTGCTATGGTGGGGGAGCTGTAGAAGTTGTCAATTCCACCGCCAGTTTGAACGGCATCGTTCTCAGATATCCAGCTATTGACAATGATGGGGGTAGTGATCACGGTAGCTGAGCCGGTGTTACTGATGCCGCCGCCAGACCCTGCGGCACTATTTTTCGTGATGGTGCAGTTCGCTATGATGGGAGAGGAGAATTCATTTAAAATTCCGCCACCAGACGGTTCCAGTCCGCGAGCATTTCCTCCTGTAATGGTGAAGCCGTCAACAGTGGCATCGGCGGTTATTCTGAAGCAGTGATTGACCCGGTTTTGTCCGTCCACTGTGGTGACGTTTTGCCGCCAGTTCCTCTGATCTCTGTCCACTTCCGACCCGGTAAAACCGCCATAAAGGTATACCGGTTTATTTACAGTAATTTCTGAATCAAGATAATAAACTCCCTCCTTCACCCAGATCTCATCAGCATCAGCAGCACAGTCAATGGCTTTCTGAATGGTCTCAAAGGCTTCTGACCATTGGGTTCCACCAGTACAATCGGAAGGATTTACTCCAAACTCCCCATCAACATACAACACCCCAGCAATGGCGAGGTTACATGCAAGGGTTGATGTGAGAGTAAAAAGAACGAAAAAAACGGCAACAAATAATAATTTTTTTGATTGAAGTCTGGGGGATATCATCACCTTCTTTTCCAATTCTCATCTTAAGAGATGATTCGGATAAGGTATACAGATGTCACTAAGGTGACCTGGCGACGCGGGTAATTAAAAAAAGAAGATAACCTGATTGAGGATGCAGCAATCCTTAGACAACATATGAATGACACGAAAAGTGCTCAACCTTAGTGATGTTTCTATAATACCACAAAAATTACTATTTTGAAATAAGGTGGGGATTATTCTCTGAGTCATACATTCGGATATTTAAGGTCTGTAATTTGTATCCCATATACACTTAGGCCCTTTTTCCATCAAACGAATTGCGTTTTTTTTCTCTCGTGAGGATAGCCAAGACAGTGGGAGATGTAGAGCACCCCATCGACTCTCTGCTGGTGGTTGCGGTGTTGGTGCCCGTAGACATGAATCTGCGATCCGACTTGGCGAATCTGCTCTTCCAGGCGGGTGGAGCCGGCTACCCGACTAAAATTGAACCAGTGTTTTCTTTGCTTGAGCAATGATCCCAATATTTCTTCATACTCCGTACCGAAGAGAAGGTCCTGTCGTGGCAAAAAATGGCTAAAGGATATCACCGGCTCATCATACTGGGTTTGAAGGTGTATTTCATTCATCTGAAAAAAATAGTCAGCGATGGTTACACCATCTTCTTGGAACGGCCATTTAATGTAGTGATTATCTGCCCAGATATAGCGTGTTATATCAATTCCATCCCGGGACACGAACAGGCTGCTGCCGTTTTCCTCGGGAGTTACATACCAAGAAAAGAGCGGCACGATCCACACGCTATCATTAGCACTCCTATGTTTCAACTCTGCCGGTCTAGTATGTACTCCAATCGAGCGGCACATATCGAGGAGGCTTTGAAACTTTTCCAGGGAGTTAGAGAAAACCGATCTACGAATCCACAAATCGTGGTTCCCGGGAACAAAGAAGAGATTCTTGAATTTTTCTAGCAGAGAGTTGAGTGCCTCCTTTATGGCATCCAGGCTGTAGCTCACGTCACCAGCAAGAATGAGAGTGTCCTCCTGGTATTCGCTTGAAGACAGATTAAGAAGCCAAGAGCGATTTTCCTGGTAGTCGACGTGAATGTCGGAAAGAGCGAATACTCTCATTACATACTCTAAATAAACATTGTCAGCTGTTATCGCGTTGAGTTTGCAGGAGACCCTGATGTCATCGGCATCAGTCAGTTGCTCTATGAGAGGATCGTTGCTTTGATAAATCCAATCCACGTGAGGTTTCTCAGATAATTAATATGGGGATATACTGCTTAGTTGTTTTTGCGGACCTCCTTCAATCTCCGATGTGGAACGGCGGCCGGGCACATGATATTCATTCCCGAGTCTACCCTGATTACCGCCCCCGTAACAGCGCTGGAAAAATCAGATGCGAGATAAACCGCCGTCTTCCCTACGTCTTCCGAGGTGACATTGCGCAGCAAAGGTGAGCACTCTGAGTCGGTCCGCAAAGCGGTATCAAAATTCTCTATGGCTAGGGAAGACATGGTAGCTATGGGACCAGCTTTAATTGCATTTACTCGGATATTCTCTGGCCCGAGGTCATAGGCAAGGTAACGGACCGCCATTTCCAACGCTGCTTTGGCTACCCCCATGATGTTGTAGCCCGGCACCACCTCGTTCTCACCAAAGGTCAAAGTAATTATGGAACCACCTCCAGCCGCCTTCATATAGGGCCGCGCACTGCGAGCTAGGGCAACGAGCGAGTAAGTACTGACATCCAAGGCCAAATTCCATCCGGACCTGGAGATCTTGATAAACTCTCCCCCAAGATCATTTATGTCGGCGTAGGCTATGGAATGGATAAGAATATGTAGCTTCCCATCAAATGCGTCTTTCACCTGCTCAAATAATCTCGTAATGTCTTCATCCTTTTGAACGTCGCAGCCAATGATGATCTCAGAATTGACCTGAGGAGCCAGCTTTTTCACTCGGCGAATGTTGGTCTCGAGACAGGAAAAAGCAAGGTGCGCTCCATGAGCGTGTAGAGCTTGCGCGATGCCCCAGGCAATGCTCTTTTTGTTCGCAACACCAACCACGAGCGCATTCCTACCAGTCAATAAATCCATGAGAATACTCCTCCTCGATATACTTTGTTTTTAATACTATGCATCACATTAAAACGTGTATTGAAATCCAATGAAGTAACTGTAATCAACAAAAAAACGAAATTCATCTTCCTTATCTCCAAAATTCTGCACGCCGACGAGAAAAAGCTGAGTGTTATCATTGAGATCATATTGAATGATGGGATTTAATTGACTGCCACTGTCATCTAAATTATATGTGTAACGTAAAGCAATGTTCAAAATATCTCGTATGTTGGCATGCTGATATTGAAGCAGTAGATAATTCTTTCGAAGTCGACGTAGCCTCAGATCAGTGGTCTGTTCGAAGTTCAGATCGACTTGTTGTTGCAGAACTGGTGGAAGAACCAAGACTTCGTTAACTTGATCGGCAAAATCAAGAATTTCTTCCGCTTGTTTATCATTGTATCCTGGTGAGTTATAAAAGTACTCCAGTGTTATGGTAGGCCCTGCCTCGAAGGTGTATGATTGCCCTACAATGAGTTCATATTCCAGAGAATCTGAGTCGTCCTCGGTTTCTTCAAGAGTAATAATGGGATCGCCCGTCGGAGTTGTTTGGTCAGTTTCAACTGGATATAGCGCACTTGTTCCTTGAGATATTTGGCCTTCAAAGTAGACAAGTAGTCCACCAGTGACCGTCCAGCCCGCATACGCTCCCAAACGTTCCCGGTCATGTTCCCGGGACGAGCCGATTAAACTAAAATATTTTTTGTGACCAGTCAAGTCCAGTTTCAGTGCATAAACTCGTTCGAAATCTTCGAGAAATTCCGCCTCACACTCACCTGTATTAGCAATAAAAGAAGCACTGAATGAAGAAGTCGGGGCCCAGAGGGCGCGACCAAAATCCTGTCCTGGCACTTCCCGCTTGGGGTTGGCCAGCCCGTTGTTGGCAAAAAATGGATTGGAGGGTGAGACCAGGTACGATGGACCCCATTGGATGTTTTCTCTGCCATAGGAGATCCACAAACTGTCAGTCATTTGTAGACCAGCCAACCAGTAATTTACAAAGAGATCAATGTCTTCGTCATCTTCTCCAGATTTCAAGCCATCTTCCCATTTCTGCCAGATAAAAGTATTTCTCGGTCGAAATGACAGCCTCAATCTTCGGTAATTAAGATAGAAGTCGGGGCGGAGTTCAAGCTCAAGAGTATACCTGGGGATTTCTAAGATGTTTTGCGGATTGGCACGGGAACCACTCACTTTATTACTTGTTTCAATGCCGTAGATTCTAAATTCAACACTAAAGCCTTCTGCCAGTTCATCGATGAAATCATCAAACTTGGAATGCATTGGCGAGTAGGCCAGAATCTCCTCCTCTTCTAAAGGCTCTCTCTCCTCAGCTTCAGTTTTTTCTTCTGCTTCAATACCGTAAAGTTCAGCCAGCAATTCTTCATCGATGGCAGCAGCCTCTTCTTGCCCGATCTCTTCGGGCAAATCTGCTCCTGGGGCTGCAGGTTTAGGATACGTCTCCTCAGTGGCCATTCTCTCTTTTTCGACTTCAAGCTGCTCAACCGCGGCAAAGGTTTTCTTTACTGGCCCGAATTCTAGGCGAATCTCGGTTTCTGCCAACCTCATGGAATAGGGAATTTGTTCTGCCAGCTCGATGTGAAACTCTACTGCTTGGGACTGGGAGTTAAAGCTGGGTACAATGCTGACAACGCCAGTCTCCTCCGGTCTAGTGCTGATTGGTTTCTCTAAAGAACTGGGCAACTCGGTTTTCGGCAGTATGAGGGCTATGCTTTTGACACTGGTACTTTGAACTTCTGGCTGTACTTGGATGTTGCTGGTTATTACAAGGAGAGATTTGCCGGAATCAGCCGTATAAAAATCTATGGATTTGATACTGGCTGAGTCGGCCTCAAATAGTACCGATTGAGGTAGCCTTTTGGGATCTTCGGATGGTGTTTCTATGACTTGACGGAAAGAAGTAGCTATTGGCCTAAAAGAAACGACAATCCTGTCATCGCCCTCCATTAATTTGTAGGAGACAGCATCTAGAGCAACCAGGTCGAAAACTACTCGTATTTTTCCCGGGTGTCTTCCAACCCGTATATTTTTCACCAGGGTGTGAGTGAGCGATAGGTTTTCTTTATCGAGAGCTGGTTGAACATTCTCAAAATCCAATGCAAGTCGCGGCGGATTGATGAGATGAAAGGATTTGTGAAAAGGCGGCTTGCCATCAAAAACAAAGTGGACCTTGAGACTCTCATCACTACTGAAAGGCCGAATACTTATTAATTTGCTAGCCACCGAGAGGGAAATATCGCCCTTTGTTCGCTGGGCAGTCGTTGCTTTTTCTTGGGCCTGACTAACTTCGGAATGTGTGAAAAGAAGCGTGAACAGGAGGAGTCCCATCCACCGTGAGCAAATCCTAAAAACATCCCATTTCACGAGACCAGAAAAATCCACGGTCAAAGCTACCTAATTAAAAGAAGATTCACATCCAACTCAGCAGGAGGTACCTTTACTAACCTCGGTGTGTTGAATTTCATTGTTGTTATATTTTCTTTGATCAAAGGATCCGTAATTATCATTTTCGAAATAAAAGGATGGGACCTACCCTTTAATATGATTTGGTGGCTGTATTCAAAAGTAGCTCCTTTGAACTTTTTTCCAGAAACGGTGTAGTATTCGGCTTTTACGCCCACGATACGTTTTTTGGATATCCAATACCTAATACGATCATAGGTAGCCTTTTTCGTGGCAGCCTCAAGATCGAATACGTAACAAACTTCTCCATTAAACAATTGGTCTTGTGTCCGGGTTGCTTCGTAATCGTCAGCGTAGTTAGTGGCTGCAATGTCTCCGTATGATGCACCGCCAATCAACTTTTGACGGGAAGAAACCGGTACCGGTTTTTTCACGCCCGGCTTGGCAAACCACATGTTGTGATCAATCATTAACAGCTTGTTTCTCTTCACCTTGGGAGGCGCAGTCATGATTGCAAGAAAGTCATAGCCTCTGGCTTTCACGTCGAGTTCGCGATTTTGCTCGCGCCCCTTTTCTGTGGAATGAATATGAACTTGCCACTTCACCCCCGCCAGATTGCCCCTGGCTCGGTCTGCATAGCGAAGAATATCTGTGTATGTTAGCGCAGCCTGGGTATCAAGCTCGATCCCCATGAGAAGAATGGCTGTAACCGTCAACAGGATCAAGAAACCCTTCACTAT
>CAYFXH010000151.1:0-9379 GCA_964346905.1 uncultured Desulfobacteraceae bacterium | reverse complement strand
GTGAGCGTGAGCGCGTGCTCATGGATATGGCCGATCGCCAGGCACTGGAGGTGGAAGCTGGTGATATAGATTAGTGCTTACAGATCGGCATGAAGCTGATGAGCCAGGGGTAACGTAAATAGGATTCAATACCTCTCACGTAAGGAGGATAGGAAATGTCGAGGTTAGTTGCATTTGCCGCCATTCAGGGGGCTTACAACATCGTCCAGAAGGCGGAGGGTAAGTTCAAAGAGGCCATGGAAAAGTTCGGCCCGGACCAGAAACTGGAATTTCCCAACACCGCCTATTACCTGCCCATTATCTATTCGCTCTTGGGCGCTAAGATTGAGAAACTCAGCGATGCGGAACCGGTTATGGAGCGGTGTCGCGCTTTGCTTCCTCCCCATATCAAGGGCAGGATTCACGTGCCTTACCTGGGTCACACCCTGGATGCCGGGATGGCTGCCATTATGGCGGAGGAAATCGTAGAGGCGATTCGCTATGTAGAGGACCCCGATTTCTATTTCCCCGAGGAAGATCCTGATCTAGGGGCTGGTAAAATCTGGGTAGGCGCTGCCGAAGACACCATCATGCGCAAGCGCGGCATCGAGTTTGTGGATGGTACGGCTCCCGGTTTTGCCGCCATTGTGGGCGCGGCTCCCGATCCGGAAACCGCCAAGTACATCGCCGAAGAGTACCAGAAAAAGAACCTCTATGTCTTCATGTGTGCCAACCAGGCTGGAACGACCTTCACCGAGCAGTTGATTGAAGCTGGTGTTCAGATCGGCTGGAGCACGCGGTTGGTGCCCTTTAGCCCGGATATTTCTGGAGCAGTTTTTGCCCTGGGCTTTGCCAACCGGGCCGGTCTCGCCTTCGGAGGAATCAAGCCAGGCGATTACAAACGGATGCTGATGTACAATAAAAATCGTATCTTCGCCTTTGTTAACGCCCTGGGCGAGGTCAATGCCGAATGGGCTGCCAATGCGGCCGGGGCGATCAACTGGGGCTTTCCGACCATTGCGGATACAGATATTCCCGAGATTCTGCCCACCGGTGTCTGTACCTACGAGCACGTGGTAGCAAATGTAACTCATGAGGAGATGCCGGCCAAATCCATCGAGGTCCGTGGCCTCAAGGTTACCATCACCGAGGTGCCGGTACCGGTTTCCTACGGTCCGGCTTTCGAGGGGGAGCGCATCCGCAAGGATGACGTCTATGTGGAATGCGGCGGCGGTCGGACCCCCTGTGTGGAGTGGACCACCATCGCACCAATGGAGGAGGTGGAGGACGGCAAAATTGAGGTGGTCGGCAAGGATCTCACCGATGTCAAAGCGGGGAGCCGTTTGCCCCTGGCCGTTGTGGTTGAAGTCGCGGGCCGTAAGATGCAGGAAGACTACGAGCCCATTCTGGAACGGCAGATTCACCACTTGGTGAACTACGCTCAGGGGGTCATGCACATCGGCCAGCGTGATATCGCTTGGTACCGGATCGGCAAGTCCGCGGTGGAGAAGGGCTTCACCCTGGAGCACATCGGCAAGATCCTTCACGCCAAGTACCATCAGGATTTTGGCGCCATCTTCGACAAATGCCAGGTGAAGATCTACACCGATGAAGACAAGGTCAAGGAGATTACCGCGCAGGCCCGTGCCGTCTACGGAGACCGCGACGCCCGCATCGAAGGGATGACCGACGAGACCACCGAGATCTACACTCCTGCACCCTGTGTCAGTCCTTTGCCCCCAACCATGTCTGTGTGGTGAGCCCGGAGCGCACTGGGCTGTGCGGCGCGTACAATTGGATGGACTGCAAGGCCTCCCACGAGATCAATCCCACCGGTCCCAACCAGCCCATCGAGAAGGGGGAGACCCTGGATGAAAGGCTGGGTAACTGGAAGGGAGTGAACGAGTTTGTCTTTAAGGCCTCACGCCAAGCGGTGTCCAGCTACAACTTCTACAGCGTTGTCTACGATCCCATGACCACCTGCGGTTGCTGCGAGTGTGTAGCTGCTATACTTCCCATGTGCAACGGGGTGATGACCGTTAACCGAGAGTTCACCGACATGACGCCTTGCGGCATGAAATTCACCACCCTTGCAGGAACAATCGGCGGCGGTCAGGTGACCCCGGGATTCGTGGGACACAGCAAGTACAATATTTGTCAGCGCAAGTTCATCAGTGGTGACGGCGGTCTGAAGCGGCTTGTCTGGATGCCCAAGATGCTCAAAGAAGAGATTAAGGAAAGGTTCGAGAAGCGGGCCGAGGAGCTGGGCATACCTGATCTGCTTGATCGGATCGCGGATGAGACTGTCGGTACCTCTGAAGAGGAAATTCTGCCCTTCCTCGAGGAGAAAAAACATCCGGCTCTGGAGATGGATCCGATTATGTAGGTAAACGAGGTGAGCGGGGGCATGCCCCCCGCTCTTTCTGACTCTGTGTAACGGAGGTTGAGGAGAATAAGCCATGGGATTAACAGGAATTCAGATTTTTAAACTGCTTCCAAAGACCAACTGCGGTGAATGTGGGGTGCCCACCTGCCTTGCCTTTGCCATGGCACTGGCCTCAGGCACCGCAGAACTAGACGCCTGCCCATATGTTTCCGAGGAAGCCAAGGAACAACTGGCGGAGAGTTCTGCACCCCCGGTCAGGCCTTTGACTGTAGGCGGCGGTGACTACGAGGTAAAGGTGGGCGGTGAAACCGTTATGTTCCGCCATGAAAAAACCTTCGTGAACCAGCCCGGGCTGGCCGTATTGGTTACCACCGAGATGGACGACGGGGCGGTGAACGACAAACTCGAAAAGCTGGAAAAGTTTCAGTATGATCGGGTGGGGCTCAATCTGAGGGCAGAAATGGTGGCAATCAAAGACGCCTCCGGTGATGCCGATGCTTTCGTGGCTCTCGTTAACAAAGTAAAGGATGCTTCTCAGGCTGCGCTCATCCTCATGAGCAACAACACGGACGCCCTGACTGCGGCGGTCAAGGCCTGCGTCGACCGCAAACCCCTAATCTATGCGGCCACCGAGGATACCGCCGATACCCTGGGGGAACTGGCAAAGGAAACCGGCTGTCCTTTGGCGATCAGAAGCAGTAACGGCTACGAGGGTTTGATTGCCCTCAGTGAGAAGCTTACCGCTATGGGACTCAAAGATCTGGTGCTGGACACCGGTGCCCGGACCACCAAGCAGGCTTTTGAGGACCACACGGTGATTCGGAGAGCTGCGATCAAGAAAGTCTTCCGGCCTCTGGGATTTCCCACCATCACCTTTCCCTGTGAGATGGCCGACAATCTCATGGATGAAACCCTAGTTGCCGCCATGTTTGTTGCTAAGTACGCCGGCTTCATCGTGATGAGCGATATCGAGGCCTACAGTCTATTTCCTATATTATTGGAGCGGCTCAACATCTATACGGATCCCCAGCGCCCCATGACTGCCGAAGAGGGTATTTATCCCATTGGCGATCCCGATGAAAACTCACCGGTGCTGGTGACCTGCAACTTCTCCCTGACCTACTTCATCGTCTCCGGTGAGATTGAAGGTAGCCGGGTGCCCAGTTGGCTGTGCGTACAGGACACGGAGGGACTCAGCGTGCTCACTGCCTGGGCCGCAGGCAAGTTCACCGGGGAGACTGTGGGAACTTTTATCAACAAGTCTGGTATTGGCGACAAGGCCACCCACAAGAATCTGATTATCCCCGGTTATGCGTCTGCCATCAGCGGTGAACTGGAAGAGGAACTGGACGGGTGGACAATCCTTGTCGGTCCTCGGGAGGCAGCCCACATCCCCAAGTACCTGAAAGAGTGGAAGCCCGAATAGTCTAACCCTGAAGTTTGAGCCGACCTGGTAACAATTCTTGATATTGCAAGGAAGCGGCCGTGGGCCGATATGGAC
Source organism: uncultured Desulfobacteraceae bacterium (assembly GCA_964346905.1). GTDB lineage: Bacteria > Desulfobacterota > Syntrophobacteria > BM002 > BM002 > BM002. The sequence continues at coordinate 5,513 of CAYFXH010000151.1, read as the reverse complement.
CGCAACCGCATTGCTTCCAGGCTATTTACAGTACGATAGCAGTACAATAAAAGTGACCGTCTACTGGTAAGGGGCTTGTGGGTTTCTTATCAAAGTTTACCAAGCCCCTCGCATTACTGCTGAAGGGGGAAGGAGGGTTTATGATTCTCATTGGCGAAAATATGAACATCATGAGTATCAAGTATGGCAAGGCCATGAAAGAAAAGGACGGCAAGACCGTCCAGGAACTGGCGGTCCAAGAGCAAGAGGCCGGGATGGACTATGTTGACCTCAACATCGGTCCCGCTGGCCGCATCGGCGAGGAGCTGATGGAGTGGATGGTAAAGACGGTCCAGGAGGTGGTGGATCTGCCCTGCGCCCTGGATACTTCCAATGTGGCTGCCATTAAGGCTGGCCTCAAGGTGCACAAGGGCAGGGCACTGATCAACTCCATCTCCGCACGCGAGGACAGGATGGAGGCCCTGCTACCCTTTGCCAAGGAATTCGACGCCGACTTTGTGGGGTTGCTTTGGGGCCCCGAAGGCATGCCCCGAGATGAACATGAGCGCGGCGCTCTGGCCGAGGTTATAAGGAGTAATGCTGCGGCACATGGAATTCCCATGGAGCGCATCTGGCTGGATCCCATTGTCACACCGGTAAATGTCCAGCAGAATCAGGTGATGGCTCTCTACACCTTTATGACTGATTATTACAGCACCGGCGTTTTTGAGGGCTGCACTTCAACCTGTGGACTTTCCAATGTTTCCAACGGGCCTCCGGAACATCTGCGACCCATCCTCAATCAAACCTATCTGATCATGGTTAAGCGTAATGGGATGGCTTCCGCCATCGTGGACACATTTGACACCGAGCTGCACAAGTTTGCTCGCGGTGAGCGGCCGGACGTTGAGGAGTTGGTTTACAAGGTGTGTGATGGCGAGGATATCGACATGAGCAGCCTTAGCAAAGAAGAGAGTGACTATGTGAAGACGGCACGCGTTCTTTTGGGCCAATCCCTCTACTCGGATTCCTGGCTAGAGCTCTAGCAGCAGCGACGTTCGCAAAAGGAACTCCCCTTCGTCTAGGAGGGGAGTTTTTTATTGAGTCCGTAGTCAGTTGTCCGTCGTCCGTTGGAGAAGGCAGCATCATCTTGACTGCCACGGGGGTCGCAACGAGGACGTTGCTCCTACAGGAAAATATGTCCTGTAGGAGCGACCTCCTGGTCGCGATTGATGCGGTTACTACGATAGCTGTCAAGAGTAAAACACTTAAACATACTCAGTTTGGAAATTGACCGTCCTACTCCGGTTCGTAGATTGGTAAATTATCTTTCATGATTTCCAGGTTGTCTTTATAGGCTAGGAATGCCTCCAGGAGTGAATCACGCTCAACCACAGCATAGCGGTCCTGGCCACGGCTCCAGAGAAGAGAGAGCTGGAGTTTTTTCTGATAGAATATGACTCCGTCATCCGTTGGATGCGATAAGATAAATTTTTTTTCTGGTGGGACGGTGGCAAGGTAGTGCTGGGCAGCAAAGAAAAACAAAGCCGCCGCAGGCAAAGAAACAAAACGGAACTGGGGGCCGAGCTTGTTCCAGGGAGCGGTCTCAATGTTATAGATGATAGTGGGAGCATCCTCGGCGATCTGAACGGTCAGGGCTGCCTGGATCTGGCTAAAAAGAGGATTTGGCCTAAAGTCTGCAGTTTGGCCGGTACACTCAGTCAGCAACCGGGGAAAATCGGTAAGCCGGCTTAGCAGCACGAAGGTTTTCTCCAGACCAATTTTTTGCCGGTAGAGCAGGTCTTGGACAAAAGGGCGGCGGTACCATTCCAATGTATGCAAAAGCTCCCAAATCTCCTGATCCCAATCGGCAAAGAGTCGGCTGTTATGCAAGTCCAGAGGAACAATGGTGACAGGAAGCAGGTACTTGCTTTTTCGGTGAAGGATGACGTACGTCTCCTGTATCGGTAAAGGAGAGGTGAGGCTGGTGCTGGAGGTCATATACCATCCCGATTACGAAAATGATTTCTCGCCACAATCTCTTGAAGGGCCGCAGCGAGTAAAGGCCATTCGAGGTAGTCTACAGAAATACCAGCCTTTTATCAAACCCGAACCAGCCTCTGAGGCAGATCTTAAACTGGTCCATGAAGGGGGTATGGTAGCCAGAATTAAAAGTAGCCCGTCGCTTTTCCAGGCCGTTCTGCTTGCGGTGGGCGGGGCCATTCGCTGTGCCCAACTAGGGCTAAATGGTAGGCCATCCTTTGGACTGCTACGGCCGCCCGGGCACCATGCAGACCAGAGGGGATCCTGGGGATTCTGCTACGTGAACAACATGGCCATCGCCGTCAGTAAGCTCATTCAGGAATCTAACGTGCACTGGATAGTAATTGTGGATCTGGATCACCACGTGGGCGATGGGACCCAGCGTATTTTTGTATCTCAGTCCGGGGTGTCGGTACTGAATATCATGGCGGTTGAGCGGGAGCACTACCTGGAGCAGGTGCAAAATGGATTGCAGCTTATCAGAAAAGCCGAATTGCTCGCAGTCTCAATGGGCTTTGATACCTACGAGCGGGATCTCGGTGGTCTCCTGCAAACCGAGGACTACAGGTTGTTGGGCTCCTGGCTCTGCCAGGCCTCGGAGCGTCTCTGCCAGGGGCGGCGTTTTGCTCTACTCGAGGGGGGATATTACCTGCCGGATCTCGGAAAGAATGTCTTGGCTTTCTGTGAGGGTTTCAGCGGCGAATAACGCAGAGCGCTAAGCGCATAGCGTTCGAGGTGATAGTCTTTTACGCTATGCGCTCTGCGCTATGCGCTCTGCGCTATTCGCTATTCGCTCTGCGTTATAGTTGCTTAGCCAGTGCCTCCTTCAATTCTTCTCCTGCCATTTCCTTGAGCCGGGCGTGGGCAGCAGCCAGCCGGGCCACCGGTACCCGGAGCGGCGAGCACGACACATAGCTCATTCCAACCTGATGGCAAAACTCGATGGAGCGGGGATCACCACCATGCTCGCCGCAGATGCCGATTTCAATGTCGGGACGGGTTTTGCGGGCCCACTCGATGGTGATGTCTATGAGGCGGCCCACCCCCTTGACATCCAGAATCTCGAAGGGGTTATCCTGAAGGATCTGGCGCTCGTTATAGAGGGGCAGGAATTTGTTCTCCGCATCTTCCCGGGAGAAGGAGAAGGTGCCCTGACTCAGGTCATTGGTGCCGAAGGAGAAAAACTCCGCCACCTCGGCCAACCGTCCGGCCCGCATGCAGGCACGCACCACCTCGATCATGGTGCCAAAGAAGTAATGCACCTTGACCTTGTAACGTTTTTCCACATCCTTGTGGATGTTGATGGTCCGTTTATGCACCCAGTGCAACTCCTGGGCAGTACAGACCTGAGGAATCATGATCTTGGGCTTTACCTCTACCCCCTCCTGTAAGCACTCTGCGGTGGCCTCGAGGATGGCCTGAATCTGCATATCGTAAATTTCGGGACTTGAAATACCCAAGCGGACACCCCGATGTCCCAGCATGGGATTGACCTCGGTGAGGCTGCGCACCTTGCGCAGGGTTTCCTCCTTGCGCTCGAGCAAATCTTCATCCAACCCCTGATTGCGGATTTCAGATAGATCCTGGATGACGGTATCCATTGCCGGCACATACTCAAGGAGTTTGGGATCAAGTATTTTCATGGTCTCCGGCAGCTCTTGCACACTGCTCATGAACATGTTGAATTCCCGCAGCCTCTTGATGTCCAACATTAATTCTTCAATGGTGGGGAGAAACTCATGGAGCGGCGGGTCCAGCAGCCGAATAATCACCGGAAGACCTTCCATTGCCTTGAAAATCTCCTTGAAATCCTCCTTCTGCATGGGAACCAACTTGTCGATGGCTTCCTGGCGTTCCTTCTGATTGTCCGCCAGGATCATTTCCTGAAAGATGGGGAGCCTGTCAGGGTCATTGAACATACGCTCGGTGCGGCACAGACCGATACCCTGGGCACCGTTCTGCCGGGCCTTCACTGCACCGTCCGGAGTGTCGGCATTGGCCCACACACCCAGGGTGCGAACTTCGTCGGCCATCTCCAGGATGGCCAGCATATCCTCGGTCATTTCAGGTTCGATGGTGGCAACCCTCCCCTCATAGACAGAGCCGCTGGAGCCGTCTATGGTAATCACAACCCCTTCGCCGAACTGCTGGCCTCCCATGGAGACCGACTTCTTGCCATAATCGATGTGAATGTTCTCGGCGCCTGAAACGCAGGGTTTCCCCATACCCCTGGCTACCACCGCGGCATGAGAGGTCTTGCCACCCCGTGAGGTGAGAATCCCCCGGGCGGCAAACATGCCATGAATGTCATCAGGCCTGGTTTCCTCCCGCACCAAAATCACCTGGTGACCCTTTTCTGCCATGGTCACCGCATCATCAGCACTGAAGACGATCTCACCGGCGGCAGCGCCGGGCGAGGCGGCAATACCCACAGCCAACGGTTCAGCAGCGGCTCTCGGATCCAGACGGGGATGAAGCAGTTGCTCCAGCGCCTCAGGCGCAATCCGCATGACCGCTTCATGCTCACTGATCAACCCCTCATTTACCATGTCGTTGGAGGTTTTCACCAGAGCCTGGGCGTTCATCTTACCGTTGCGGGTCTGCAGACAGTAGAGCTCTCCCTTTTCGATGGTGAACTCAAAGTCCTGCACCTCGCGATAATGGTTTTCCAGGATCTGACGGAGTTTGAGCAGTTCACGGTACGGCTTGGGCATGTCCTTGCGCATCTCCTTGAACTGCTTGGGAGTGCGGATTCCGGCAACCACGTCTTCTCCCTGGGCGTTGATGAGATACTCACCGTAGAGCCGGTTTTCCCCCGTACCCGGATCGCGGGTAAACCCCACCCCGGTGGCTGAGTTATTGCCCATGTTGCCAAAGACCATGGTGCAAATGTTTACTGCGGTCCCGTAAGCCATATCCTTGGTGATGTTGAACTGCCTTCGGTAGTCCACGGCCCGCTTGACATTCCAGGAGCGGAACACCGCTTCCACCGCCATCTTCAGCTGGGTTGTGGGATCCTGGGGAAAAGCTTTCTTGGTCTTAATCTTAATGACCTTGAGGTATTCGTCGCAGATCTTCTTCCAGGAATCGGCGGTGAGATCCGTGTCAAACTTGGCCTTCTGCTTTTCCTTTTCATCTTCCAGGATCCGGTCAAAGTAGAGGTCATCCACCCCCATGGCGATCTTGCCGAAAAGGGAGAGAAGGCGACGGTAGGCGTCGTAGACAAAACGTTTGTCGTTGGTGAGTTTGATCATCCCGGCGACGGTTTCATCGTTGAGCCCCAGAAGTCCAGCTACACGACCGAGGAGCTTATCTTCTTTACAGCCACCCAGCTCACCGGGAATACGTCGGTGGCGGGATGCGCGGGTAACCCGATTGCCCGGTACGAGTGGGAATTCGTCCCAGCCACGGCGGGGAAGTTCTCTGATTCGGGGAGCGCAACCTGCAGCCCGGCCCGAAAGTGGGCCAGCTCAAAAGGATGATCGAAGAAG
>CAYFXH010000150.1:3478-9566 GCA_964346905.1 uncultured Desulfobacteraceae bacterium | reverse complement strand
ACATCTCATAAAGGGGGAGAATCTACGTTTGACTATTGCTGACTCTATCTTTCTCAAAATCAGATATTTATACAGTATATTTTGAACCCTTACTGCGTTACCACTTGTTTATTCTTACATCTCACCTTTCATAAACACCACTCAAGATTACTGCCTTAAAATCTGGTTTGATTTTTGCACCTTTGACCTGGCGCATTATTGAAGCGACCTGATAATGATGTATCCAATCTATTTGCCTTTTACAGAGGGGCAATAGATATAATGTTGTACTTAAAATTGACTTAATCTTTGGAGGATAATAATGGGATATTTTATATTTTACACAATCATTGCAATTTGGGTTGCTTTTGATGCAAGAAAACGCCAGAACAATGTGATTGTATGGCCCTTAGCGTCGCTTTTAGTGGGGCCCCTAACACTACCCGTATACTTCGCCAAGAGAAATCTAAGACAGGGTGAAATACGTAAAGGTGGAACAGCGTGGAATGTCCTAAAGAACTTTGCAATTTTCTGGACGCTCACGATACTGGCAGTTACTCTTGTTGGCTCACTAGGTGTGGGCAAAATGGCACAACAGAGTGCTAATGAGTATGAGCAAACTGGTCTTGCCGTGGGAGCTGCTTTGGGATTTGGTTTAATTGCGGTTATTTGGTTTGTAGTGCTTGCTGGAACGTTTGTTCTTGGATTTATCCTTAGAAAATCCAGTATAGTTGAAGAAGGTCCTACAGGCCCACTCGCTACACAATCAAATCTAGATGTAAGAACTCCCACAACATCCCAAAAGGTAAAGCAAATAGGGGAACAGAAATCACAATCTATGGAGGCATATTATCCGGGTGGAGGTGCTGAAAAATTTTTTACCAACAAGATCATTGCCATTTATGCTGCTCTATTTCTGGTTGGGATTATGGCCGGTTTTTTAATAAGTAGTTTCTCTTCAGGATACTAAATGAAAAAAGGGGGCATCCTTGGTAAAGGGAAGAAGGGGCGAAGTCCTTGAAGTTTTGACTTTCTCAACACCTCCATAGAAAAACAAGTCAAGTCTGCGTTTGATTCAAAAAACCTTCTAAACCTATTCCTATCTTTCAAAAAACCTCATCCAATTGACCGGATATGTCTGAAGAAAAGCGGTCAGCCGTCAGCTCTCAGCAATTCGTGGTCGGGCCAAGCTAGAATAGAAGGCATAGGGCGCAGGGCGCAAGGCTCAAGGCATAGAGCAGAGCGCATGGCGCATAGCGAAAGAGCATGGGGCATAGGGCATAGGGCATAGGTCAGAGGGCTAAATGCAGCTGGCAGGTAGCGCTGCGCTGTCATTTGCCTTCGGCGTCATTAGGTCACTCCGCTACGCTGTCATTTGTTGTAAGAGTACTGGATCGCGGCTGGAAAGCCGCTCCCACAGAGTCTGGAGGAGCGCTTCACTTTAGGTTCTAGGCACTTTCTAGAGGTCAGAGGTCAGAATGCAGCTGGCAGATAGCGCTGCGCTGTCATTTGTAAGAGGGGACGGTCATGCGATTATGCGTTTCTACATGAGGCTCAAGGCACAAGGCACAAGGCGCACGGAAAGTCGTTAAAGTCGTTTTAACCGTTGAAATCGTTATATAGTCCATTTGTTTAAACCGCAGACGAGCGCAGACTTTATCTTCTCGCCCGCTCCCCTTTGACTCCGCTCAGGGCAGGCCCTCAGCTCTCAGCCAAAAAATCCTCAATCTACAATCCGCAATCTAAAATCAAAGAATCCAGTAGCCAGTAGTCAGTAGCCAGCAGTTGAGAGGAACTTAGCTCTAACTGCTTTTCTTCTGAATTCTGACTCCTTGCTCCATGCCCTATACTAAGATAGCCTGATCCGGCGTCAAAAGTAGAGTTCACATCCCATATAGTAGCCGTCCTATTGACATCAGTTCTTCGTGCTTTAGCTTAGAATACATCTGGCACTAAGCCGGCACTATTTTACAACTCCACCAAAAAGCTTTGGCCACGTTCAAGCTGAGAAGGAGTAATCGTACGAAAAACTCCATTAGCGAGAAAGGCCAGTTTGCATGCCAAAGCTCGAGATCTAAGGATCATGATCATTTGAAGGTTTGAACAAGGAGATAAGGATATGAAAGAGTATGATTTGATCGTCATTGGTTCAGGAACAGCAGGTAGGACAGCGGCTCCGATAGCTAGGGATGCGGGCTGGAAGGTCGCTGTTGTTGATGAGAGGCCATTTGGAGGGACATGCCCTTTGAGGGGTTGTATTCCCAAAAAGGTGTTGGTCGGTGCTTCTGAAGCGATGGACTGGAACTTGAGGATGAAAGGTAAGGGAATAGATCCAGGCTCAGCCAGGATGGTATGGGAGGATCTCATTGATTTCAAGAGAACATTTACGGACCCGAAACCTACGCAGATCGAGGCAGGGATTAGGCAAGCAGGAATAGACATCTTGAAGGGCAGGGCTGTATTTCTTGATAAGGATACCCTGCAAGTTGGCAAGGAAAGTTACAGAGCGAAGAAATTCCTTGTGGCTACTGGATCAAAGCCTATGGAACTTGGGATCCCAGGAGAGGAGTTGATAGATAAGAGTGATCAGTTTCTTGAAATGAAAAAGCTTCCCAAAAGGATTGCCTTCATAGGAGGAGGGTATATTTCCTTTGAGTTTGCGCATATTTCCAGGCGGGCTGGCGCTGAAGTCATGATCTTGCACAGGAGCGAGAAGGTATTGAAGAATTTTGACCGGGATGCTGTTGACCGCGTGCTCAATGAGTCCAAAGACATAGGAATAAAGGTTTATACAAACACTCCAGTTTTAGGAGTTGAAAAGAAAGGTGACTCATTCTTGGTTCAATCCTCTGGAGGAAAAAAGTTTGAAGTTGATCTGGTGGTTCATGGTTCAGGTCGGGTCGCGGATCTGGAGGGGTTGAATCTTGAAGCGGCTGGAGTTGATCATGACAAGAGAGGGGTCAAGGTAAATGATTTCCTGCAGAGTGTTTCAAATCCAAACGTTTTTGCAGCTGGAGACTGCGCTGATACAGAAGGGGCAGCCCTTTCCCCAATGGCTGGACTTGAAGGCAGGGTTGCAGGGAGGAATCTGGTTGAAGGAAAAAACGAAAAACCAGATTATTCTGTAGTCCCTAGCGTTGTTTTTACTCTGCCTCCAGTAGCGATGGTTGGTCTTAATGAGGAGACTGCTAAAAAGCAAGGTATCAAATTCGAGACCAGGTTCCAGGATACTTCAGAACGGTACTCTTCTAAGAGGATAGGCCACAAACACTCATCACATAAGGTCTTGATTGAGGAGGGTTCTGGAAAAATCCTTGGAGCCCATCTTGCTGGACCGAATGCTGAAGATGTAATCAATTTCTATGCTCTGGCAATCAAGATGGGGGCTACAGCAGACCAGATCAAAGAAGTACCCTGGGCGTTCCCGTCAGCATCGAATGACGTGAAAGACATGCTCTAGGGGGGGAACATGATTCGCAAAAGAGAATAAGGAAAATGGGGACGTTGTTTCCGAATTGATTTGGTAACAACTGGAGAACCAGCTAAAAGTTTATTGCGAGACAACGTGCCCTATCAGGCGAGGCAGGGACAGCAATGGCTCTGCCTTACTTCCTCCTCTCCCTCCTAAACTCCCAGGGCGGAATGGGGTTAGTATCACGCCACAGCCCCCGTTTGGCTTCTCTGGCCTCAGATTCCAGCCCCATCCACTTCTCGCAAATGGGCCTGTCACAGTAACGAGTGTAAACCCACGCATATCCAGCCTTGACTAATTCCTCATTGAGATTGAGACTATCTACCAGCACCATTGCAACAGTCCGACCATATCTGTCTGTCGTGATGCCCTCCACGTGTGCGGTCTTTCTGTAAGCCATCTTTGAGGTAAACTGCTTGGCTCTCTTGGTGAATGCTTGGCCCTGTTGTGGGCAGTCGATACCATAGAGGCCAACCTTTTTGGGCTGCTTGCCGTCCATGACGGTTATGGTGTCACCGGCTGCTATGCCGATCACTATGCCTGTCCAATCAGCGTATGATGGTCTTACTCCGAGAAAGATTAGGAGCAGGCACAGTAACAGGGCTTTTCTTTTCATGCTGGCCACCTCACTTTCTCCCTGGTTTTCCGAGGCAGGAGCAGAATACCATAGACCGGCAATCGTTGACAGCTGGCCATATTGTGTGCCAGGGTAAATTCCTGTGGACTGTGCATTAAGGGATGTCAGTCACACTCTCCCAGTAACCGAGGTGAGTTTGTATTTCTCATTAATGTATGTATTCGTCTCCTCATTTTGAACTACCCTCAATTCATACCGCAGTTGTAGTTTTTCGTATTGACAAGGTCCACGGATTGGGAGTAACGTGATCTAAGGTGGCTTCGGCTCCAAACCCATCCAAATACAGTCGGAGTTTAGGAGAAAAATGAATCTTAAAGTGTGCCCTCCTGGCTCCCAATAGATCGGTGACAGTTCTGTTGGGAGTTCACGACATTACCCTAGATTTTCTTGGGCTCGGTGTCGCTTGAGAATGGATAGAGCTCGCAAGAAGGTAATCTCTCTCGCTAGCCCTGACTACTGCTTCGACTGCCCTTTTATTGCTTCCGTGAGCATACCTCCCACAATCTCCACACTGAATATCGTCAGTATTGTGAAATTAATCACTTAAGAAAACGGAATCCGAGAGCTGGGGCATCACCTCATCTCAGGTGTTGATAGGGTAACGGATGCAGCTCTAAGATCGTGAACCGAGTTTTGAACAATTCTGTAGCAAGACGAGAATGGTAATGAAAATGACACATGATGAAGTATTTAGACAAAAGAAACTGTCCAATGTAGGGCAAATAGTCCGGAGCAATAAGTATGGAACTCTTTGGAGGATTTTGGAGAGAAGGGAGATTTGGCAAAACATCGAGGATGACCCGCAAAGTGGGGAACCTCGGATGGTTCCGGCCATATATCTTGCCTACTGGAAAATTTAAGAGGGTATACTGCCTGGAATAGGAAAGATGTTCGGATATGCATACACGTTACATAACAATACTTTTGAGGCAAATTGGGAAATAGCTGAAGAAAAATAGGAAGGAATCGTTGATGGCTGTGATTACTATCTCCAGGCAATATGCTTCGGGTGGTAGAAAACTTGGAAAGCTCCTAGCCAGGAGACTGAACTACGACTATGTTGACAAAGCTTATTTTCAGATGGTAGCTGAAAAGCTTCATGTTTCAGGAGGGACTTTGGAGTCTTTCGAAAGGGATAGTAAGTATCGAATATCTGACATTTTCTCCAAGTTCTTTAGCAAATATTACATAGAACGAATCGTTGGATACGACAAAACCTTAATCGAAGAACGCAAATATAGGGATGCAATGAGAAATCTCATTCTTGGAGTGGCGGAACAAGATAATGTGATAATTGTTGGGCGGGCGGCACACTTTTTCTTGAAAGATATACAAAATTGCTGCCATTATCGCTTGGTAGCTTCAATGGATTGGCGCAGAAAGTACGCCAATCAAACTCTTGGAGTACTACCTTCTCGGGTAGAGCGGATTTTGCAAGAAAGGGACACAAATCATATGTGGTTTCTTAGCACGGTATGCGGAGAGCATTTTGATGACACGCACTTGTTTCATTTAACCTTACATATGGATTTTATCGCGGTTGAAAAGGCGGTCGAGCTTGTGGCACATTCAGTCCAATATTTGATGGGTCCCGCCTGATAAGACCTATGCATGTCTCAAAGATCAGTGGCGGAGACTCGCAAGCGCATACTTATTCCACCTCCTACTACCGCCTATCTACCGAATCTTGCAGACGGCGACTTCGCTGTGGCATCTCCAACATCTTGTGTTAAGTTTTGATTGTGCTGTTCTGGTCCTCTGGGCTATATCTAAACTCTCCTATCCTCTTCCTGGGACTTGACATGCCATACTGTAATCCCCACTTTTCCTCTTGAGACCAAGCTACAATATTTTGGTTTATGCTCAGAAAGTGCGAAGTTTTTGGCTCCGCTTTTTTCTTCTCAGCATCCTGTGCCAGTCGGCGTAGAGCTGTGGGCATGTCTTCGCCGCAACGCTGGATGATGACCTCTCCGTGCGTTTCGAGGAGGTGGTGAAGCTGA
>CAYFXH010000150.1:1854-3468 GCA_964346905.1 uncultured Desulfobacteraceae bacterium | reverse complement strand
GCTCCGCTTTTTTCTTCTCAACATCCTGTGCCAGAGTCAAGGCCAGCCAAAGTTTAGATCAAGGGATGTCATGTGAAGCCCGACTGAAATCCTTAGGAATTGCACGTAACCCCAGCTTATATGTACTGAACCCTTCCTAGCTACATCACAAATGGCCCCGTAAACCAACAAGCTCTCGGCCAGTAGGCTGCGCGCGCCGCATTTCTATCTCAACCATCTTCTATTTTCTAGCCGGGACTGGCAGTTACCCGAAAAGACCAGTCTCCTGAGGCTAAGGCGGAAGGAGGTCGCAGCGCTGGCAGTTATACGTGGGTTTTTAATGGCAACGCGTTTGAGGGGCATAGGGGAGCAAAATCAGGGCTTTTAAAACTCTAGGTCAATTGGCTATGGTATGTTCCCCGAGGTCAGCGGAGTCAACGGAGGCGAAGCAATATGAAAGCTCGCATTGTATTAGTTGGGCACACTTTACGGGTGCGGTCTACTTGACGAAGATGCTGGTGGCTAATGTCTCACGGTCTTCCATGAGTTTGCCGTCAGCGAATCTCGCCGTCAAACTGAAGTCGTGTGAGATATCCACCCCGTTTGAAAGTTTGGCCCTAATGCGATAGTGGCCCATTCTTGCTGTTTGTCTGTCACTAGTGACAGATTCAATCTGGCTCTCAAGGAATAATCGTGTGTCAACCGGAAATGTGATCAGAACAGAGATTCTTTCCTCGGCTTCGACCGAAAACGGTGGTGAAGGGGAGATCTGTACCTCTTCGGTGATGATCTCCCCTCCACTCTTATCTATGGGCCCGCCGGGGTATTCTGCTAGGCCAAAGTACAGCATCTTCAGGCTTTCGACTGCAAATCGCTCTCGTCCGAGGTTGGTAATCGTGGCTTTTACCCTTAAAGGCTCGACATGGTGCAATATAGCTTCTTCAAACTGTTCCCTTAGCTGCGATTCCAGTGCGGAGAGTTTTTCCAAGAGGTAGGTTTTGTCTTCATCACCGATTTTTACCAAACCTTCGTCTATAAGTTTGTGCAACTTCGCTAACGCTTCAATCGCTTGCTTGGTATGTGACAATTGCTCAGCCGTTGTCTTGTCCAGCGTCTTGAATTCAGCTGGCTCCACGCGCAAGGCAGGATTTGCATATGCTTGGTATGCCAACACAACGACGACAGGGACCCAAGCAAGCAGAAATATGAACGTACGTATGACGCGGCCTCCAGTCATTTGAAATCCTTTCCATGTAGGTATTTCGGTCATCAAATCCATCTTTCCACGAAACAACAGACAGTGTCAAGGTTAGCCCACGCGGTATAACACTGTTGCAGAAATTATCACTACAGATCGTGAAGGGGGATGTCTATTAAATTATGAGTTTCTACATGAGGCTCAAGGCTCAAGGCACAAGGCGCAAGGCATAGAGCAGATCATCTATCATTTTACATTTCTTCGTTTCTCATTTCGCATTGTCCCCCATCGGCTCTCTTGGTGCCACGGCCGATGGGGGTTTTTTTCTTGCCAAAGTTCCCTCTTTTCTTGTAATCTGACAGAAGTTTGCAATTCTGAATCTCCTGCTACGGCGCGCGCTCGAGAGATCTTCCCTCAGGCGAGGTCGGAAATTTTAG
>CAYFXH010000150.1:0-1777 GCA_964346905.1 uncultured Desulfobacteraceae bacterium | reverse complement strand
TAACCACTTGCTGCAGTGAGACCCATTCGACGCGCCTTTCACTTCATTCAAGCCATGCTCAGGGGCGCTGAGCTCGGCCGTTAAGCGTGCCAAGTATGACGTACCGAAGCGTTACGAGTTTAACCGTTACGTCGAACTTTCATTTTATTCAGCGAAGCATGTTTGGAGGATAGTTATTTGGCTAACCCACAACACCTACAGGTTCTCAATCAAGGCGTGGATTCGTGGAACAGTTGGAGAGCGGAATTCAAGGGACAACCAGACCTGAGTCAGGCGAAACTGAGAGAGGCTAATCTCTGTGGAATAAACCTATTTGGAGCTCTGCTTGACGGAGCTGACTTAGCCTACGCGTACTTGCGGGAGGCCAATCTTGCTCAGGCACAACTCATCAAAGCGAATCTCCGTAACGCAAACATTGGGAAAGCCGACCTTTCAGAAGCGATCCTCGTTGACTCAGACATGCGAGAAGCAAACCTTACCAACGCAAATCTACGCCAAGCGGATTTAACCGGTGCAAAGTTAAACAAAGCATGCCTCGCCAAGGTATCTGCGCCAGGTACCAACTTTGAGAAAGCTACTCTTATTGAAGCAAATCTATGTGACGCTGAATTACGCTTTACCAATCTAGCTGAAGTAAATCTCGCCGGCGCGTGGATGATCAGAGCCTATTTAGATGATGCAAATCTTAGAGCTGCAAATCTGAAAAACGTTTGGATGACTAGGGCAACGCTGGTCAATACGGACCTCACCGGTGCGGATCTCACAGGGGCGAGAGTCTTTGGTACCGCTGCTTGGAACCTCATACTTAAAGAGACCAAGCAACGAGATCTCTTTATCACGGACGAAGATGAGCCTGTTGTCACGGTAGATAATCTGGAGGTTGCACAGTTCGTTTACCTATTGCTGCATAATGAGAAAATTAGGGATGCTATTGACACGATTGGTGCGAAAGGTGTGCTGATACTTGGGCGTTTCACAGAGGAAAGGAAAGAGGTGCTTGATGAGATTCGGAACAAGCTCCGTGAGATGGGATTTGTGCCAATGATGTTCGATTTCACGCGGCCAACTCAGCGGGACTTCACCGAAACAATTAAGACCCTAGCCGGATTGAGCCGATTCATCATCGCCGATATCACAAACCCAAAGTCGAGCCCTTTGGAACTGCAGGCGACCATGCCAGACTATATGATTCCGTTTGTTCCTATCATATGCGAAGGTGAGGAGCCATTCGCAATGTTTCGTGACCTTAGACACAAATACGGAGAATGGGTTCTTGACGTTTTGGAATACGATTCGGTTACGAACTTACTTGAAGTTATGGAAGCGGCGATAGTTAAGCCAGCACTCAAAATGGCTAACCAACTCCTGCTCAAGAAAGCGGAGGCGATACGGAAGCGACACATAAGGGATTATCGTTAAATAAAAAATGTTCTCGCCTAATCACAGCTTGTGAACAGCTTGTGTAGAAGGACGTCCATAAAATTATAAGTTTCTACATGAGGATGAAGGCTCATCCTTCGACCCCTTCGACTCTTCGACCTACTCCCCGCGTCTACGCGCCCCGCGACTTTGCTCCCCGCGACTTTGCTCCCCGCGACTTTGCTCCCCGAGACTTCGCTCGGGACAGGCGGGACAGGAGGCACAAGCCGCAAGGCATAGAGCATAGAGCAGGTCATCTATCATTTCTCATTTGCTCATTTCTCATTAGTCATTAGGCTTCGCCGTCATTAGGTCATTACGCTGCGCTGTCATTTGTTGTAAGAGTACTGGATCGCGG
>CAYFXH010000149.1:0-9604 GCA_964346905.1 uncultured Desulfobacteraceae bacterium | reverse complement strand
TACCACAAACCCCCTTTGGGAATGGCTCAAAGCCAGATTCTTTGAGGGTGGGTTCTTTTCTCATCGTAGCCCCACTCCGCTTTGGTTCATAGAGCTATGGCGAAGAATCGCTATCACAGAGGTTACGACAACCGGAAGGCCGAAGAAGGCCGGCCTCGCCGCGGGAAGGTTATCGTTTCCGGGACCGTACTCTTAATGGCACTGGTAGCCTGGCTGGTGTGGCAGAAATGGCAGCAACCAGTGCCAACCGGACCCTTGCCGCTTGCTCGGAATAAGGTAGTACGTCCCATACCGTCAGCGCCAGCCAAGGCCAGTGGCTCTTTCTCAAAGGTGGCGCAGAAGTCGACCCCCGAACAGCGAGCGACCTTGGAAGCTGACCTAGACCAGGAGGCAAATAGCCTGGAAACAGGAGAAGATACCCCTCAACCTATGGAGCCGGCGACCGGCAAAGGAGAGAGAACCACCACTGCAGAGAGCTCTCAGGTGGAGCACGGAAATAAGACAAAGGAGACCTTTGCCACTGAAGATTCCACTGCCGAGCCAGCTCAAGAGGAGTTTGTTGTTCAGGTGGGGGCATTTCGAGGATTGGCTGCGGCCGAGAAATTGCAACAACAACTTAAGGATAAGGGCTACGATGCCTACCTGAATGCGCGAACTCTGCCTAACCTTGGACTTGTCCACCGTGTTCGCATCCGGGGCTATACCAGTGTTGCTGCAGCTAAGGTAGACATGGAGCGGATTTATAAAGAGGAGGGGCTCACCTCCATTGTCTGGAAGATAGAGCCGGGTTCAACAGCGGTGTCTGAACAATAGCTATCGGTGATTGCTTTGGCTTCGCATACATGAAGCCAGAGGGGTGGGGCACTCCAGCAGTGCCGCCCTGAGTGATGATATGTTGGCTGCTGTGGGAGCGGCTTTCTCTTTCTCCGACCTATAACCTCTCTGAGTCGAAGGCCGGTCCGTTGGCCCCTCCCCACGGCCTGGAAGCGAGGCCGTAGACTAATCCCGATCCGGACCGAAAAACACAAGCCTCGTTGACCCACCCGATGCACCGGTGTAAACTTATGCATTGTCGCATTGTTTGATTTGCACCTGTGAGCGATGTATCTGATTTCATAGCTGTCATCATTCGAACAGGGAGATCATGGAACCGGCCTATCTTAAGACCCACCGTGACGGCATCCTCGAAAAGCGAATCGAGACCGGATTAGCTATTCTCGAAAACTGCCGTCTTTGCCCGAGACACTGCGAGATCAACCGTTTGGAAGGAGAATTAGGTGTGTGTCAAACAGGACGCCAAGCAGTGGTCTCAAGTTACAGCCCCCATTTTGGCGAGGAGGATCCCTTGGTGGGCAGGGCAGGTTCCGGAACAATTTTTATGACCCATTGCAATCTCCGCTGTGTATTTTGTCAGAACTACGAGATTAGCCATCTGTCTGAGGGAGTTCCAGTAAAAACAGCTGATTTGGCCCAGATGATGCATACCCTACAGCGGCGAGGCTGTCATAACATCAACTTCGTAACCCCTACCCACATGGTGCCGCAGATTCTGGAGGCTCTGCCAGAAGCCATCGAGGGAGGTTTGAGAGTTCCTCTGGTCTACAATTGTGGTGGTTATGAGGAGGTGGAGACCCTGCGGCTGCTGGATGGCATATTTGATATTTATATGCCGGATTTCAAGTTCTGGGACTCCAAGGAGGCCGCTCGCTTCTGTTCAGCTCCCGACTATCCTGACAAGGCGCGGGCAGCGGTGAAGGAGATGCATCGGCAGGTGGGAGATCTCACTTTGGACCAGGCGGGGATTGCCCAGCGTGGCTTACTTATTCGCCACTTGGTAATGCCCGAGGGGCTGGCGGGCACTCGGGAGATCATGCGGTTTCTCGCCAATGAAGTATCCAGGGACACCTATGTGAATGTGATGAGCCAATATCGGCCTTGTGGTGAGGCCCATAGATTCCCTGAATTGAGACGTTCCATAACCACTGAAGAGTTTCGTGATGCCGTCGGTATGGCCCAGGAAGAGGGAATCCACCGCCTCGATGAGCGAAGATTGATCCGACTGTTTCAGTGGTTGTAAGAATAATCAGAGCAGTATCATGAGTTTTCCAGAACGTATTTTTGTCATAGGAGACATACACGGATGTCTTCATAAACTCGAGCTCTTATGGGATCGAATCGACCCCAACCCTGGCCGAGATCAGCTCGTTTTCCTTGGAGACTATATCGATCGGGGTGAAGACTCAGTTGGGGTATTGGACTATCTACTTGAGCTGAGAAATGTATATCCAGACACCATTTTCCTGATGGGAAACCATGAAAAGATGTTCATCGATTTTCTCTCAGGGGTGGATCGAGCTCTCTTTATCTATAACGGTGGTGAATCTACTCTCAGAAACTATCTTGGCCGGATGGAAAATTACTGGAGCAGTGTGGAGGGAGTCTCTGACGACGAAGCTCTTAATCACCTTGTACCTGAACATCACCGCACTTTTCTGGACGAACTGCATCTCTACTATGAGACTGAGGACTACATCATGGTTCATGCCGGACTCAGGGGCGGCACCCCCCTTGAGGACCAGAGCCTGGAGGATCTAGTCTGGATCCGAGAAGAATTCATTTATTCGGAAGAGGATTTTGGGAAGCGGATCATTTTTGGCCATACTCCTTTCGTCCGTCCCCTGGTGCTCCCCAACAAGATTGGGATTGACACCGGCGCCGTGTACGGCAACAATCTTACCTGTCTTATCCTGCCTGATTTTGAGTTTGTCAGTGTCTAAGTAGCAAAGCGCACGGAGCATAGCGCATAGCGTCATGAGACCTTGCTCATCGGGTCATGAATCTACGTTGTCACATTAGATGGAGCACGGAGCATGCTGGATAGGCAGAAAAAATTCAGCTTTTTGTCCTCTATGCCCCTTGCCCTATGCTCCATGCCATTTGTTTACTGCTTACTTTTCTTCACCGGGAGTGCGGACGGTTACAGGCTCGCTCTTGTTGCTTTCCAGACCATCTTGATCCACCGCTGTTAGGGATACCGTGTATTCCTCGTCGGCCTTGAGGGTATTGATGGTGAAAGAGGTCTTTTCAGTGCTGCCGATTTCCTTGTCCGCGAAGAAAGATTGAATGTAGACCGTGTATCTGACAACGTCCGGTTCTGGATTGGGCTGCCACAGGAGCTCGAAGCCATTGGCGATAGCTTTTGCCTCAAGTCCGGTGGGCGGCCGGGGTAAGGGTTTGGTGGTGGCCTCAGCAGTGGCTGAGAAGTCACTCAGCAGTTTGTCTTTATCCTCAGCCTGGAGCCTATAGACGTAGGTGGTACCGTGATCCAGTCCATCATCCTCGTACTGAGTTTTGTCTGCAGGTAGCTTGTTTACCTCTTTGAATTTCTTCTCTGGCTCCTGACGAAAGAGGTGAAAATACTTTAGGTCCGTTTCGGGATTTGAGTTCCAGGTGAGCGCTATTTTGCCTGGCAGTCCGCCCTGGGCGCTGAGGCCGGTGGGTGATTGGGGTCTTGGTTTGGTGGTGGCTGAAACCACTAGGCACGGGTCGCTATTGACGTCCACCTTGTTGTAGGATGTAAGCATGTAATAGTACGTGCTGTTGTCATCCAAGGGACGATCGCGATCTCCTTTGTCGACGAAGCTGGTCTTATTTCGGCCCTTAACCTTGGCGATCTCCTTGAATTCCCCTGCTGCAGAGCTATTCCAATAAACGTAGTAGCCCTCCACCTCTTTCTCTGGACGAACCTTCCAGGAGAGACTCACCTTTTTGACCAGACCGCTTTGTGCAGTCAAACCTTCCGGGGTTGGCGGTTTACCCCGGGTTGTGGCCGAAGCCGTCTCTGACAAACCAGTTTCGCGACCCTTGTTGTCGTAGACAGTCACCCTATAGAAGTACGTGGTGGCATCGCCCAGGTTCTCCTGATCGATATGGGTAGTCTTGTTGTTGCCCTGTAACTCCGCAATTCGCTCAAAAGTTCCATCCGGAGCAGTATGCCTGTAGATTCGGTAACCCTTGGTTTCCTTAAAGGGACTGGGATGCCACTGTAAGTGGATCTCTCGGATCATATCCCCAGTGGCCTGGACACCGGTAGGTATGCTTACACTGCTGCCCTCCAAGGCGCTGGAAAAGTCACTCTCGATTTGCTTGTCATTAAAGGCGGTGAGACGATAGTAATACTTGCTGCCATCCGCAAGTCCCATGTCATCGTATTCGTGCTTCTTCACTTTGAGCTCGCCCAACTGGTCGCTCTTAGCGGTAATGGAGCTCACCCACACGTAATCACCCTCTGGATCAGTGGCGCGGTAGACCTTAAAGCCACTCACTTCGGTACCATCCTCAACTTTTCGTGGATTGGTGGTCCAACGGATTCTGATACCTCCTATGAGCGGCGTTGCGTCCAGAATAATGGGGCTGAATGGGCTCGGAGCGGTCTCGGCAGCTATGACGTCTGAGGCTGGGCTCTCTCTACCTTCCTGGTTGTAAGCCTGGATCTTGTAATAGTAGGTTCGGTTGTTTTCTAAATCGTTATCGGTAAAGGTGTTCTTCTTGACACTGGCAACCTTACCGAACGGTCCCACAGGAGTTGCTCCGCGGAAAACTTTGTAGCCCCGGAGATTGGATTCTTTGTTAGCATTCCAAGAGAGGACAACTTTTTGGGAACCGCCGCGGGCCTGCAGGCCGGTGGGCTGTGCTGGATAGGGGGAAACTTCCTCCGTGACGACGACTTGCTGCGGCTGATACTGGTTGGCGATCTGGACAATTTCTCCGGTGATTTCTTCAATTTTCTGCCGCAGGGCAACATGGCCAAAGACTTCCTCCTGGCGATGCAGTAATGTTTCTCCTCCGGACATTTCCACAAATTTCACTTCAAACTCGATAGCGCTTCCCACCTTTTCGACGTTGCCGAAAATGATGCCGTCCAACCCTAAACGAGTGCCCACTTTCCGAACCACCGCAACGTCTTCGCTTTGCTGAAGCCCGGCCCGCCGCAGGCTCTCTTCCAGTTCCTTCCTGCTCATGACCTCGAAAATCTGGTGCTCTGCCAGTAACGTCATGAACAGGTTCGAGATGGTGGCATCATAGCCGGCAGCCCCCAAATTGAGGATGTTGAAGGTAAAGATTGCTATTCTGATTTTTCTGTCTGCCTGGCAGAGAAAAAATGGCGAAGTTGTCTCTCCATAGTGTTTTGAAGCCAGCGGCTGTAGGCCAGATTGACGAGATATCTGAGGTCTCGCCTGAGAAGATACAGGCAGGAGGGAGATGGCGAATACAACAAGAGCAAAGAGAACCCCCGCTCCTTGCTGGCGAGAAATTTCCATGGGACGATACTCCAAAAGCATGCACGTTCGGAGGAAGTGGCTTTTATATGTATGTAAAGGGGTTAGTAGTGTTCTCTACTGCAACACTCCGTGGCCAAACATTTCAAGTAGCCGGCGACCTTTACCTACTCCTAGAGAGGTGGGTTGACATGTTCACACTGGTTTAACATGGCCACAGCGGTTTGACATGGCAACAATAGTTGGATCTGTTCCGATACGGCTCGGACGTGCAAGATCGCTTCCGAGAGGGGGAGAGTGTGATACCTCACCGTTCACTGATAAGCTGGTCTATGACCTCCATGGCTTTCTTGGTGATGGGGCTTTCGATGCCCTTGATGCGCTCGTCATAGATGGCGTCCGTGTACTTCTCGACGGCCTCCTCGTGATGTCGGCGCTTCATCAGAATTTCTGCCTCATCAAAATAGGTGGTCTGGAGGCTCTGAAATGGTTTGAGCACCACTAAGGCCAGATCACGGACTACTTCGCTCGTGACCTGCTCGAGAAGCTCACTTTCAGTGGGCAACTCCAGAGGGTTGAAAGGAATGTTGGCTTCGGGTATGCCGTCATTCCAGTCATCCGCTACCTCCATGTTACGCTTTATCGTATCAGTCGCGATAATTTCCCCTTTCTTGGCGTCGATGATCTTGTAGTATACATGGAAAGCTGCACGCATCTTGTTTCGGCCCACCGTATAGTTCTCATAGCGGTACACCGGCACCTCCACCACTGCCGGGGGGGCTGAGGCCAGCTGCTCTTGTGTGGGTTTGGGATGCTTGGCCCTCCAAATGAGATACTCGGAATTATCCTGGACCTTAGTGCCGATTTGAATCTTTGCCACCTTGCTTCCCTTGCTCTCATCCTTCTCGGTTTTGTAGAGCAAAACATTACCCATAATGAAGATATCAATACCGGTCATGCGCCCTACCTTCCGCGCCGCCTCCATATCACCCACGATGCCTGCCTGCTCCAGGTTCATTTCCTTGAGGATGGACTGAAGATCTTGACGTTCCAATATGCGGATATCGCCGCTGGAATTGTTGAACAGATACGTTATGAGATTGGACGAAGCGGTAGCTCCGGCATCAGGGTTGTAGGAAGGGCTGGAAAAATCGAAAATCGCGATGGCCTTTTTCAACCGCTTTTTGACAGTGTCCTCGGTTTCTTGAATCTTGTAAAAAAGTTCCGGGTAGGAAGGATTGAGCTGGTTTAACTGCCAGTACCAAGCCAGGGCATTACCGTGCTTGTTCTTCGTGGAATACGCAGAGGCCCGCTGTAAAACCTTGTTTGTATAATTAGTCAAGGCTTCCTTGAAAAAGAAACTGTTGCGCAGTGAAGGCGAATAGGAGATTGCCTTTTGGAACTCCTGATTGGCGAAGTAGAGGCGATTTTCCTTGGTATGCTGGGTGGCCAGGTTGAAGTAATGTCTGCCGGCTTGCAGTTTGGCCTTGGCAATTTGGCTCTGAATGCTCGGATCACCGGGAACATATAATGCCGCTGTTTCATAAAAACTAATGGCCCGATCCCACTCCTTGGCACTCGCCATCTCTGCAGCTCGACCAAGAAAGTATTTGGGGTTATCGTTTTTCTTTACCTGGTCTACAAGTATCCCGGTGTTCTTGTACCTGGGGTCGATTGCCATAACCTTACCGAAAGCGCTCAAGGCGGCTCTCCAGTCCTCGCGCTGCACTGCGGCGATTCCTTCTTTGTAGTACTCGTCGCTTCCCGAAGCAACAGCCCTGGCCAGCTTGTCTTCGGTGTCTTCGTAATTGGGATAGATGTCATTCACCTTACGAAAGTTCGTTACTGCCTTCAGCCATTGCTCATTGTTGAGAGCTGCAACACCATGTTTGTAGGAGCTTTTGGCCTGTTCAGTCAGTTCTTCTATTTTGGCCGCAAGTTGACCATGAAGGTTGCCAATCTCTGCATTTTCTGGATCATACTCCATGGCCTTATCCAGGCTTGCCATGGCTCGCGAAACTGCCTGGTAGTCTTTGACAGGAGCCGAACTCCAGATGTTAACCGCCCGCTGATAGTACTTTTTGGCTGCTTCCTGTTTGGCCTTGTTCAAAGATAGCTGATACGTTTTGTTGTTTGGCTCATGGCTGAGGGCATCCTTGTAAAAGGCTATGGCACCTTCCCAGTTGCCCATCTGACTCAGTTCCTCTCCCTGGCGGTAGCTCTCTTTGCCGGGGGCACAGGTCGCCAGCAACATGAGTGTTGTCAGAAGTGCCAGGTGAAGAAGCCATCTTTGCATGTACATAGGTGACCTCCCTGATTACCAGCAGCCCACAATTTCACGGTTCCAGTGGCAGAAATCAGCGATTCTTTGAAGTGACAAAAACCTGAAGCTGGTTATGAGTTGACTCTCTGATGTTGAATCTATAGTTCCCAAACGTTCTGGTGGTAAGATCCGCAGCCAGGGACTGGGTACTTCCAGCGAGTTCTACCTCCAAATCGGCTGTGCCCATGGAGTAGTTTCGCTGGTAGATCTCTTGAATTCCTCGGACATTGTCTGAGATAAGCTGGGTGACTTCTTGAAGCTGAGCGTAACCCTGCAGCCCATAGATAGTCAGATTGACGCTAGTTATGTTGTAAACTTCTTGATGGAAAATCTGGATAATCTTATCCACCATATCGTTGGCCAGCAACTCACTGGCCTCAGCTATGGCCATCTGTTTGCCGCTGAGACTGTTCACGTGAGGCTTGGCAGCTTGACGCGTTTCAGATATCTTGACTTCGCCAGTATCGGCCCTGACCAGTTTTGCACTGACCACAGCCTGGTTGCTGTTGATTTGTATGTCACCGATGGTTACCTGGTTGCTTACGGCCTGAGCAGTGCCCAGGAGGAGCATTTCGGCCCCATATTTGTCGCTGACTACTGCGGCAACCTGGACATCGCCTGCCAACAGCCCACTGACTTTGTCACTGCCTAAGTTGCTCCGGACAGTGTCGGCATCCACTAATTTGAAGCCACGCTCGAGAAGCACTCTGGAAATGGCACCTTCGGCCATCCGCCCGCTGTTGACTCCCTCAGTCAAGGACTCTTCAAAGAGAACCATGACCCGCGGCTTGCGCACCTGGCGCATCAGGATATTAAGGGCTTGGAGGTCATTTTTGAGGTCGCCGCTGGCCACTGTGGCCTGTATGGTTACCCTAAAAAGTCCCTGTTCCATCCTTTCGTCGATGACCTCATACGATTGAACGTACCCTCTCGACTGGGAGTAGATCTTATCAGAGAGCAGTTGGTAGTTTTCCACCAGGGTTTGATTCTCGATGAGACTGCCTGTGGCCTGCTCCACAGCGTTACGGAGGGCGTCTTCAATGGCCTTATCACGAGAAATGTCCACGTTGCCCTGAACAATGGCGGCAACTCCCTGGCTCTCAATGGTGCTGCTTTGGCTGAATACTGTTTGAGCAAAAACAGCTAGGAGAAAAACAAGTAACAGAGATAGAAGAAAATAGCGCATGGTTTCCATCCAAGTGGCTAAATTGTCTCTACCAAAGGGTTTGACCTAGAGTAAGAGGGGAGAACCTAGGATCCAAGCGAGAATGAGACACGCCTAAAGATTCAGAATCTTTAGTGAATGATAGCAAATCAGATTCTCACCTGTCAATGACAAAAAGGTTCCGCACACACTCCATCTGTTTTTCTTTTTATATCAGATGAGAAAACAAAAGAGTAGAAAAGAAGGGCAAATTGTTCTACACAGTGCACGTCAAACAGCCCAATGAAGGTGATAGTAACGGTGAAATACGTCGCTCATCCAGCAATAGCAAGTGAGGTAAACACCATGGTCCCTGACTGCGGCAAAGAGCTTTCCCGTTGGCAGAGACCTGAATGCCCATGTACCATTCACCAAGATTAATTGGGGTTAAGCCGGCGCAGCAAATAGGTGGAACTTTTCGATTGCTCCCGAGCAAAATCTGCAAACAGAGTATTCGTAGAGTTTGTGAAAGAGCTCCCTTTCTGCCTTACACTGTTTTTTTCCGGGAGAGGCCCACATACGGCTCATGATGTTCATAACCTATGTCTTGATACTCTTCCTTCTATGCAGTTGTACGGTGGCCACCGAAAAAAAACTGTTGTCTCTCCACTCCCAACTTTTTCATTGGCAGGTGAACGGTGCCAGTGCATTACAGTTGCCAGTCCCAGAGGCTTTTGGCCCAGACTCTTCAAAGAAGTCAACCCTGCCTAGGCCGGGAAAAATGAGATGGAAGCACCGTCGCGGGTAGACGGTAACGTCAAGAGTTTTGTGTCAGCAGGAAAGGGGTAGCAATTCCCT
>CAYFXH010000148.1:5630-9693 GCA_964346905.1 uncultured Desulfobacteraceae bacterium | reverse complement strand
TTTCATTTCCAAATTCAGCCTCAACTCAGCAATAGCTTCAATGTATAAACTTCAAGCATCAATTTTTCGGGAAAGTCCTGACAATAAATGGAGGACACACCTGATACTGTCCAGAAAACAAAAACCCCTTCGATACACAAACACTCGATGGAGCCACTCATGTTCAATGCGAATTTACGGAGATTAAGATTGCAAAACTCGTGGACCAGAGGCAAGGAAAAATAAATGAAAGACACACTTGATACTGTCCAAAAAACAAAAACCCCATCGGTAATAGAGAACTGACGGGGTTTTTTATATATGGACCAGGCCTACAGCCGGGCTAAACTACCACCTTCGATACACAAACACTCGATGGAGCCACTCATCCACAACTGGATCTACAGGTCCCGGGGCCACACCCCATTGGAAGTCGCGCCGCAACTTCCTCAGCCGGTGCGCCACAGAGATGGCGGTAATCCCTATCATAATCAGGCCTGCTGAGAACAAGGCCACCAGCAACATCGGAAAAAAGACCACGAGGATGCCAAGCATAATAAAGATAGCTCCGGGGACATATGGTGAAAATCCCTTCATTCTTTTGCTCATAGTTTCTCGCCTCCTATGCAAAAAATTGGCGGGGCTGGCGTCTGAGATCCAATATTGGACACGCCTTGTTCCCCGCCTTTTTGCCAGAGTAATACTGGCCACGGTGATTACTTTTTCACCTCAATCTTCTTTGGCTTGTTTTCCTCAGACTTGGGTAAGGTCACGGTGAGTACCCCGTCTTTGTAGCTGGCGTCAATGGCGTCAGCTTTGACCTTGATCCCAAGGTTTAAGCTCCTGGAGAAAGATCCAAACCGCCGCTCGATTCGGTGATAGTTTTCCTCTTTGTCCTCTTTCTCCATCTTGCGTTCACCCTTGATGGTAAGCAAGCCATCAGTCAGGGTGATATCAATGTCTTTAACGTCCATGCCAGGGAGTTCAGCCTTGACGATCACCTCTTTTTCAGTTTCAGAGACATCAAAGGCCGGAAGCCATTCTCTCTCACCTGTCCAAAAATCAGGCAGGGTAAGATCCTCCAAAAACCAGTTAAAGAGATCGCGCCTTGGCCGAGCAACTGGCGCTCTGTATTTTCTCCAAGGTATCAACTCAAACATCTTTTTTCACCTCCTTAGTTAATGATTTCATGTGTTTAATCCATTTGTCTATAAAATAATCATCATTATCTTAACGTCAAGCCTTGCAACAATAATTTTTTACTTTTTTGAATATTCCCATCACTCTATGTATCTGTAAATATATAGAGATAACAAGGTACTAACGTGTCCAGTAACCCAAGAACAGCGAAAAGGACGGTAACTCGAAAGCGTATCCCAGATCAATACCAATGTAAGAGGTTACCTCAGGGTAAACGCGTGCGGAAGGTTGAATGATGAAGTTTTTCTCGGCAAGAAATACGCTGCAGGAATAAGTCGGACGGCAAAACCAATGAAGCGCTCCGCACCTCACATATCTTGCTCCTCTTCGATCCGGTTGCAACGGATGCCACGTTCACCATGGCAAACAGAAAAGCTCTGGACTTAAATAAACCAGACACGGACCCGCCCGCCACGCCCGCCCGCCACGCCCGCCCGCCTCGGCTAACGGTTCGCGATGCCGGGCGGGCTCACATGGGGGGGGTCTGTGCCTTCGTGGTGAATCTTCAATCAATACTTCTCACAAAGCCAAAATGCGAACCAAAGTAAATAATCGTATTCAGAGTTTTGGCATAGCGACAAAAATACTACTCTGTTTCAGGCTGCACGGTCACATAAAAGGTCCTGCTGCCACGTTTGATAAAGAACAGCAGGGACTCTCCCTCTTTGGCTTTTTCCAGCAGTCGTCCATAGTCTGCCGCGCTCTCCACAGCCTCGCGGTTTATCTCTTTGATGAGATCGCCGCGACGCAATCCAGCATCACCACCAGAGCTCCCAGGTTCAACCGCTGTGATCAGAGCACCCTTTTCGTCTCGGGGCCACTCAAACTGCTCTGCTAGCTCCGGCGTCAAGCTCTGCACAGTGAGGCCGAGATCGGTAGTAATGGTTTTGGCTATCTCGGGCACCTCATCGGGCATGGTTCCGACCTTTACGGTCAGAGTCTTGGCCTTGCCCTCTCTTATGACCTTTACCTTAACCCGCTTGTTCGGAGTTGTATTTGCCACAATCCTTTGCAGCTCATTTGGCGTAGCCACCTCTTGTTCGTTAAAAGCGACGATGATGTCGCCGCGCTCCATTCCGCCCCGTTCTGCAGGAGAATCTTCGATGACCTCAGCCACCAGAGCCCCCTTGGCATCTGTGAGTTTGAACGACTTGGCAATTTCCTCGGTGACCTCCTGGATACTCACGCCCAGCCAACCTCGAGTGACCTTGCCCTTTTCCAATTGCGGTAACAACTCTTTGGCCAAGTTGATGGGTATGGCGAAACCAATGCCCTGACCCGTTGCTACTATGGCCGTGTTGATTCCTACGACCTCACCCTTGATGTTAAACAGCGGACCACCGCTGTTGCCGGGATTGATAGCAGCATCAGTCTGGAGAAAATCATCATAGGGTCCGGCACCAATCACCCTCCCTTTCGCGCTCAGTATCCCCACAGTCACGGTTCGTTCCAGGCCAAAAGGGTTGCCGATTGCCATAACCCACTCGCCAACCTTCGCTTTGTTTGAGTCCCCCAGCGGTGCTCCAGCTGCAACATCCAGACGTTTTTTCGTCTTGATCAGGGCGAGATCGGTCTTCGGATCCCTTCCCACTACTTCGGCGTTATACTCTTTGCCATCATCCAGACGAACGGTAATTTCGTCGGCATTTGCCACCACATGGTTGTTGGTGAGGATAAAGCCCTTGTTGGGATCGATTATAACGCCTGAACCCAGGCTCCGCTGTCTGCGTTCCTTGGGAATCTGGCCGAAAAACCGTTCAAAAAAATCATCTCCAAAAAAGTCTCGAAATGGTCCACGCGGACCGAATGGGTGCGGTGTGGGACCTCTTTGAATGACCTTGGTGGTGGATATGTTGACTACCACATGCGCAACTCGGTCAACAAGCTCTGTGAAAGAGGTCGGTGCGTGAGGATAGGGCTTTACTTCCGCCTCAGCCCCCGTCGCTACTGTCTGCGCCAGCGGCATGAACAAGAGCGCAAGCACCGCAACCGCTAAAATGAGGCCGCTTCCAATCCGCTTGGGATTCCCGCCTCTTGCAATGATCCTAACCATACAAACTCCTTTTCTTCTGTACCATTTTCCCACCTAAAGGGTATATTCTCCATTGGGCGGGTAGATGGTGGACGCTGATTATCTCTTACCTGCAGTTAGACACTCGGTTACCAGTAAAGTTCCCGACACATCCTGCCTCCCCTTGGGTTGATTCTAATATAATGCAGTTTATTGGTATGTAAAGCTCTAAACTAAGTTACAAAGGTTAGCTTGACCTACCAGGGTTGTCCCGCATGGAAATCTGGCAATTCAATAATCCGGAACCACTTCGTCCCTTTTTAGAGGTTCTGGAGAACCACGCTCCACACCTGGTGGACAGTGCCCGTCGCCTTCTCACCATAGATGCTGTAGCCAGTCCAAAGGATCTCGTCCGGTTGGCTCAGGGCCTGGTGGATAGTTCTGCAAGCGTGCGTCAGGCGGTTCGGGTTTTGCTATTTAGCCCCCCGGTGGAGCAAGAACTGCGTCACTTTCGTCTTCTCCTCCGCTGGCTTCCAGACTGGTTGCCAACCGGTTGGCATGAAAAGCCGTTGTTGCGTCCATTAGTGGCCGAACTGGCGTCCTCGACAGATAACCCTCAAAGTTGTCTTCCCCTGGCCACACTCTTACAAATCGCACTGAAGCACCGTCTGAGATCCTGGCGCCAGGAGCTGGCTCTTCTTTCGGTTCCGTTGCTGCCTGCACCGCGCAGACGACTCTTGTCCATATTGGCTCGGCGTCTCCCCTACCCACTTAAGCGTGGTGTCAGGCAACGTCTTTTGGAGAAAAAACATCTTTCTCTCGGACAGATGTATGAAGCGCTTGATGCCGTCAAGCACCTTTCACCCACGGGTG
>CAYFXH010000148.1:0-5620 GCA_964346905.1 uncultured Desulfobacteraceae bacterium | reverse complement strand
GACGATCCCCGTCTCTCGATGAGACGGGCGGGGCCTACGCCAGCGGACCCAGCGTCGTGTCTTTCGCACCCTGCGCCAGGAGCAACGTCTCCAAGACGCCGTGCTGCTTGCCGACCTCGCCAGCCCGTCAATTCTGCCCCCATCTCCCCAGCAAATTGAGGGATCGTGTCAAGAATCAGAAAAAGATCTCCAGATCCGCTCTTGGGGCCAACGGGGACCTGAGGAGATCGGTTTTCTACAAGAGCTGATCTCGTATCAAGTCAATGAACTTATGGAGGTATTTTACCTAGCTAGAGAAGTAAGTCAGCGGACCCGGCGCGTGGTTTTGACCCTGCACAATGCCAGCCTGGGAGCTGCCACTGGCTGGGGGATTCCCTCGTTTGCTCAACAGCTGCCGTACGAAAGCACCGTGGCGTTTGTCCATCGGATCAATTCTCTCCGCCAGGATTTTAGGGCAAAGCTTTCCTCTCAGTACCATCTAGCCAAATCGAGCCACGGTACTTCATTGAAAGGCCAAGCCGAACAGCTTTTCCTCCTCTGGGGGAAACGTCTCGTGAGACCCCGTCTGCTGCAAGATCTCTGGGCACTGCGGGTGAGCCTGCTTTTGAATGGGTTGCCTTTGCAGGAATGGGAACAACTCCTCAGTCAGGTGAGGGAATTGCTGGAAGATGATGACTACCGTCGGTTAACTCAGGGAAAAGAACTCACCATAACTTTTGACTCGCCAGTTGCCTCCCGCCATCGGTTGCAAGAGACTCTTTTGTGGTACCTAAAGAAAAAAGAAAAACACAACTCCTTTTTCAGCTTGCTCTGGGGTCTCATTGTGGCCGGAGAAGAGCGGCTTCGGGGCGAGCGGATCCCGTACCTTGTCCTGCCGATTATCGACAAATTTTTTATCTCCTCCCAGCGTGACCAGGATTTGGCATATCTCCCCCTCTTCGTACAATTGGCCAGCCGTATGGGTCATGCCCCTTTGTTCTTATTGATCGACGACACCTCCAGAGCGTCACATCCAAGCCTGCAGCTGGCAATGGAGCAGTGGGATCAGCAGCATGGTTTTCTCGGGTTGGGTGTTTTTGCCAGGGACGGCAACCCCACACTGTCGCCCTTAGAGAGCATCCTTGCCTGCAGTTCTCCCATTAACCTCTTTGCCCTCCGCCCCCTAACCCAAGTGTACAATCCAGTCTCCCTTGACACCTTACTCGCCAAAAAGCCCCGCAACTTTTTCACCCCGATGGAATACGATTCTTCCTGGAAAGATAATCTCCCGTTTCTCTATCACGGTACCCAGGTGGCCCCATTGGCTGGCCCAGTGAAACAGGACGACCAATTCCATCCAGCCTTGATTACCTCGGCTGGCCCAATGGCCTTTGGCACCTACTATCGCTGCAGGCTTCGCCAGCTCACCGTGAAGCGGTTGAAATTATCTGGAAAAAAAAGCCAGGCATATGATACTCACTCTCCACTTGAACTCCTCTGGAGTGAGTATGCCCAGCTTGCAAATCTACTCTAAGAAGACAAGGTTTGAGCCTTCAGCAGCAGAATTTAGAATTCAGAATTCAGGAGCATAAACAATGCTTTCGCCCTCCTCACTCCTGACTCCTCGCTCTTAAATCCGCAATCCGAAATCCGCAATCCACAATCCGCAATCCGAAATCCGCAATCTACAATCCACCTCACCCCTTACCAGCCCTGCCGGTGTGGTTGTTTGCTCTCGATATGGAGATTTGCAGCCCAGTAGCCGGCGGGATTACCCACGTCAAACCCATTTCCCCCAACGACCACGGAAAACAATCCCTTTTCCTTGACAATGGCCTGCACAACGGGAACATCGTCCAGCTCAGCTGTGGCCTCAGGACGACACTGCTCAATGTAGGCAAAGAAGTGTGGTAAGAATATGCCGCCACCAAAATTTTTGAGTACGCTGTTTCCTGGGGTGATGTGCAGAGGATCGCTATACTTGTTAGAAAAGTGAGTAACTTTCAAGATCCTTGGGGGCTCACCAGGTATAGCTTCTGTTTCAAGGATACCCACATTGCAAAAACGTGACGCCTCATCCGCTCCCAACCGGATGGCCCCCACCATATCCTGAGGTTCACGTGAGAAGAAAGGTATCATTTGCGACACCACCGGAAGACCATCCAGCAAAATATTATCTGGCATCACCAGGGCAAACGGTTCGTTATGTATAAATTCCCGGCAGAGACTCACTGCGTCTGCCAGGCCATTGGGACTGGGCTGAATGAAGAAGCTAAATTCGCAGGCGCGCAGGAGCACCCTCAGGTGGGCATCCAACTGGGGAGCAAGGAACTCGGGCGGATCTCCCTGAAGAAACTGGCGGACACTCTCCTTGGCAGGACTGATCACCACGGCTATTTGGCGAACGCCGCTGGCAGCCAACCCCTCTATGGCGTGGACAATCAGGGGCTTTGCTGCCACGGTAAGAAGCTCCTTCGGCAGGTCCCCAGCGATCCCCCTCACTCTCGTTCCCAAACCAGCTGCCGGGATTATGGCCTTACGTACGGTCGTAAAGGACACGGTAGCACTCCATCTCTATATCACCCAGCATAATGCTGTAGGTATCCTCCCCTATCTCGTCCATTGGTTTCCATTTGTTTAGGAACACGAGTTTTTTTTCGAGATACATCATCAGGGTCAGTTCGCTTTTGGTTCTGGACAGCGGCTTTATATCTGCCACCACCCTACTCCTGTAAGATTGATCTTCCAGCCACTTTGTTTGAAGGTGGAGTTCATTGCTCTGGTTTGCATCCAAGGTAAACTTCTTTTTTCCCAGCACCCTCTCTACCGCTTCTTTGAGCACATCAGGTTTTATTTTGAAAACCTTCTTCTCCGGCCGGTTGGGAACCATCGCTTTTTTTTGCGACATAGGGGTGGTACATTGAGTCAGCACAACAATCATGCTCACAAGGAGTAAAAGCAAGATCACGCCAGTGTGATCGGAACAAGCGTACCATTCCTGTATCTTCTTGGGATTTTGCGTTGACAAATGGTTCATGGCTAATCTACCTTTAAACTGCGCGGGGGGGGCACAGTTTCATCCACTGGAAGGGGCTTGCATGGAGTTTGCCACAGCTCGCAACCGCATGGTGGAAAGCCAGCTCGTCAGCCGCGGCATCAAGGATGTCCGGGTCCTGGAAGCCATGCGCAAGGTGCCCCGCCATCGCTTTGTGGAAGAAGCACTCATCAGCCAGGCATACAACGATCACCCTCTTCCCATTGGTGAGAAACAGACCATTTCTCAACCGTACATGGTGGCCTTGATGACCGAAGCCCTTGAACTACAGGGGCACGAGAAGGTGTTGGAAATCGGAACCGGCTCTGGCTATCAGACGGCAATCCTAGCAGAACTTGCCGAGAAAATCTATTCTATTGAGCGAATTCCCTCACTCACAGTCAAAGCGCAACGCATTCTTGACGACCTCGGCTACGTTACGGTGGTCCTCAAGGTAGGAGACGGCACCCTGGGCATCAAGGAGGAGGCCCCATTTGAGGCGATTATTGTAACAGCTGGCTCTCCCGATGTACCGCAACCTCTGGTTGACCAGCTGGCAATGGATGGAAGGCTGGTAATCCCCGTGGGCGACCGTTACACCCAGTCTCTCATGAAAATTGTCCGGGTAAAGAAAGGCATCACAAAAACTGACCTCGGCGGTTGCCGCTTTGTCAATCTGCTAGGCCAGTTTGGCTGGAAGGAGTGAGAGTCGATGACTCAACCTATCATCGGCGTCATCGGTGCCGGGCAGTGTGACAGCAGTATCTATCAACTTGCCACGGAGGTGGGTGAAGAAATCGCCAAAAGAGGTGCTGTTCTGGTTTGTGGTGGTCTGGGCGGGGTTATGGAAGCGGCTGCCAAGGGTGCTGCCACCGCCGGGGGCCTCACCGTGGGTATTCTTCCGGGCCCTTCCACCCGCAGTGCCAACCCGCATATCAGAATACCGGTGGCCACAGACATGGGACAGGCTCGGAATGTGATCATCGCCCACACTGCCGACGCGCTGGTGGCTGTGTCCGGCGGCGCCGGTACTC
Organism: uncultured Desulfobacteraceae bacterium; assembly: GCA_964346905.1. GTDB lineage: Bacteria > Desulfobacterota > Syntrophobacteria > BM002 > BM002 > BM002. Next base: position 1,573 of record CAYFXH010000148.1, on the reverse strand, counting down.
TCTCTGAAATTGGTCACGCCTTGAAAATCGGCAAACCCATTGTGGGTCTCAGAACCATTCCCCATCTTCGAGGGGTCCATTACGTTGATAATGCCCAGGAAGCGGTTGCCCGCCTTTTCGAGCTCATCCAGCACTCGTAGAGCTGCTGACAGGTTCTCTCTTCACCTCTTGACCCTGAGTTGCCTTACTTCTTTCGTCTGTATTTCTTCTTCCATGCATCGAAATCCCACTTTTTCAAGAACTTCTTGGCAACTTTTACCCCGTTCTTAAACAACGCCTGGCTTTCTTTTTGCGTTATACCGAAGTCCGTCGTCTTTACTTCTTTCTTAACACCATCAACCTTGATCACTGTCGGGATGCCGATCGTCCTGTCATAATCTCCTTCTGACTTGGAGATATGGTAGCTATCATGGGCATCCAACATGGTTTCTATAACGGCTTTTAGAAAGGCAATGGGATTGTTTATGGGATTTCGCTCTGGTTTTTTCAAAACTCTTTCGTCCGGCTCCATGAGTTTAAATCCAAATGTCGGCCAGGGTGGATTACTGGTGCCATCATCCAGAAGCCAGATAGGGTAGTTACTCAATAGCCCACCGTCCACAATGAAATGCTTTCTGCCGCTGGTATCCCGAAGCTCTACCGGCTCGAAGAAAAGTGGGATACTCATGCTCATGCGCACGGCCCGCGAGATGCTGAAACCATCAGGGTCGAGGCCGAATATTTTCAGATCCCCGGGAAGAACGAGAAGCCTTCTATCGGTGATGTCAGCTGCAATGGCCTGAAATTTGTATTTGTACTTGTCCTCTTTGTAATCTGTTCTAATATCCCCAAAGGTCGTCTTCCCTTTGGCCGCCAATAGTTTTTCCAGCCAGTCTTCAAAAAACTCTCCTTCGTATATGCCGTATTCAAAACCAAGACTCAGGCTCTTTCCAAAAAATCCAAGCTTGTCAAGCAGCCCTTCATCCTTGAAGTCATTGTAGTTCAGTCGCTCCAGCTCTTTCTTAATGTCTGCTGCACTGTAGCCAACTGCGAGGAGTGAACAGACGATGGCGCCGGCTGAGGTTCCCGCCAGGTTTTCAAAGACGTACCCTGCTTTTTCAATTTCGGAAACTGCTCCCACCAGCCCGATGCCCTTCACTCCACCACCTTCAAAGACTCCATCGGCCTTCTGGGTCATTTTCATCCCCCCTCATTCTCTATCCAGAAAGTTTGCCAGAAAACAATGGGTGCAGGAGGACCGGAGAATAGGCCCCGGATTGACGGGCCGACTTTCCGTGCAATCGTCTTGAAATCTCAGCTACGGCGAACATGTTTCTTACACAGCGAGCTTCGTGCTCCAGTCATTGATCAAAGCTTGATCATCACCCGGCCTGAGCCTCTTCACCTCCTGCTGGGCCAATCTGATACCCGACCTTATCCCCCAAATAACGATATCCGCTGTAGCAACCATGCTCCTTTACTCCATTTACAATCTCTTCAATCGCGACCTCAGCTTTTGGGCGCGGATGTACACGGTACGTTCGACAATCTCGGAGAACTGACGAAATACTTTCGCCTTCTTTTTCAAGAGCTT
>CAYFXH010000147.1:3402-9748 GCA_964346905.1 uncultured Desulfobacteraceae bacterium | reverse complement strand
AGGTGCCCGAGTTCGTGCATGAGGCATAGCATGTGTTGAAGGTCTCCGTCCACACACGGTCGCAGGGAGCATCGGAGAACTCGCTGGGATTGCTCTCGCGTGATTCGGTTGAGAGATCGCATCCCAGCAAGAGCGCTGACAAGCCCACGATGGCCCACAGCGCAGACGGCCGGATCATCCGTTTCACAATCATGAGAACCTCCTGGCTACCGCCGAGGTCGGGTCGCAAGGGAGGTGCATTGCTGGAGCGATCAAGCAGTCAAGATGCCTACTGGGTGGCTCCATCCGCGCCTCGCTCCGCGTGCTTCCTGCTCAGGTCCAAAGCAAGCGGTGTGCCCGGCAGCGCGGGACCCGTCAAGTCGTCGACGTGCTGTCTCTGCGCTGGCGACGGCCAGGAAGAGTGCGAATGGGAATGCGCAGAAGGGAGGCGAGGCCGCGAACCGGCGTGCGCGGTCAAAGTAGAAGCCGCCTGTCCACGAGGGCGCGCCTCGAACCGTGGACTGGCAGGCGCCGGGGCCTCAAGGGGCGCCGAAACGGTGAGGTGCCGCTATCCAGCTCACCAGACCCCGGCTTCCGTTTCGTGTATTTGACCTCGGAAACGGGATCTCTCGCCCCAGGTCGGCGTTGAAGATCCTGCTATACAGACCGTTTCAGGCGGCCGCGGGCGCTAGCCGGAGCTTCTTGAGCTCGGCGTGGCAGTCATCGCAGAGCAACGGCGTCAGAACGCGGCTTTCAGGTGACAGGGTTCGGTGGAGGTGCTGGCTGGGGAAGCAACTATTGCTGACGAAGACAGAGCAATTATATTACAAGCAGTTGATGAGATTAAACGAATTGAATTATTGCTCAAAAGCCTCCTCAGTTTTGCCAAGCCGCCCAAACCCGAACTGACGCTCACAGACATAAATGACATTCTCGACAAATCCATTTCCTTTGCCCTGAGGCATCCATCTCTGCTGGCAAATACTGCATCAGCCATAAACGTTTTCAAAGATTTTGATTCGAAACTTCCCAAAACAATGGCCGACCCCATGCAAATGCAACAGGTATTCCTGAATCTTCTCCTCAATGCAATCGAAGCCATGCCGGATGGAGGAATGCTGGCCACCAAGACGTCCTACGATGAAAGGTTAGACTCCATCCAAGTCACCATCTCTGATACTGGACAGGGTATGGACAGAGGTATAATGAGCAAAATTTTCCAGCCATTTTTCACCACCAAGCGGAAAGGCACCGGGTTAGGGTTAGCCATTACCAGACGACTCATCGAACAGCACGGAGGCCATATACATTTAGAGAGTGACCCGGGAAGAGGAACCGTTTTCAACATCTTTCTTTACGTTAACGAAAAGAAAAAGGTACAGGTATCATGAAAAGCACGGGAAAGGTGTTCATTTTGGATGACGATGAACTTATCGTCTCAGTGCTCTCCAGGGCCTTGAAAAAAGAGGGCTACCAGATATACGGAGAGACCGAAACAGACCAGGTACTCGATAAAATTCAGTCGTTGGATCCAGATGTTTTACTGCTGGATATAACTATGCCAGGCCAAAACGGCATGGATATACTAAAGGAGATTAAGGGTATTGATATACATACGCAGGTGGTAATGCTAACGGCAGACGATACTGCCGAGACCGCAGTCAAGGCAATGAAACTCGGTGCCGTGGATTACATCACCAAGCCTTTCAACACAGATGAGGTAAAAATCATTGTCAGGAACATCCTCGAAAAGGAAGATCTCAGACAAGAGGTGCAATACCTCAGAAAAGCTTACTCTGAAGTATTGGAAAGAGATATCGTCGGAGAATCCAGTGAAATAAAAGATTTGAAAGAGAAGATTGCCAAGATTGCTCAAGCCCGGGTCTCAACCATTCTCATCACAGGTGAAAGTGGAACAGGCAAGGAGATTCTGGCGAGACATATCCATAATTTAATGTTTGACACCGGTGACTCATGGCGGGCACCCTTTATCTCCGTCAATTGTGCTGCGATGCCGGAGTCTCTCCTTGAGAGCGAGCTCTTTGGTCATGAAAAGGGCTCATTTACCGATGCAAAGTCTGAAAAGAAGGGGCTGTTCGAGCAGGCCAAGGGAGGTTCGATACTTCTTGACGAGATAGGTGACATGAAACCGGACCTGCAAAGTAAATTACTCAGGGTTTTGGAGGAACGGACAATAAGACGGGTTGGAGGAAAGTGGGAGATACCCGTAGACGCAACCATAATGGCCACGAGTAATAAGAATCTCTCGGAGGCCGTGGACAAGGGTGAATTCCGGAAGGATCTATTCTTCAGGCTGAGTGCATTTTACCTGCATGTAGTACCCCTGAGAGAGAGGAAGGAGGACATACCACTGCTTGCCAGACATTTCCTCTCACACTTTGCCAAGAAATATAAAAAGCAGAAGATTAAAGATTTCTCCCCAGAGGCAGAACAACTGCTCATTGAAGCAAATTGGCCGGGTAATGTGAGAGAGCTTAAGAATCTGGTGGAGAGAATTGTTGTCCTCGAGAATGCAGAACAGATACTGCCAAAACATATGCCACCTTGGATATATCGTCCAACCATAAGCACGGACAGTCCCACCAACGGCAGATTCATACTGCCTGAGTCCGGTATATCTTTGGAGGACTTAGAAAAAGACCTAATCCTCCAGGCACTGGAAAAGGCTAAACAGAATAAGACCCACGCAGCAAAACTCCTGAATATAAGCTACGACAGTCTCAGGTACCAGCTAAAGAAATTCGGCATAACATAGCTGGCCCTTAGCGGAATGTGCGCTTGGTGCGAGGGTTTTAACGTAAGTAAACAGAAAAGAAAAGGGGTTTAGATTTGAGCTCACTGAGGACAATCGTTGGGTTTCTTGCATTGGTGTGTGTGCTCTTGGCAATAGGCTTGTATGCTGAAGCGGCAGACAAGGAAAATTGTCTCATGTGCCATAAATATCGATTCCTTGGAAGAATCGATGAAAAAGGCAAGAGAATCAACTATCATGTTGATGAAAGGATTTATGACAATTCCGTTCACAGAAACGTTTCATGCAGGGAATGTCACACCTCTATAACCAAGATTCCTCATGATCCGCTAAAAGAAGAGGTCAACTGTGGAAATCTCTGTCACCTGAAAACTCCTTTTTCCAAGGAGAGATTTTCCCATCAAAAAATAATCGAAGTCTACGAGGGGAGTGCGCACGGGCCAAAATCAACCGATTCCGCCCTACTGAAAGAAGCAAAGCCCAATTGCAAATTTTGTCACCTCAACCCGATGTACACTCGAGTTTCAGAGGAGAGGATTCCCTTTAAAGAATCCCTGGGGCGATGCCTGAACTGCCACGAGGAAAAAGGTGTCACGGTAGTCTACCGTCACATGACCCACCGGTTGCGAAAGAAAACCTCGCGTTCACCTCAAGAAATCGTAGCCATCTGTGCCAAATGCCACCAGGATGTTGAGTTGATGAAGAAATTGAACGTCTCCAAAACGGCCTTGACTTCGGTGGAAACGTACAAGCAGTCAATTCACGGTAAGTCGGTAACACTGGGCTCGGAGTTGGCGGCAGACTGCATCAGTTGCCATGCTTCCAACGCGCTCCATGATATTTATACGAAAGATGATAAACGGGCCACGGTGGGAAAAAACAATATCACAAAAACCTGTCAACAATGCCATGAACAAACAAATAGTTGGTTTGTTGAGGTTGCGGTCCATCCCACCATTGAACCAGAAAAAAACCCCATTGTCTTTTTTACCAGCGTTGCTCTCAGATTCGCCATGTATGGGACTGTATTTAGCTTGGTGGGTCTCATGCTCCTTGAGACATTCGGGAGACGGAAAGATGGGATCGCATTCTTATTAAAAAAAGGCACCTCATGGCGAGGCGAACCAAAACGAGGAGAAAAGAAATAGTTCTGGGAGGCGTTTATGGCCATATCTCCTGAAACCGCCGTCGTCGGGGAAGAGGCTCCGGTAGAAGACGATTTTTTTACCTATCTTGAGGGAGTTGGGCAGATCCCGAGAGACATCTATAGATATGTAAAATCTGACCCGAGCGGTGACCTGCCACGTTACTCCATTCATATCGTCATCCAGCATTTTTTGGTGGCCACTACGTTTTTGGTCTTGGCCACAACTGGACTGGCCTTACACTTTAGTGACGTCTTCTGGGCATCGTATGCAATAGCAGTGTTTGGAGGAGCCGACACGGCCCGGTTCGTTCATCGGCTTGCGGCATACACCATGATGGCCGCCTCTTTCTATCATATTGTCACCGTTGCAGGAGGAACTGTCCGGAAGATCTTGAAGCACGAATTCGATTACAAGAGAACTCAGATTCCGCGGCTGAAGGATCTCTATGACTTGATCCACGACATAAAGTACTTTTTGAGAATCGAACCCTTCCGGCCCAAAATGGAAAAATTCACCTACAAGCAAAAGCTTCATTATTTGGCAATAATTTGGGGTACTTTTGTATTGGCAGCGGCGGGAACAGCGCTGTTGTATCCTGACATAGTCGCAAAGGCATTCCCTGAGGCAATCTACAAAGTCTACCCCCGGGCAGCGTTAGAGGGAGGATTCCCCTCTTTATTTCAAGATCTCGCCAGATTAATGCACGCCGATGAGGCGGTGATGGCTCTTGTTGTATTGGCCTTCTGGCACTTGGCGAATGTCCACATCGTGCCAGGACGATTTCCCTTTCAATGGACTTTCTTGACAGGGCGGATCACCAGGGAACATCAAATCGAGGAGCACTTCTTGGAATACATCCATAATCTCAAAGAAATACCTGAAGAGAGAGAGTACATGAGAAACATCCTGAGAGAAAATGGATTCGAAATCTCAGATACTGTGTCAGCCCCCCCTGCGGAACCATCCGAAGAAAAGGTTTCTGGAGAAAAATCAACAACGGAAAAAGGAGAATTAGAAGTTGCCTGCGGAACCTAAAAAACAGAACCACCCACTGCTGGCGTATGTAATAGGCTCTATTGTCGCGACGATCACCCTGGTGGTGTTTGTGGGTGTTGTCCACCATCTTACCGTCTCTCATCACGGCCCCCACCTCTTGAAGCCGCTCATCGCAAAAGTCGCCGCAAATTTCTCCGACGAAGACAATTCCGCAATCATTGCTGAAGCCAAACGTCTTGAGGAGGAGGAGTTGCACCGTCACTTTCATCATACTGTTCCATTCCCTCAGTTACCTGAAGATGCACGTTCAGTCTGTTTCATATGTCACTCCGACTATCCTCACAGCAAGGATAGAAAGATCAGATCGTTGTTAAACATGCATACCCAATATTTCGTTTGTGAGTCATGTCATATCAAGGAGCAACCGGGAGTTGGTATTTTCTACAAGTGGTATAATCCATTTGACAAACATCCAAAGGGACCGTTCCTCGGCACACGGTACGATCCAGAAACAGGCACTTTGATAGAAGTTGAAGATACGTTTTCAAAAATTGCTGCATATTTCAGAAAGGGTGTAAGATTGGAATTGGCCATTCAGGCGCAGGATGCACCTTTAGCCAAAGACTTTATGAAAGTGAGAGACAAACTTACTCCAGAACAAAGAGAGGGAGTCAAGAACAAATTTCATCTGAATATAAAAGAAAAAGGGCATGAATGCAAAACATGTCATTCTAAGCAGAGTATTCTCGACTTCAAAAGATTGGGATTTTCTGAAGATAGAATTGTTGATTTAGAACAGTTGAATATTAAGGGTATGATTACTAAATACGAAGAATTTTATCTCCCAGATTTATTTAGAGAATCTGTTAAATAGGTAGTATTTAGTAAAAATGTGATTTTTCATAGCTTAAAAACAGCACTATTCCAACAAATAACGTCAAAGAGATCAGCTCTAACGAGTGTCCATCCGGAAACGCCCGTTTTCGGATGTCATTCTGAGCCCTTCGACAGGACCTGTCGACGAGCTCAGGTCGAGTCGCTCAGAGCTTGCTCTACCAAGCAAGCTGCGCCTTGTCATCCTGAGCGCAGCGAAGGATCTTCAGATTCTTCGTCGTCCCCCAGGCGGGACTCCTCAGAATGACATCTGCTAAAGGGAGTTTTCAGCTGGACAATAACTAATAGTTTTCCGTATTTTTCGCCGCAGTTGCTTTGATTTGCTAAAGAATTTCTATTCATGTGCAACTATGTGCAACTTGTATGGTTAAGCAAAGGAGCGTTTAATAAGAGCAGTTCGAGTGCTCCTTCGACAATCCAGTCGATTGTAAAAAAAACCTGCAAATACTTGTTTATGACTGCAACAAAACTCGCTGCTATTTTTACGATTGTAAGTCTTGTCCTTTTGTTCTTTCCTCTTAATTCTTATCCATTAGACTGTATCAACAGTAAACTT
>CAYFXH010000147.1:0-3392 GCA_964346905.1 uncultured Desulfobacteraceae bacterium | reverse complement strand
ATCGCCACACCCGCAGACCAACCCAGCGACATCTCGGCCAACCTTAAAAGGGATGTCTACCTGGTGGACGGGGTGAACAGCAGGGTAATAGTGCTTGACCGTAAAGGCAGAATGAAATTTTCTTTCGGAAAAAGGGGAAGCGGCAAGGGGGAATTTAGCCATCCCCTGGGGATTGACATCGCCGCCGATGGCAAGGTGTTCATTGCGGATTCTGGAAATCATAGGGTACAGGTATTTGACTCCCAGGGAAATTTTTTGCATATGTTCAGCGTTAAAGCCAGCGGTCAGGAAAAGCCGTCAGATCCTGTGGATGTCCTCGTCTCCAATTTTAAAGATTATGTATACGTGTCCGATAATGATAACCACAAAATAAAGGTGTATGATAAGATCGGCAACTTTCAATTTGAATGGGGTAAATTGGGCGAGGGACCTGGAGATTTTCGCTATCCTGGCATCCTCGCCAGCAACAAGAACAATGAGATCTATGTGGTAGATGTCATCAATACACGAGTACAAAAGTTTGACCCATTCGGGAACTATATCACTGATATAGGCTCTTGGGGTGTTCTCCCTGGCCGACTTTTTCGACCCAAGGGAGTGGCAGTTGACGGAAGGAACCGGGTATTTGTCAGTGATAGTTATATGGGACTGATACAGGTGTTTACTGACTTCGGCGGCTTTCTCGGGGTTGTCTGTGAAAATAACGAGAAAAAAAAATTTGTTACACCCGTAGGACTTTTTCTAGATCCTGAGAGTGATATACTTCACGTCGTTGAGATGAAACGTAACAAGATAGGCGTATTGAAGATATTCGACTAGGAACCGAAATTGAACGCTAATGGCAACAACGAGCCGCAATGGTCAGTACAAAAGTCCACATATACATAGTGACGATCTCTCTAGTCCTCTCTTTATGGTCAACTGCACTTGCCTTGGAGATGTCCTCAAAGAGAGACTGCGCTATTTGTCACGTAATGTGGTTGAACGATTTCAGAACTGACAAGGAAACGTTGATTGAATGGCAACCCGGTAACGTTCTCATGAAAGACACCCAGGGTGTGGTCAGCTCTGAAGAGATCTGCTACAGCTGTCATGACGGCTACGTCATGGATTCTCGAGACGAAACCTGGAAATACAAGGGACATCAGACATTCGTAAAACCCTCAGAGAAGGTTACAATTCCCACCGATTTACCCTTAAGTAACAAGGGTGAAATCTACTGTGGCACCTGTCATTCGGTTCACGGCGGAGGTGTAAACACCGATGGCACCATCTCAGGAACAACTTCTTTCCTCAGGAAAGATAACCTTGATTCAAAGTTGTGTGAAATGTGCCATAGAAAAGCAGCAGCTTTCAAGCTAAGCAACGGCCATCCGCTCAAGACAAAATCGGCTCCCATACCTGAAACCCTGTTTGAAGCCGGGAGCAGGAGATCAAAGAGCAAAGGTAAGGTAATCTGTCAATCCTGTCATAAAGTCCACGGGGCCCAGGGAAACAAACTCACAGTCGTCAACAACAAGGGCTCAGAGCTCTGCACAGCCTGCCACCAAAAACAGGGAAGTTTGCTTCAGACAAAACACGACTTTCGGGCCTCCTTGCCGGACGAGAAAAACATACGAGGACAGAGGCCAGCCGAATCAGGGCCTTGCGGAGCATGCCATCTACCCCACGAGGGATCGGCTAATAAGCTGTGGGCCAAACTGCCGCGCCCCGGTAAGCCAGCAACCGAGAGGTGTCTGGTCTGTCATGCTGAGGACTCCGGCCTAGAAGTGAAGCGTATCGGCCAATACTCCCACCCCATCGACGTTTCTTTCTCTGACAAGCAAGCAACAGCCAGGAGGCTGCCGCTGTTTCTCGGGGACGGAACCCAGCATTCTGCAGGCAGCGTTCAATGTTTTACCTGCCATGATGTCCACAGATGGGATCCAACCACTCCACTCAACACCGGCGGGAAAAACGTCGATGGCGACTCTTCAAACAGTTTCTTGAGAATCTCCAGCATTCCGTCTTCAGCATTGTGTACTGAGTGCCATCAGGACAAAAAGCAATTGCTGACATCTGACCACAACCTGAAAGTGACCGCGCCGGATGAGAAGAACGTTCAAGATGTCACCGTAAGCGTTTCAGGCCCCTGCGGCCCTTGTCATATACCCCATAATGCCGCAGGCGAAAAGATGTGGGCCAAACGGTTGTCAGGCGACAAGGATTTTGTCACCCAATTGTGCACCAGTTGCCATAACAAAGACGGGGCCGCAAAAGCAAAACTTATCGGCGATTATTACCATCCCGTTGATATCACGTTTAACACATTCGCTACAGTCGCCGGCCTGGGTCCGGATACGGAAATGCTGCCACATTTTGACAGCAATGGAAATCAGGTACCGGAAGGCAAGATGGTTTGTATTACCTGCCATGAGCCCCATACGTGGGAACCGGACAAATCCCGCCCTGCTCAAGCGTATACCTTTACCAATATGGAGGGAGACACTCGGAACAGCTTCTTGAGAAAGGCGAATTTTCCCTCCTCGGACCTCTGTAAAACCTGTCATTTTGATAAGGCAACTGTTGACGGAACAGACCATGATCTCAGTGTAACCGCGCCCGAGGCAACCAACCTGCTGGTGCAGACCGTAAAGGAGTCCGGACCATGTGGGGCGTGCCACCTGGTGCACAACAGCCCAAACAAACTGAAACTGTGGGCAAGATCGTACGGTTCAATTTCCGATCATGTGAGCGTTATAAACGGTTTATGCAGAAGTTGTCATTCCAAGGGCAACAATGCAGAAGCGAAGATTCCAATCACAACACTCCATCCTGAGGGAAAATTAGTAAGCAATATTTCGCAGTTGATCAGGGATGGAGCAATTATGGCGCCTATATATACCAAAGACGGCAAGGAGACGCATGTGGGCTATATTTCCTGCCCCACATGTCACAATGCTCATCAATGGGGTCCTCTCATTAAAGAAAAAGGCGTATATAAGAATCTGGAGGGAGATTCAAAAACAAGTTTTTTAAGGAACGAGAGCATTCACATTTTTTGTCGAGACTGCCATGCGTATGACGGCCTCTTCAGGTATAAATATTTTCATGATCTGAAAAAAAGAGGTGGCTTTTCACGTCTCACAACTACTAACCCCTAGACTACTGTAACCACGAGTATCGTTCTGATTTTCGTGTGTTTATACATCGGTATAGAGTTCAAAACTGTGAAATGACGGTGCAAACGTTGCCGTTACTACTATTGCACACTTAAACCGCTATTATTAGGGGAAAAAGTGGCGGTTCCCCAGGAGTTCCCCCAAAAAGCTCAGGTGCTCACTAAAGCGAACTGGGATTTTCTGGTGTTTCTTCTGAGTGACTGCGGCAGGTCTGAGCCACTTCCCCGTCTG
>CAYFXH010000146.1:0-9764 GCA_964346905.1 uncultured Desulfobacteraceae bacterium | reverse complement strand
CAGTCGGTGTCATCATCACAACCTCCGTTGATGGTGGTGTCGCAGCGAAGGATGTTGCCGCTTGTGCCGCCGGCGTAGAGAACGTTGTTGGTGTAGTCGAAGGCCAAGGCGAACACATCCGTTTCCCCTGTCTTGTCGTAGGGAGTCCAACCACCTGCAAGGTCGACCGCACCGTTGCCAGGGGGTGCCCCGTTGACATCCATATCCGCCCAAAGCACAGCATTGGTGATGTCACCAGTGAAGATACCGGAAATGGATGACAGATCCACGGTCAGCGTGCTGGAGGCGCGCTCACCGTTGTTGTCTAACTGGAACTGGAAGTATTCGGTGGTGGTTTCTGTTTCAGTCTGGCCGGTAAATTTATCTCCAACTTGTCCCGCAGTATGATCCGCCAAGGTGACCGCTGCCTTGATGGCAATGGTTTTATCATCAGTTGCATCAACACCTGTGTCTGCGGGGCCCCCTAAGAAGAGCTGAAGTCCAGATACCGGCGAGTTTACCGAACCAAAGGTTTTGAAAGCCAAGTTATTTATGATGAGCGTCTCGCCTGCGGCAAAATCAGTATCCACATCAATGACGACCACGCGATCGTTGTCCTCATATGATGTAGAGGTCACACTGCCTGGATACGTACCTCCATAGGTCGGGGTCGCGGTTGTATCCCAGACCATGTCCACCCCGTCGGCGATCCGGATCCGAAGATTGTTGGCGGCCGTTATGGTGGTGGTGCTTGTCTCGGTAATCGTTATTTGGGAGATCGTGGTTGCGCCCTGTCCTACCGCGAACACCTGGTTGTCATTGGAAGAAATCTCCGGTCCAGGCTTGACGGCGATGGTCACTGCGGACCATTCCTCAGAGGCATTCATTGAAAAGGCAGCCGTTCCCGTCGGGCCAGCGGATGCCTGCGTGGTGTAGGCCACGCCTGAGCTTGTTTCATTGGAGCTATTGAGAGACCCGCGGACGTAGACGCCGGTATGTCCGCCTGGATATCCGAAATCTTGCGTGATGTCGTCGTCGTCTGCGCCGAAGTAGCGGAGGATGAGGGTATCAGCGACCGTCGTTGTCTCTGAGGGCGAGGTCGGAAATTGGCTGGTTGCAGTGCTGGGGGTAGGGGTAAAGTCGATGGGATCGCTCTGGAGGACACCGCTGATGCGCAAGATGCCTATGACGATCTCCTCATTTGTGCCGACCGTGAAGGTGTAGGGGCCGGCCTCTGAGGCTCCGGCGACCTTGTACCAGGAGCGGCTTGTGTGGCCTGCGCCGACTCCATTGGTGATCGGGGTCCAGCCCCCCGGAGCCGTGAGCGTCTCACCGCCACCGTCGGTGGACATAATGGCGACAAGCAGGTCGCCCTCGACCGTCCCCGAGGGCATGGCGACGTTGATCGAGCCAGCGTTGCCGTTAGTCACAGCTATCGAGAAGGTCTCAACCGCGGGGGCCGCCGCGTACGAGTCCTCAATCCCGCGCCCGCAGACAAACAGCCACGAGAAAATCAAAACAGAGACTAAAAAGGCTATTTTTCTTCGTGGTTTCATCTTCTACGATTACAAGCAGCGTGCTTGAATATTCGTTTCACCTCGTTGAAGTTTTCTCCATCCCGGCAGTTCAATACTGCCCATCAATACTGGCCACCGGCCATAAAAAGCCAAATAAATGATGTGCAATTTTTGTTCCCGGGGAATCAATGGGGTGAATTTAGATAAATAATTGATTTCACTATATTTTAGCCATCTAGAGGATACTGCGCGGTTATAGGGTGTGCATTCTTATCCTGCGGTTGGCCAAATGGCCACATCTAGCTTGGCCATGTTGCCAAGGTTTCAGGATCTGTGCAGAGCTTTAAGCGTATAGAATTATTAGTGAAAAGATACTTGATTGGAGATGAGAAAGGACAGAAGACAGAGGTAAATTACCAATGACCTGTAACCTGTGATCTATGATAAGTGACGAATAGGGGACGACAATGACAAGCCGGGTCACTGTAAAACTATTTGTCAAGTATTAAATAATTTTATAATTCCGTTCTCTTAGTAGAAAGTGTCAGACCGGGAGATTCATGCACGGATTGCCCGGCGACCTGCACCCCTCATGAACCTGGGGCGGAGCAGGGTGGTGCGGGCAGACCGCAGCCAGAGCCGTCGGGGCCGAGTTTTCCAGAGCTCTTGCAAAAGGCCAAGACGGCACATTTACCGTCTAAGCTCACCCGCTTCACTTCGGGTTTTTTGTATTCTTTCTTCCTGTTTTTCTCCAACGTTTCTCCTTCCCAGTACTCCAGCACATCCGTCATTCCGGACGAGTCCGCCTAGGCGGGCGAGATCCGGAATCCAGTGAATGTTTTATAAAATCAGATTCTTTCTAAATCCCGGATATCCGCGACGGCGTATTCCGGGATGACGTTTTTTTGGCTGGCACAGAGGCCCGCCCTACTGAATTCTGGATTCTGACTCCTGTCTCCTGTCTTCTTACTCTATGCTCTATGCCCTATGCTCTATGCCTTCCGCAATCCGCAATCTCTTCCGACGTCTGCTCTCTTTTGGCGGGTGCGGTGACCCGCCCTACTGAATTCTTCTGATCTCTGCGTCCTGCCAGCTGCCAGCTGCCAACTGTCTTCTACTTCCCCGCGGATGTATTTATAAAGCAGCCGCCCCCGCCTCCACCGCCGCTGCTTTCACTTTCCGTGGGATTTGCACTTTGCGTGCCACCACTGGCCTCCTGGGAGTAGACACTCTCGTCACCGTCAGCATCAACAGCGGTGACCACATAGTAGTACGTGGTTGCACCTGCAGCCGAGCTGCTGCTGTATGCAGCTCTGCTGCTAGAGACAGAGATGTCATCATATTGAGTTTGGGTGATCAGGGAGGTGTTCACCTTTGTATAGTTTCTGCCAGGTATGGTGCTGCGGTAGAGGTTGTAGCCCGAGACCGCACCGCCATTGGAGTCTGTGGCTGCATTCCAGCTCAGTAAAACACCATCTGCGTGACCTTGAGCCCTGAGCCCCTGAGGTCTTTGGGGAAGCGGTACCTTGAGAGCCATGGCCGGATCGCCAAAAAGCTGAAAGGTCTCGTTGACCTCTTCATAGAGGGAGCCGCCATTGGCCAGCAGGGTCTGCTTGGCAGCAGTGACAGCCTGGCCGAGCCTTCGGATATCCTGGGTGAAGATGGCATCAAACAGAGCGGTATTCAGAACATGCTGGCCTTCGGTGGTGGTGAGCCCCGTGGACATGAGGGCTGCAGCTGCGCCTTTGTCCTCAGCCCGCAACAACGCTTCGGCCAGGGAGGGATAATTCCAGTCTTCCGGATAGACAAAGTGGCCGGTCAGACAGCTCATGCTGACAAAGAAAGGATACATCCCGCTATTGGTCAGGGTAGCCACATCTGTGTTGTTGAAGATATTTTCATAGGTTACCTTATGATTGGCCAACCGCTGGATGGAGCTGTGGCCGCTGTAATTGACCATGAGGGTGCCGGCATTGATCTGGGTTTGTATGTCAGTCCTCAGATCATCTGCATCGAAATAGTCGTTTAAATACCCTTTAACCGGTGCATGCATGGCTGTCGGCAGCAAGGCGGCGGTATCGTTGTTCATGATTTCGAAAACCGCCTCATACTCGTATTCCGGCCCATCTCTCTGATCATCTGCCAAGAGCAGCACGTTTTTCTCCCAGCTTTTGGTGTTCAGGCTATTCTCGTAGGCAAGGATCTTATCGACCATGATGGTGGCTTCAGCCACACTTTTTGCCGGGAGCCTGCCAAGATAAAGATCAGAAAGTCCATCGTCTCCGCTGACTCTAACAAACCATTCATCTGTTGCCGTCTCACCCATGTGCTCGGTGACGGTCAAATAGGTGGGCAGGTAGGTGGTTGTGGTGTCCACGCCAAAGGTAGGATCAGGATTATTTTTTGGATTGCGGGTGCTGTCTCCCACCAAGAGCACATACTGCGGCGCAGGCTGGGCCCAGCTACTATAAGCATAGGCGAGAAAATCCAAAATAGCCTCGGGAGCAGAGATGCCGTAGCTGAACTCATCAAAGACATCTTCCACATCCACCACCTTGACACGCAGGCCCTGAGCCTGCCGCAGGGCGGTAAGATCACTGAGCCATGGATTGGGGTCTCCATTTACATCCCAGCCCAGGTTTCTGTGGGTGATCAAAATGTAGTCAGCACCAATGGCCGTATCCGCCAGATTGCCGTACTCATCCTCGATGATGGCTACCGGGGTTTTTACTTGATCCGAGCTGAGCACCAGGTAAGTTCTCTGTCCGGAGCCACTTTGCGGCTCAACATCCAGGGTGTAGGGGCCAGTGCCTGTGGTCTGGAAGTTGACCAGCCGATCCACATTGTTCGGTGAGGTGATATCAAAGCCCAGCAGGTCGTTTCCGCTAAACTCGGAGACCTGGAAGCGGTATCCCGCCTCATGGCTGAATTGCAACTTGTCATTGCTTGCGGCAAAGCTCCTGGGATAGCTCACTTCAAACCAGTCCACAGCGATGGCATCCTGCCCGGTCAAACACTCAAGGGTAACCGTGTTGTCACCGTCCAGAAGATCGACACCGTCAATGGTAACCTCATAGAAGGCAATGCCACTCCAGCTGTAGGTGCCCAAAGGGGTGCCATTGAGTGAGACAGCCACCTGGTGCATGGTGTCCCAGGTGCCGCCCAGCATTATCTTGAGAGTGCCCTGGCCGGCAACACCCGGCACGGAGAGGGTGAAGTCAACCGGATCTCCTGGATCCGGATCTCCAGGAGGAGGAAAGTATGCTACATCTTCTCCCACCACATAGGGGTGAAAAAAGTACCGGTCAAGTGCGTCACCACCCGGGGCCCTGGCCCAATATGCTCTATCCTCCTCATGATGCAGGGAAAAGGAATGGGTACCGGCAACAGTGCCGCTTGCCGGGGTGGAGTCAATGGCGGCCATTCGCTTCGGGGCACCAATGCCCCCTGCGGTGGTGAGCCAGTAGACATTTTGGCTGGCATATTTTGCGTAGCTGCTATCAACAGCCCTGCCGTAGAAGTCAATGTAGTCTTCCGGATCAAACTGGGTGTCCCCGTCTTGATCGTAGATCGAGATAGCGATCTCTTGGCCCAGGTTGTAGATTCGGACCTGGCTGAGATCAATCCCGGTCATAGCCACACCTTGAGCCTCGAGCCAGGTCTTAGTCAGACGGTAGATACCCTCTTCTGAGACAAAGATCTTGTAAGCGGGATTTACCCCAGAGGACGGGGGTGCCCAAAGAGCCCGAGCCAGTATCCCGGTGGACGATAGCACTGAGGCCAGCGGATCGATTATGAGTGAGGGTGCCCACAAGGCCATCTTCACCATGGCGGACAAATCTGCAGCAGGATCATCACCCAGAGGCGGCGCCCAGGGCTCTACCTTGGGGCCGGATGCCTTGGCCGACTCCCCGACTGTATAGTCCACCCGCACCCGGATGCGGCGGGAGTGGCGAATCTCTCCGGTGGCCGGGTTAAAGGTGAGCGGGTGGAATATAATCTGCTGCTTTTGCTGGCCCCGAAAGATATACTCCTCTCCCAGACGAGCTGCAGCCTCAGGGTAGAAAGCGTCCACGCTGTATGCTGCTTCGTCAATGACAAATATCTCGCCCACATGGGCTAGTTGTCCTTGATCGTCCACAGTATTTTCAGGAACCGGATGGACCCGGTAGCCGGAATGGAGCTCATCGACTGTCTGTAAAACCGTTAGGGTTGCCGAATTTTCTGGCGGGATATCCAAAAGGATACCTTTGAGCGGAAGCTCGGGCTTTCCCAGCTCATGGGTGAATCCGTGGATGTACTCAGTGATCCTGAGCCGCTCAAACTCCTGCCCTTCAGCCTGGACAATATTGAAGTCAAAGGAATCGGTGCGCAGCTCCAGGGTAGCGCCGGTGTCATCGGCTGCCAGAATGTATACGCCGGGGGTGAGGGTCTGGACTCCGGTTTCACCATTGGGGTCTCTTTCTCTGTCCTCACCATCGGGAATACCGTCGCCATCCGTGTCCGGGTTAAAGGGATCAGTGCCCCGGAGGTATTCTTCCAGATTGGTGAGCCCGTCCCCGTCCCAATCGAGGTGGGCGTCATTGAAACCGGGGTTCAGCCCGTAGGCCATCTCCCAGTCATCGGGCATGCCGTCCCCGTCCCAGTCCACAGAGATGGGGCCGTGTACGGTCTTCTTGCCGTAGATGTCGATGTCCTCCAGCTTGTAGTAGTAAAGCTTACCCGGGGTGACGTCTTTGTCCTCAAAGGAGTATTTTCTGCCCACAACCGAAAAGGTCAGGCCGGAAATCAGTTTGTCGGTGAGCCGGGTGAAGGGACCCCAGGGGCTCTTGGACCGGTAAAGGTGAAAGCCCATATTTTCGAGCTCCTGGGCCGTTTCCCACTCCACCAGAACAGAGCTGGACTGACCCCTGGCGGTGAAAGAGGCAAGACTAACTGCTGTGGCCGGGGTGGGCTCCTCGCTGCCCAGGGTGTAGAACCCGCTATCAGGGTTGGGAGACGGATCAGGCGTAGGCGTCACGGCCTTGTCCGGCCACACCTGGTTGTTGTATTCCGCTCCAATCCAGCAGGCATTGCGGGCAATGTTGGAGACCCGGACCTCATCGAGTTTCCCATCTAAATAGCGCTGGGCTGACCCAGGTCTGCCGAACCTTAAATCTGTATCCCAAAGGGTTCTTGTGGTGAGTGCCGTGGTGCCTGTATCTGTGGATACTGAAGCTCCGTTGAGAAACATTTCGGCTGCTGGTGAAGTATTTAGATTGGAAACTGTGACTACAACATGATTCCAGTTGGTGGTGTCGGTAAACGCAACACCAAAAGATAAGACATCGGGATTAGTAACGGGGTCGCCCACATTGCCCAGGAAAAAGCTCACCCTGTCAGCAACGCCAACAGTGGTATACTCTCCTATGGAGAGATGCATTTCCTCTTCTGCACCCCAGCCTTGTCCTGTTGATTGTCCCTGCCAAAGAATGTGGTGGCTGAAGTCAGTTACGTCTGCCTTCAGCCAAGTAGAGATGGTAAAGTTGTTTTCTGTTTTTAATTCACTGCTTGGTGTTTGAATATAGCTACTCGTTCCATCGAAATCCTGACCATCTGCTATTTGCCCGGTGAAATTGCTGGAACCATTGTTGGTCCCGTTATTGCCGCTGGATGTACTGTCAGCAAAGTCATCGTGCAAGTGCCACACGCCGAGGTAATTTGCATCCCAGACTTGGTTGGCGTTCTGGGTGGAGGAGGTGACGTCACTGTTTCCGTAATAGACGTAAATGACGGTGTCGGAACTGGCCGCATTGGTGTTGACGGAGGGGATTTTTACCCAGGCCACCAGTTCCCCCGTGGTCTGATCATACTTTTCAATCTCGTGGTAAAGCCCGCAGGGTGCAGTTCCCGGGCTGCAGGTGTCATCGTCCAAGGCGCGAAAGATGATGTCACGGGGGTCATTGCTCGGGGCATCATAACTGGCCACATCCCCACCATTTCCTGTGGTGGCCAGATCCCCGTCCGTCACGCTGAAAAGCATGGGGAAATTCGAAAGAGTCGTCCCACAGGTCCCATCGGAGATTTTCGTTCGATCTATGGTGATCGATTTACGGAAACCAAAGGACTTCAACGCAGACCCACGCGTGTGGGTGATGGACTCTAGGGGGTCCGTCGATGAATCTGAAACGGTGAGGGACAGGCCGGACACCTCGCCGGTCGCCACGACGCCCGAAGGGCTCAGATCGAAGGTTATAGTATCCCCATCCGCTATATTTATAATCGTGGCTCGGAGCAGGTAGTCCATTGTTCCTGCCGGGAGGATCGTCGCTGGATTGAACGCGATGGTGCCGGTGGCGCCGGAGATATCCACGGCCCCGTCTGAGGTGTCGCCGCGGAAGATGATGCCGTTGGTGGTTGATCCGGCATAAACGACGCCATGGGTCGAGTCGAATCCGAGGGACTGAATCCGGCCTTCCGTGGTGTCGTAGTTGGTGGTCCAATCACTGGCCTCGTCGCACCCCGTGGAGGTGTCGCAGCGAAAGATAATGGCCCCACCGCCTGAGCCGGCGTAAAGGACATTGTTGACGGAATCAAAGGTGAGGGAGTAGATATCTGTTTCGCTGGTGTCATAGCTTGTGGTCCAGTCTCCGGCTGCGTCGCACAGGGTGGAGGTGTCGCAGCGGTAGATGATGCCGCCGTCGCCTGAGCCTGCGTAAATGACGTTGTTGGTGGAGTCAAAGGTGAGCGACCAAATGCTCGATACCGCTGGGTTGTAGCTGATGGTCCAATCTCCGGCGGCATCGCAGAGAGTAGAGGTGTCGCAGCGGTAAATGATGCCGTTGGGGTTTGAGCTGGCGTACAAGACATTATTGGTAGAGTCGAATAGCACTGCCCGGATGCTTGTTTCGCTGGTGTCATAGCTTGTGGTCCAGTCTCCGGCCGCATCGCAGCCGGTGGAAGTATCACAACGGTAGATGATGCCGCTGGGGTTTGAGCCGGCGTAGATGACGTTGTTGGCGGAGTCAAAGGTCAGGCTACGAATGTATGTCTCCGGTGTGTCATAGCTGGTAGTCCAGTCAGCGGTCTCGTCGCACCCGGTTGAGGTGTCGCAACGATAGATGATGGCCTCACCGTATGACCCGGCATAGACCACGTCGTTGGCAGAGTCAAAGGTGAGGGAGGCAATCTGAAATTCTGTCGTATCCAGGCTGGTGGTCCAGTCCCCTGCCGCGTTGCAGCCGGTGGAAGTATCGCAGCGGAAGATGAAGCCGTCGGTAGCGCCAGCAGTGCCGGCGTATATGACTTCATTGGTAGAGTCAAATGTTAAGGAGCCAATGGTTGATTCCGCAGTGTCGTAACTTGTGGTCCAGTTCACGTCGTCAACTGGAAACACCCTGTAATCCCCATTAAATTTGCGGACGATGTCGTCGCCAGCGCTCGATCCGGCGTACATCACGTTGTGGGTGGAATCGAAGGTGAGGGCCCGAACGTCTCCTCCCGCGGCGTAGGAACTGGTCCAGTCACCGGCTGCATCGCAGCCGGTGGAGGTGTCGCAGCTATAGATATTGTCGGCGCTGCCAGTGCCGGCGTAGAGGGTGTTGTTGGAGTCAAAGGTGAATGACCAAATGTATAGATCCGGCGTGTCGTAAGCTGTCGTCCAGTCACTGAACGCATCGCACCCCGTGGAGGGGTCGCAGCGATAGATGACGCCCGCGCTGCCAGTGCCGGCGTAGAGGACATCGTTGGTGGCGTCAAAGGTGAGAGAGTAAACCGTTGATTCCCCGGTGTCGTAGCTGGTCCAGCCGTCTCCGTTGATGCACGTGTTGAGGTTGGGGTCGCAGCGATAGATGACGCCGGAGGCATTACCGGCGTAGACCACGTTGTTGGTAGAGTCGAAGGTCAAGGACCAAACCGTCAAGCCCGTGCCGTAGGCTCTCGACCAGTCAGCGTCCTCATCGCAGCCCGAGGCGGTGTCGCACCTAATGATATTGTCGGAGCTTCCTGAGCCCACGGCGTAGATCACATTGTTGGTCTGGTCCAGGGCGAAGGAGTAGATGCTCGATCCTTGAGGGTCGTAGGCGGTGGTCCAGTCTGCGGCCTCATCGCACCCCGTGGAGGTTTCGTAGCGAAAGATGTAGCCGGTACCGTTCGATCCGGCATAGATCACGTTCCTCTCGTAATCAAACAGCAGGGAGCGAATCTGACTCTCCCCTGTGGCGTAACTGACGGTCCAGTCGGTGTCATCATCACAACCTCCGTTGATGGTGGTGTCGCAGCGAAGGATGT
>CAYFXH010000145.1:0-10113 GCA_964346905.1 uncultured Desulfobacteraceae bacterium | reverse complement strand
GTCGACTTTCTCAAAATCGGATTCCGTGCACCAGAAACAGCCGCCGGCAAAAACGGCCGTTTTGATCTTTTGGGGGTTGTCGCTCCTCGGTTTCTCCATTTCTTTATTCATACTCCTGACCTGGTGGCTTACAAGAAACAGCGCCGCCAGAAAGATAATTGTGACATATACAGTTTTCATGAGACACCTCCTGAAGTTCTGCGCTTAGAATACGGTTCCGGTTTAGAAAGACCGGGATTTGTCTTTCTCAAGATGAATAATAAGACGGAGAATTAAAAATGGTATAAAGAGACTGTAAAGATTGGGTAAAGATTTGCGGCGGGGCACTGCTGGGGAATCAACGGTCTCAATGTGCCGTTTGAGGCGGGTCCACTGGAAGCTCGAACCAGATTCGGCTTTGGCCGCTGACAAGTTCGGCGCCCACCGAGCCGCCGTGGGCCTCGACCAGCTCCTTGACAATGGCCAAGCCGATGCCAGCGCCGCCATGCTCACGTGAGCGGGACTTTTCGCCCCGATAGAACCGCTCGAAGATAAAAGGAAGATCTTCTTCGGCTATTTCCCCTCCGGTGTTGGCAAAAACGACCTTGACCGCCCCCGGATTAGATTCAACCGCGATCATAACGGTCCCGTCTGCCGGAGTATACTGCCAACTGTTTTGCAAGAGATTGTAAACCACCTGCGACAATTGATGGTGATCAGCCCAAACCTTTTTCTTGCGGTCAACGAAATGCGTCTCCACCTTGATTCCCTTTTCATCCAGCTGAGAACGGAACGAGTCGAGCATCTGAGTAATCAGATCGACAAGGTGAATCTCCACTTTATGAAGGCTAGCCTTGGCGGCGTCAGCTTTGGCCAACCGAAGGATGTCTTCCACTAGCTGCCCGAGTCGAAATGTCTCCTCCTGAAGTAGCCCAAGGGTTTCGTTAGACGGGCTAACCACTCCGTCAGTAATAGCCTCGAGGTAGCCTCTTATATTGGTCAAGGGAGTCCTGAGCTCATGGGCTACGTTGATCATCATCGTCTTCCGAAGTTGCTCGATCTCTTGAAGGCTTTCAGCCATTCGGTTAAAGGCCAGAGCCAACTGGCCAACTTCATCTTGAGATTTTACCGGGACCTTGGCCGAATAGTCACCAGCTGCAATCTTTCTGGTAATCTCAGTCATCTGGATGAGTGGATTCAAAATTCTTCTCATAATGAAAAAGCTGAGAGCAACAGCCAGCACAAGAGCTCCAAGACTTGCCCAGATGAGATACCGGTGAACAGCACCCACAAACATCTCGTGACTTGATGTTGGGGAAATATGGTATTTCTCCATCAGAGTCATGAAGTAGCCGGCAGCGAGGTAGTCAATTGAGAGCCAGACGATAACGATCACCACGCCGATGATGACAACGTTGATCCCGAGTAATTTCCAAATGAGACGGCTTCTCACACCTTAGTCCTTCTCATGAACCGCTGCCTTCTTCAAATTGGTATCCTATGCCCCTAATAGTTTTTATGAATATGGGATTGGCTGAGTCCTCTTCGATCTTCTGCCGGAGCTTGCTGATATGGACATCGATGACGCGGTCAATCACCATTTCACCGCCTGGGTAGAGATGATCCAAAAGCTCGTCACGAGTGAAGACCCTTCCTGGCGAAGCCATGAGCGCCTGAAGCAGCTTATACTCGTGAGGCGTGAGCTGAACTGGACGACCGTTCAAGCTCACCGTGCGCTTTTCCAGGTCCATGACAAGCCCCCCGTGCGACAAAATGTTTTGTTCTGTGGTGGATCTCAGCCGTCCTCTTCTGAGAACGGCTTTGACCCGTGCGACGAGTTCACGGGGACTAAATGGCTTCACCACATAATCATCTGCCCCTAATGTCAATCCCGAGATTCGATCCACTTCATCTCCGCGCGCGGTGAGCATCAGGATGGGGACATCGGAAGACTTCCTGAGCTCCCTGCATACCTCCCATCCATCCACCAGTGGAAGCATCAAATCGAGGATAATGAAGATCGGCCTGTGACGCCGAGCCACTTCCAGGGCTTCATGGCCATCATGTGCGAGAACGGTCTCGAACCCTTCCCGCTCCAAGTAAAGTTGCACCAAGGATGCTGTCTTCTTGTCATCTTCCACGATGAGAATCGGACCCCGGATCGCAGAACCTTTCATCGGTTACTCTCCCATCTCATCTACCAGCCAGGGTAACGACAAAACTCTGACACAGAGGGATTGGACAGTCAAGGTTAAGAAGCGCAAAGTTGTTCGTATTGCCCTGCTGTGAGCGTTTTATCCTTGTTACCAAGCCCGCCGATCAGAGTAACACGAGCCTCTTCACTCTCCACTCGAAATTAGCCTGAAATCTGACAATCCCCTGCTGCTGGGAAAACTGGAAAGTATAGATCCGCAAATCTAAAGGTGGCTTCACTGTATTCCAGCTCAATATGTCGAGGAGCATGAAAAAGCGGAGCCGAAGCTCCGCATTTTTCTTTTATGAGAAAATCTTACTGGACCATATGAAGTCCAGAGATGGTCCTTCGGTTTTGACTAGGGCTCCTCGCGACCCGGTGGAAGCAAAGGACACAAAAAGTAATGATCATATTCATCCATGTAACCATTGGGGTTTGCGTCTACCCACCATCGACCTCCAACATATTCAGGGTCACCCGGGCCGTGATCGGTTTCGAGTCTGTCAGCGGTGACTTCAAGCTGCTGAAAGGGGCCCTTCCAGGGTAAGGGATCTGCCGTTACAATACTGTCGTAGTAAAGACCCTGGCTTCTAACATAGATGACGGGGCCGTCACCGCGCCCTCCTTCCCCACTTCTCTTCGCCTCTGCCGAGTTACTCATAAACACGGCGACGATGGTTAAGATGAACAGGGGAACATACATGCTACATTTCTTTGACATGTCTACCTCCTTTTTTTACTTAGTTACAGCATTCATTTTCTTCGTTTTGCCTGTATCTTTTTCTTGTCTTCACCTCCCTCCATGGCACGAGAATTAAAAGACTCCTCCCTGGGATGCGAGTCAACGCCGGACTGAGCCTGGTGGAAATGAGATGAAAAAGGCTGACATTTCCACCTGCACGTGCTTTCCTCACAAATGGCGGGTGGGAGAAGTACTGTGTCTGGGAACATGACAGAGAAATGTAAAAGTCTGATAAAGGAAGGGTAAAGAATGTGTAAAGATTCAGGAAAAGTGGGTGCGGAACTGAAACGACTCAGGTGAGCACTGCAGCCACAAGTTACTCAGCGAAACCCCTACAACAATGAGAGATAGCTTGCCATACCTAAACTGCAGCAGGTTTGCAGAGGAATAGCGTATTTCAACGAGAAACGCTGCAGGGTCAGGCTTGAATTAGGTACCTAGCTAAGTACGAATTGAAACACGCCCAACGAAGACAAGCGCTGGCTTCTGGTGTCTATGGGTAGGATAGAACTCAACGAAATGATGGTGTTGCCTGTCCTGAGGAAGCTGTCCAGCAAGAGTGTTACTGGCTCTCAATCGCGCTAAAACCTCTCTTTTTGAGCCCAAAAATGTAAATTTAGAGCCGTATTTGACCCTGTTTTGCACACTTTGCTGCGCGATATCAAAAACTTAGCTTGGTCCGACCACAATCAGAAAACAATCAGAACAATCACAATCAATCACAAATCACGCCCTGCAACGCTTCCCGGTTATTTTTTAAGAACCTGGGCAAACGGATTATTAAAGGGTTTTGGACGGTTCGTTTCTCGCCTGCTTTTCTCGTTAGCATTCTTCTCCTGTCTCGGCTTTTTATCAGTTTTTTTGCGAGACTGCTCAGGAACCTTTCTCATCGAAAGGGAAATCCTCTTCCTGTTGAGGTCGACATCCAAAACAGTTACTGTCACGTGTTGATGGACCTTGACTACTTCACGGGGGTTTCTCACAAAACGGTCCGCAAGCTCGCTAATGTGAACCAGACCATCCTGGTGTACACCTATGTCAACAAAAGCACCGAAGGCTGTGACGTTGGTGATAATCCCAGGAAGTCTCATGCCAGGCCGCAAGTCCTCTATCGTATTCACGTCCTCTGCAAACGCGAATGGTTCAAACTGCTGGCGTGGGTCACGTCCTGGCTTGGCAAGCTCAGCAAGAATGTCGTTTAACGTTGGGATACCGGCCCTTTCAGTCACATATTTTGAGATATCAATACGTTGCCTGAGTTCTGCATCGCGGATCAGATCCACCACAGAGCAATCGAGATCCTTGGCCATTTCCTCGACGATGGAGTAAGACTCTGGGTGAACAGCACTGGCATCCAATGGATTCTTTCCATTTCTGATGCGCAAAAAACCCGCTGCCTGCTCGAAGGCCTTGGGGCCCAAGCGGGGCACCATCATCAACTCTCCTCTGGACAGAAAAGGGCCATGATCATCGCGATGGGCCACAATGGTTTTTGCTAACTGCGGCCCCAACCCTGAAACGTAAGTCAGCAACTGCTCACTGGCCGTGTTGACCTCGACACCCACGGCATTCACACAACTAGTCACTGCATCGTCTAAGCTTCTCTTCAAGGCCAACTGATCTACATCGTGCTGATATTGCCCAACACCAATGGATTTGGGATCAATTTTCACTAACTCAGCCAACGGATCGTTCAGCCTTCTGCCAATAGAAACCGCCCCACGGGCCGTGACATCGAGGTCTGGAAACTCTGCTCTGGCCACTGCAGAAGCAGAGTAGACCGAGGCACCACTTTCATTTACGAGCACCACTGGAATGTCGCGCCGAAGATTCGAGTTCCTGATCAACGTTTCTGTTTCCCTGCCCCCCGTGCCGTTTCCTACCGCAATTGCTTCCACCTGATGGCGCTCACACAATTTGGCAAGCGTTGCCAATGACTCCTTTTCTTTTTCTTCTGACATGAAGGGATAGATGGTATCGGTATGAAGTAGTTTTCCCTGTCGATCTAGACAGACTATCTTGCAACCTGTGCGAATACCCGGATCTATGGCTAGGATGCTTTTCTGTCCGAGGGGTGGAGCGAGAAGAAGCTGTCTTACATTATCCACAAACACTCCGATCGCTTCGGCATCGGCTCGTTCTTTTGTGGACTGACGGATCTCTGTTTCCATCGACTGAGATAGCAACCTTTTATAGCTGTCATGGACCGCCAACTTTACCTGTTGGGAGGCAGGACAATCTCCTTTGACAAAAAGATTTTCGAGGATTGCCAATGCTTCATCCTCAGGAGGATGAGCACGGAGCGTCAAGAACCCTTCTTTTTCTCCTCTCCTCATTGCCAGGATTCTATGGGAAGGCGCATTGTTAGCAAGCTCTTTCGTATCAAAGTAGTCTCGGTATTTACTTCCCTCGACCTCCTTGCCCGGAACCACCTTAGCGTAAAAAACAGCCTTTTGCGCATAGAGGGTTCGCATTTTTGCTCGTGCTTCCTGATTCTCGTTTACCCACTCAGCTATGATGTCACGAGAGCCTGTTAGGGCGTCCTCAATCGTTTCTACCTCTTTGGTAGAATCAACAAAAGCTTCAGCCTCCTTCTGAGGGTCTGTGGTTTCTTCCTGGGCAATAATCTTCAAGGCCAGAGGCTCCAGCCCTCTCTCCCTGGCAACGGTTGCGCGGGTGCGCCGTTTGGGTCGGTAGGGCAGATAAATATCTTCTAAGACAGCCAGGGTCTCGGCAGCTCGAATTTCTTCTCTGAGTTCATTGGTAAGCAGCTCACGCTCAGCAAGAGATTTCAATATACTCCCTCGACGTTTGTCCAATTCCTGCAACTGATGGAGTCGGTCGCGGATGCTGGTTATCGATACCTCATCAAGGGAACCGGTAGTCTCCTTCCTGTATCGGGCAATGAAAGGAACAGTAGCGCCCTCTTCAAGCAGCGTGGCTGTTGCGAGAACCCGTTGAGGTTTGAGTCTAAGTTCTTCTGCGATGTCTGCAATATGTTTCTCGTTCATTTCCCTCTCCGAATGTTGGTAGCAATGTCACAACCTTGACGCTCGGAAATCGAGTCTCAGTGCGAACGGAGTATACTCACTCGTTAGGCGCATTATCAAGAACGACTGGTAACAAGTCAATGAACGATTCGCTGCTGTACATGAAGGAAACTCACCATACGATTCAAGATCAACTCACTCATGGAGGGACTGAAGCATCACTTAATAGGAAGACAAACGCACAGTACCAAGACCGTCCTATGTGGTCAGACAAGATCGCTACTGCGATAGCAAAGTTGTCTGAACGGATCCATGTGCATAACCTCTCCTTCCCACATTTTCTTTTCTCTCTCTCATTCGTATTAACTGTAGGGACCTGTACCGAGATCGGAAGAAGTTGATAGCTAATTCAAATCTGGCACCCGTCGTTTCGACATGTCAAGGTGA
Source organism: uncultured Desulfobacteraceae bacterium (assembly GCA_964346905.1). Lineage (GTDB taxonomy): Bacteria > Desulfobacterota > Syntrophobacteria > BM002 > BM002 > BM002. The sequence continues at coordinate 3,761 of CAYFXH010000145.1, read as the reverse complement.
GGTATCCGGACCGTTGAGAGTGGCAGATGGGACACAATACGGTTGAAGTCTAGTGGTAGGTTGGCGTGTCCTCGTCCTCCTCTGCCTTACCGCCGTCGATCACGGTGAAGCGAGACTTCCTTCTTTGTAACTGCCATTCAAGATATTTCAGCCGGATCGACCTGAAATCAAACGATCTTCCCAATCCTCTAATGTAAAGATAACCAAAAAGTATCCCACCGAGATGATACGCACCATGAGGATTAGCCTTTGCTAGGAAGGTCAAGAATGTAATGATGACGGTCCCATAGCTTAAATACTTGGCTTTTATTGGGAGAATGAACATGAGCAGTATTGTGGCTTCAGGGCTCAAGAATCCAAAAACAACAACGAGAGATAAGAGACTTGGCATCATCCCGTAAAAAGGTACATTGAAACCTGCAACATAGCTGAATGCTAAGCCACATAGGGCTCCCCCAAGTGCGGAACCATAGAAGAAGGTCAAGAACCGCTTTGGCCCGAAACCATGTTCCACCGGTGCAGCAAAAAAATAAAATATGATACAGCTGATAATGAAGCCTAGAGGTGAGTGAGGGTTCTGTATGAAGGGGTGAGTAAGAAGCTGCCAGAAATGAAAATTCCAATGGCCGAGAGGATAGAGCTCAAGAACGGAAACAATGGTGATGTTGAGCCAGTGTTCAAAAAGCAGCTCTACCACGTAGATACAACCATAGATGAGAAGAAGCCTTTTCCCAAGGGGGGTCAGATAAGAGCCAAACCCTGTGGGCATTCTCACTCGTTCTGTCACCATCCAATCTCCTTCCACCAGATGTTATCAAGCGGGATCGGGCTCAGATCTTCATTTGTCATGTATCATCGCAATCATAGTGATATATGAAAGTGATATATGAAGATGTGACCACCTTTTCCTTTTTTAAAGGGGTTCAAAGACAATTTCTATCTGCTCCAAATACGTTGACAGTTCACCTAAAGATTTCCTAATTTCATCCGCATCATTGTTTTTGGCGGCCTCCTCGATTGCGCTACCAATATCAGTAATGACCTCAAACCCATAGCCGCCACCGGCTCCCTTCATGTTGTGGCCCAAAATTCTTATGGTTTCATAGTCACTCTTTTCTAAAGCGTCCAGGGCTGCCTCGATATCGCCTTGTCTGTTCTGGAGAAATCCTGGAATGATATCTTCAAGATCAGGATCCACCTTGACGATGATCGGTCCAGACTCACTATTTCGCTTCATCAATTTTCCTCCCGAATGATAGTGTGGTCACCTAGGGAACTCTCAAATTGGGAATCCTATGTTACCCATTCAGAGTATCAACTATGTTTTCGCATATTGATTGATGGCTTCGAGCAGATCATTCTTCTTGATGGGTTTAATGAGATGAGAATTACACCCCGCATCAAAACTCTTTTGTCTGTCTTCTTTGAGCGCATGTGCTGTAAGCGCAACAATGGGGGTCTGTTTTGTCTTTGTTTCTTCTTCCCACCGTCTGATGTCTCGGGTGGCTGTATAGCCATCTTTCACCGGCATCTGCATATCCATCAGAACGAGATCGTATTGTCCAGTTATGAACTTTTCAACGGCAACCTCACCGTTCTCAGCTACGTCAATAGTATGAGAGGTCTTCTTGAGGTAAGCTTGCACAAGCAACCGATTGTCTTCGGCATCGTCAACAAGCAAAATATGTAACGATCGAACTTCCTCGTCTGGTAGTGTATCCTCCATCGCTGGCCTATCCTTGGAAACACTGATTTTGGCAAGCGTGGAAATGAGAGATTCCTTTAATTCTTTCTGTTTGATGGGTTTCACCATGTAAGCAGATATCCCAAGATCACGGGCTCTGGCAATATCACCGCTGCGGTTGTCAGAAGTGAGCATCATAACTGTCAAACCGGGAAAGGTGCGCCTGTCTTTAATGTGTTCCGCCACCTCGAAGCCGTCCATGTCCGGCATCCGACAGTCGAGCAACATAAGTTGGTAGGGATCGTCTGCTTCACTGGCACGTTTAAGTTCAGCAATTCCAGTCTCGCCGTCCTCGATCTCGGTCACCAAAACCCCCCAGTCGGAAAGCATTTTACTGAGAATGAGACGATTTGTAGCATTATCATCTATGAGGATGGCCTTGAGACCGCTCAGTACATCAGGTGGTAGTTCAACTTTCTCTTCAGGTTTGGCCTGCACGCCAAATTGAGCAGTAAAATAAAAGGTGCTCCCTTTTCCCACTTCACTCTCGACCCATATATGTCCGTCCATCAACTCGACAAGAAACTTTGAGATGCTCAAACCGAGTCCAGTTCCACCGTACTGACGGGTGGTGGAAGAGTCGACTTGGGTAAACCGCTCAAAAATAGTACTTGTTTTTTCAGGTGCGATACCGATTCCAGTGTCGGCCACAGAAAAAAGGATCTCCATTGTATTGTTTTCGTCGGCTTTTCCAGCTCTTCGAACCTCGATAACTACCTCACCGCTTTCGGTAAACTTGATCCCGTTGCCAGCCAGATTAAGGAGTATTTGCCGTAACCGAAGTGGATCACCTACCAGTTTCAAGGGAACGTCCTCCATTATGGTGCAGCACAATTCCAATCCCTTTTCATGCGCGCGTAAGGCAATGATTTCGCAAACTTTTTCAACAATCTCTCTGAGGTCAAAATCGATCATTTCAAGTTCAATATGACCGGCCTCCACCTTGCTGAGATCAAGGAGGTCATTTATAAGGGCAAGGAGGTTCTCTCCGGCTGACCGGAATATTTCAACATATTCGCGCTGCTGAGAATCCAAGTGGGTTTCCCAGAGCAGATCAGCCATACCAATAATAGCATTCATCGGCGTCCGGATTTCGTGGCTCATGCTGGCAAGAAATTCGCTTTTGGCCCGGTTTGCGACCTCTGCCTCTTCTTTCGCTTTGTGCAATCCTTCCTCTGCTTGCTTCCTATCAGTGATGTCACGGATGATGCCGGTGAACATCCGCCGATCCTCCAAACGCACTTCACTCACGGCAAGATCAAGGGGGAAAATCCTGCCGTCCTTGCGTCGCCCGACGACCTCGCGTCCGATACCTATGATCTTGGCTTTTCCTGTGCTTAAGTAGTTTCCGACATAGTCGTCATGTTGGCTGTGGTAGGGCTCGGGCATCAGTATGTTGACATTCCGTCCGATCACCTCTTCAGCCTGATAACCAAAAATATTCTCGGCAGCGGGGTTGAATTGTTCAACGATCCCACGTTCATTGATGGTTATAATTCCATCTACAGCAGTGGTCACAATGGCGCGATTTCTCGCCTCACTCTCAACCAAGGCAACCTCCGCACGCCTGCGGTCGGCAATCTCCCGCTCAAGATCTAGATTTATCTGTGATAGTTCGGCAGTTCGTTCCACCACAGCTTTTTCGGTCATGGCGGTATGTCCTGCTACCATGAGTAGAAAAGTCCCGAGCAAGCTGGTAAAAAGCAAGCCACCCGTAAGGACTGCATATGCCTCCGCGAGCTGCTGTCCAGTGAAAAAATCGGCAGTCGGTGAGAATCGCAGCACCCACTTGCGTCCTCCCATATCCAGAGCGACTACCCGGTTGAATTTGGCTAAGATGGGATGTTGCGAAGCCTCGATCTTTGAGATTGTCCGTTCTTGTAATCGCGAACCCCTCGTATAGAGCAACTCTTCCTCGGGCGAAGCAGTTTCGTCCAGGAGCTGAAACTCAATCCCTTCAAGATCGAACGGTTTCATCACTGCCTCCACCATGTCTCCAATTCTGAAGACTCCCAGC
>CAYFXH010000144.1:0-10207 GCA_964346905.1 uncultured Desulfobacteraceae bacterium | reverse complement strand
ACGTTTACAGCATTTTGGGAGAGCATTATTCGCGGCTAGAAAGCCGCTCCCACAGTATGCTAACAGTTGCAACGAGCCTGTGCTCTGAAAAAGGAGGTAGAGCATGCCAGAGAAATGTCGGGTAGGAGTTTGCGGCTTTGACCCCATGCTGGTGAAAGGATACATAGCATTGGGGATGAGAGCCTTGTGGTGGCACATATCGGACGAGCTTTTCGAGGAATTTAAGATGAAGCCCGGGATGAAGGTCTCAGGTACTCTGGAAAAGATTTACTCGGGCAAAACCGGAGAAGAGGAAGCAGCTCCCAATGAAAAGTTTGAGTGGGAGTGCGCAAAGGAGACCGGACTTGTCGTCTTACTTCCGTCTGATGTAATAACCAAGTACAAGCTCACAGAAATGCACTTCCTTGAGATGACCATTGATAAGATTGACGGCAAAGACGTGTATCCCGGGGAAGAGCGGATGAGCAAGAAGTTCTGGCCCGATGACAAGTTGAAGCTGGAGTTCGTGCTGGATTATATAGGATAGCCCTATAACCGCTGAAGGCCACTAAACCCATTAAATACCACCCTGGAGGGGCGATCACCCCTTCTATCATAACCCACCAAGCGGCGGAGGGTCTTGGCCTGCTACCCCCGCCGCTCATTTATTTGAACTAGAAAGCCTAGTCCCTCCCCGCATAGAGTGATCTTTACTGGGCCAGGGCTAAGAATTAAGGCTCAGTCTAATGGATCTGGGATATGGGATGTGAGATCTGAGATACTAGGTAAATCTTTGGTATCCATCTTTGATCCCACATCGCACGTCTCACATCTCATATCGGTTCTTCCTAATTCTGCAATCCGCATTCCCCATTCCGAAATCCGAAATCCGCAATCCGAAATCTAAAATCCGATTACCGTCCGAATGTTGACCCAGGAAGTCCAATATGATGCACGCTGCGACCTTTGAAGTGACGGGGCTCTACGGACTCACAAGCGCCAGCGGGTCTTATATCAAACGGTTGTCACACGGGATAGACCGTGAGTAGTGAAATCGCCCACACCAGCCTGCGCGCAGTGCTTTCCCTAACCGTATAATATGACACCAATTTTCACAACAACAGTGGTAAGACCTAAATGATTCAAGTTTTGGCAAGGAATTTGTTTCTCATCTAACTAAAGAACTTGGTTTGTCATCCTCGTGGTCTAACGAATCCGTGTCTAAGTCCTTTTGGATGGGAATCGGCAGTACTGTGAATTTAAAGAACGTACCCTGTCTATCTTGACCGGCTGTCAGGGAAACAACCGGATTTGGAAATTGGACTTGGTCGAGATCGGGAAGCCGCACTACATTGAATTTCAACAGAAAACAGACTGCTATTTTTGTTTTGATGGCAAAGGAGGACGTCCGCAATCATATTCTGAAGTTATGTGAGAAAAATAACTATCACCCGATATTAGCGACTGATCTTGAAGAACTAGTGCGAAAGACATTAAGGACGTCAAGTGCGATCGTCCTGCTGGACTACGAGGTGATAAACACTTATGGCGCAAGGACGTATTCAAGAATCAATGTTGCTTGTCCAGACTGTAATATCATTCTCCTCTGTGACCAAGCTCATCGGAAGCTTATCAAGGAGGCTATGGAACTTGGTGCTTACGCCAGCATCCTCGAGCCTTACGAGGAGTGGGAAGTGTTGACTATGATCAGGAACATCCTCACTAAGAAGAAAAAACAACGCCCAAATAAGTCTCGCGAAAATCGAGTGATATGACCAGAAGTTCTCGTTAAGAGAATACATAAGGAGGTTGCTGAAAAAATGAATGAAGATCTAGCCGCATTTGAAAAGGCTTTAGAAAAATTTCTAAAGACACTCCGGGAGGATGTAACGAGAATCGTTGACACTGGGTCACTTCCTGTGGCTTACATCATCGCATTCAGAGAACCCACCTTGGACAAATATGAAACCTTGAAGTACATCGCCCGCAGTACTCGAGGCTGCCCACCAGGTTTGGAAAAAGCTCTGGAGGAAGTCGTGCACAAATGGGCAGCAAAAACTTATGGTGATTTCACCCCGGTAGATACGTTTCCTTTGTACAAGCAGTGATCAACTACGCTTCTCGATGATTGCCTGGGAGTGTAATGAAAAATTGAACCGGAGGACCTACTAGCCGGAGTCCTATGGAACGTGGCTAGACACGTTACCATGAATCATTGCCGCGTATTCTCTTTAATCCAGTCCAGATAAGGTGGATTTCCTGCCAGAATCGGCAGGGCAATGACCTCCTCCACCTCGTAAGAGTGCAGTTCCCTCACCCGGTCTTGCAGGGTTTCGAACAACTGGCCTTGGGTCTTCATGATGCACAATACTTCGGGCTCATCTTCGACTTTGCCTTGCCACCAGTATAAGGATCTGAGCCCCGGCACTATGTTGACACATGCAACCAGCCGCTCCTCCACGAGGGTTCTAGCCAATTCAGCGGCCTCGTTTTCAGGCGCAGTGACAAATACCACAACATATTCGGTCATCCTTTTTCCTCCGAATTTACGAGTTCCACTTTGTATGTCAATCCATCTATCTACCCTGGGTAAATCCTAAATCCGAATATCGAAATCCGAAACAATTTTCAATTTTCAAAATTCAAATGACCGAAACTATACTGCATCGTCAATGTCCCTTGTTTTGAACATTTGAGAAACTGGATTTCGAATTTGTTTCGTGCTTCGTACTTAGAAACTGGGAACCCGCCTGCAGGGTGGGGAGTCCGTAGGACCAATTTCGGATTTGGACTCAACTTCTTCGCTATGTGCTATGCGCTTGGCGCTTTACGTTTTACTTAGATATCTGGCTTGAACTCGGCATCGTAGCCTGTAAGTTCTACGTAACCCCGCCCCTTGACTTCTCTACCCTTGAAGCTGCCCGTTACCCGGACACTTCCTTCCCAGTAATTGACCAGGGTGCTCTTTTTTGTGGTCAACTCCTGATCTCTCACGGTGGGAGTCAACTTCAGCTCCAGTTTGTGGCTGGGCACGCTAAGCCGCCAACCTGATGGATAGGTAGTACCGCTTTTCTTGCTTTGCCAGGAGCCGAGTGTCTCCACTTGAAAGGTGGCTAAGGGCAGGTGTACGGAGCGACCGTCTGCATGGATCAAGGTGCCGCTGGAGGTGGGGTCGGCCACGCCGTCTCGATGACGGATCAGGTAAAGCATGAGTTCGGTTTGGTTGTCCAACTGCACGCTGAACCAATCCCAACCCACCTGGTAGTCTCGCAGTTGATTGGAACCGAACTCGTGGTCCATCCAGGCTTGTCCTGAAACTCTGTAAGCACGGTCTTGCCAGTGAAGAATCCCGGAGGCACGCAACCGAGTCAGCGAGTAATAGTGAGAGGCGTAACCCTCCCCCACCGCCTTTTGACTCACCCCCTCGTTGCCATGGATAACCGCTCCTTTGATGGGAGCAAGGGTGAGATCGATTCCCATGTCCTTCTTTCCCGCTTTCAGTCTGTGCATCTCGCCTTGCAGACGTGCTTCCCAGTCCTCCACCCAAACATGGTAACTCCCCGGGTCAGCTCCTGCCATGTTCAGCGCCCCCCTGCTCACCTTCTCTTGAAAACGGTAGCCATCGCCTTCCTCATCTGTTATGGCGAAATGTACGAAGTAGAGGGTATGGAGAGCCCAACGCGACCGGGGTTGCGCCGCTAACGGCCGCAGAGCATGACGGAAGAAGGTGAGCTGAAATCCGAAGCTCCGCCCCCTTTCAGTGCTGAGATGCCCTGTGTAATACCACCATTCAGTGCGGAATGCAGTATGGGCGGCGTGATCTGCTGGAAATCGAAAGACATATCCGGGAAGAGCACGACGGAAGCTTGATTCTGCCGTTTCACCCTGATTTGATGTAAAAGCATGTAACAGAAGGGCTACAAAGATCACTGGGACAAATCGTCTTCGCAGTCCACGCGTGTTCGACATATGTTTTTCAGTTTCAAAGGCCATCGGATTCATCATAATGATTCTTGATCGCGACCAGGAGGTCGCTCCTACAGGAATTGTCATGATTGTAGGAGCAACGGTCTCGTTGCGACCTCGCTCTCACCTGCTTGCTGCCGGCTGCCCGCTGATTTACTCTAGTCGCATCACCTCACTGACCTCTTTACTGGCTGCAGCTCGGGCCGGGAAAAAGCCCGCGATAAAAGCACACACGAGAACCATAATCAGGGTTTTACCAAACATTGCCATGGGAACACTGAATTGAATCGTCCAGCCGAAGGATTGCTTGTTGATCACAAAGATAAGCAGCAAGGAGAGAAGTATACCGTTTACCGCCCCTAACACAAAGCTTATCAGTCCCATGAGTCCCGCCTCCAGCAGGGTCATTCGCTGCACCTGCTGGTTTGTCGCTCCCACGGCTTTCAGGACGCCGATATCACGTTCGCGCTCCATCACCAGAAGGATCAGCGTGTTCACAATACCAAAAATCGCTACCACAATAGCGATTACTTGCAAGGCGTAGGTGATGGAGAAGGTCTGATCAAAAATCCGCAAAATCTCTCGTCTGAGTTCCCTGTTGCTGGTAATGAACACCTCTTCACTTTTTTTGAGCTGGCTCCGAATGAGAGCCCGCACCTCCTCTGGATCACCAGCAGATGTAAGATACAGTCCCACCGAAGAGTATTTGCGTTCCTCAGGCCAGTAGCGGTTAAAGGTGGACCGGTCCATGATTACCATGCCGCCCTCTGTGCGGTAATCGTAGAAAACCCCCGCAATCACCAGACTCTTCAGACCCTTGGGGGTGGGCAGTTTCAGCTCGTCTCCTTCACTGAGGTTCAGTCTGTTTGCCAGAACCTCTGAGATGGATATGTGACCCAGTTCTCGACAGCGACGGAGAATCTCTCTTGAAGAGCCGCGCCTGTACATGATCCGGCTTAACCGTTCTTTCACCTCCAAGTCAGTAACGTCTAACAACGCCGGCACATCGCCAATACGGATGGGAATCTCGCTGAGGCGCTCCATCGCCAGAAATCCAGGCAGTCCCGGTAACGACTCCACCAGCTCAGGCGGCAAGCTGGCTCGCTGGCCCGCAAGCCGTACCGCCGGCGAAATGTACAGGTCGGCGGCGATGATCTGTTCCGTCCAAATTACCACTGTCTGTCGGAAGCTCAGAATCATTATGGAGATACTTATGAGCATGGCCAGCGCTGTCATCAAAGAAGCGATGGCCACCGCCGACCGGTTCAAAGATCGGCCAAGATAGCGACTGGCCATCCTGCCTTCTATTTTGAAGAGACCGATCAGCCCAGGTGCCAAAGCTCGGTTCACCAGCAAGACGCTGGCTGGTGTGACAAAGGAAAATCCTGCCAGAATCAAGAAGGCCGCAACAAAACCAAAGAGCGGGAGCCCGTTAACCGGTGGCTGTTGACTACTCACGTACCCGAGCCCCAAGATCACAGCCCCCACCAGGGAAATTTTCCCAAGACCCACGTGCAGTCGTCTTTCCAAGATACCTCGGTAGAGAGCCTCCCTGGGGAGGGTACGGCTGGCCTCCAGTGAAGGAAACAGACCGCCAAGCAAAGCCACACCCAATGCTGCCCCTCCACCCAGCAGGATGACCAGTGGTGATAGGATGAGGGTCTCAGCTCGAACGAGAAGATACAGTTCACTAATGGTCCGAGCCATGGCCTTAAGAGCAAACTTCGCCATCACCAAGCCCAGACAGACTCCAACGAGCGATCCCACGAGTCCCACAATGACCGCTTCACCGAGAAATAGTCCGAGGATTTGCCATCGCTGGGTTCCCAGCACCCGGAGCATTGCAATCTCATAGCGCCGTTTGCTTACAGCGAAGGCGACGGCGTTGTAGATGAGAAAAATCCCCACGAACAGAGCGATCAAGCTGAGGGCGAGAAGGTTGAGGTGATAGGCGTTAACCATTTCCCTGATGCGTCCCAGACGCTTCCGCGATGTTTCTACTTGTACGTCTGCAGGCACAAGCTTCTGCAGGTGCTCGCTGACATCCTTCAAGGAGACATTTTCTTCAAGCAACAAGTCAATGCGGTCAAGCCGCCCTAACCGGTCAAACACCTCTTGGGCAGTGGCAATATCCACCAGCGCCACGTTGCCCTCCAAAGCTTGTGCCGGCCCTTTGAGTTTAAGAAGGGCCCGTAGGGTAAAAGTCAACCGCCGGGAGCCGGAGAGAATCTCAAACCGATCGCCCACCTTGAGCCGGTGGCGTTGGGCAAATTTCTCGGTGAGCGCAATGGCGCCGGCTTCGGTGAGAAAAGAAAGAACGGCCCCCGCTTTTTGCCCAGATTCGAGGAAATGATACTGTCGAAATTCTTGGTCACTGAAGACGTCAATTCCCAACATCAGCAGGGGTTCGTCAATTGGCGGTGCAGCTATGACGTTGAACTCCAGGACCGGTGTAGCTGCACGAACTCCATACGATGAAGCCACCGTCGCATAGAGTTCCTCGGGGAATCCATTTCCCTGACCCGTCACCTGCAGCTGGGTGGTACCTGTAAGTGAAGTTACGGTATCTCGGAAAGAGACCATAGCGCTCGAGGCTGCAGTCTTGATGCCCACAAAAACTGCCACCCCCAAGGCCACGCCCAGCAAACAAAGCAATGCGCGACCTTTATAACTCCACAGATGTCTGAGGCAAAACCAATGCCAGAGCCTCAGCATGTAACCTCCTCGTAATCATCACATCTGAGTACAAATACGGGCCCCTGAGTGATAACGGTGTTCGGTAAATCCTAAATTCGAATATCGAAATCCGAAACAAATTCAAATTTTCAAAATCCAAATGACCAAAACGCATTTGGACTCCCATTAATTAGTTGTTTTGAACATTGGAACATTAGGATTTCGGATTTGTTTCGTGCTTCGTGCTTCGGATTTCGGATTTCCTCAGCTCCCACCTCCGTATTCGATGCTCCAAACTTTTCCTGCAGGTCATGGTCTTGTCTCCTGTCGAGCTGCCTCTTCGGAGCTGAGTCTGCCGTCTCGCATATACAACTTCCTGCTGGCATAAGAGGCCGCCTCACCACTATGAGTAGCGAGAATGAAGGTAGTGTGATGCCGTTCGCTGAGTTCGGCCATTATCTCCATTACCTGATGACCAGTGCGCGAGTCCAGATTGCCGGTGGGTTCATCTGCCAACACCAAGTGCGGCCGGTTGATCAGCGCCCTGGCGATGGCCACCCTTTGCATTTCACCACCCGAAATCTCGTGAGGATAATGATTTCTTCGCTCTAAAAGGTCCACATCGCCGAGCAGTTCTTGCACGCGACCTTGGATCTCCTTGTCTGACCTACCTTGAAGGCTATGAGGTAGAGCGACGTTTTCGGCAACGGTGAGGATTGGGATCAAATTGAAAAACTGAAAAACGATACCCACCTGATCGCGGCGATACCTGGTCAGTTCTGAATCGGCCAGTTGGGTGATCTCCTGTCCATTTACATTGATGCGACCCTTATCAGGGCGGTCGAGCCCGCCCACCAAGCTCAAAAGGGTGGTCTTGCCGCAACCACTCTTCCCCATGATCGCCACGAACTCTCCGGGCTGAATGGTAAGGGAAATATCATTTACCGCCAGGATACGCTGCTGGCCTAGAGTATACGTTTTGGTTACTGCGTCTAGCTCAATCATTGGCTTGATCTACACCTATTCTGTTCAATTAATCTATTCAATGAAGTGGGTGTAAGCATAGCGTATATAGCCGTCGTAGCCTAGGGCCTTTAAGGTATCTCAAGCGTAAGTCATAGGCAATGGAACATCGGGCATGGGATTCAATCATTTCGAAATTCGAAATTATCTGGCCAGACTACTGGATTCTCTGAATTCGCCGTGCGCTTTACGTGCTAGCCCAAGAAGGTAAAGTCAATGAGATGAACCTGCTGAGGAAGGTATTTGATGGCCGCTGCTGCAAGGTCAAATCCCTGTTCGACCTTATCCAGAACGGCAGAATCGCTGCTGGCCACAATGCCTTCGGCACCTATAAACCGTGTCTCGGGTACCTTGAGGGGTTGGGCGTCGCCTGGCAAATGATAGGTATTCAAGGCAGAGCGGAGTATAGCCGCGAGTTCGCCGCTCTGGCGAATGGGGGCATCCAGAAAAAAAAGAGTTTCAAGAGGTGGGTATGTGCGGAGTACTCGAAATATGTACTCAATCGCCTCATGCGTCAAGGAAGAGATGCGATACCGGTGGGAGATGCCGGCCACATCTCGAATCACCCCGTCATTGGCAGCGATGAGTGGTCGTCCTGCCAAACCACTCTCGGTGGTTATCAGGACGTTATGACCGTCCACTAAAAGCCTGCCGTTTACCAGGTGCTCCGGCTTTAACAGACGAGATCGTCGTTGCGCCGCTTCTCTCTGTGAAAAAATGGAGCGGTGCAACAAATCCCGCTGCACTCCCTCAAGATTGTAGCGATTCCCCACCAATTGAAGGCTGGCCGATCGTGGGTAGTCCCGGTCCATCAGGTAGAGGAAGTCCACCGCCGCTAATTTTAGCGTTTCTTTATTCAGTTCGGTCATTCTATCTCCCAAGGATGCCACTGGCAGCTAGCTGACACGGAAACGCGGGGAAACGGTGACAGGGAGAGTAAAGGTTAATCTCTTGAGTATGATTTTCTGACGAGTGACCATCCGGAAACTCGGCCTCGTGCTGTCATTCTGAGCGGAGCGAAGAATCTCTTACTTACTGGATCGTCAGAGATTCTTCGCTGAGTTTATCCTGAGCCTGTCGAAGGGCTCAGAATGACAAGGTGGAGTTTCCGGATGATCACTAACTAGTAGGCTCATTGACAACGGTTCTAGTTTACCGAATATTTCTATAGATGCTCTTTTTTCAAGCGAAGTAAATTAGGTAAATTGTGAAGTGAACATATGCAGGAAGTAAGCTGCACAGCCTGAACAGACTCGCTCAATTGTAAAAGATAAGTCTTATCGCCGCGTCGCCGCGTCCATACAACGGTCTTGGCCGAGACCAACATTGTAAGGTGCCATGATTTAGATGAAAACCCCAGCGGGTTATTCAGAGGCCTTGCTCAACCAATTGCTCAAAGAGCTCCTTTTGCTCCGGTGTCAAAGATTTGGGTAAACGTACGATGATCTTGACGTAGAGGTCACCCCTTCCCGGTTTTTTGAAATGCGGCACACCATGACCTTTGACCCTCATCTGGGTGTGACTCTGGGTGCCAGGGGGCACCTTGAGGCTGAGCGTCTTGTCATCTAGAGTAGGAACCTCTATTTGTGTCCCGAAAACCGCCTGGGTAAGAGTGATCTCCCGGCTAATAATGAGATTGTCGCCTTTACGGTCGAAAACCGGGTGAGGTGCGACCATCACTTTTATTAGCAGGTCCCCCGCCGGCCCACCCCAGGCGCCTTCCTGTCCTTTTCCACTAATGCGAAGCTTCTTGCCAGAGGAAATTCCCGGCGGGATTTTCACGGTAACCCGCTCCACCCCGCCACCTCGGTTAAATCCTGCAGTCTTGGAGACTCCAAAGACCGCTTCTTTCAAGGTCACCAGCAGGTCCATAACCAGATCGCCACCTTTTTGCGGTTGTTGGGCCGTACGCCCAAAGGGACCGCCTGAGTGGAAACCACCGCCACCTCTGCCGAAGGGGCGCCGCTGTCCCCCACCCAATCCGCCAAAAATGCGGCCGAACAAATCCTCTGATCCAAAGCCGAACTCTCTGAAAACCTGGCCGAAATCGAAATTCCGAAAGATGTCTTCCTGGCTGAAGCGCTGCTGAAAACCCTCAGCGCCAAACATGTCATATTGGCTCCGTTTCTCCTTGTCGCTCAGCACAGCGTAAGCCTCATTCACCTCTTTGAAACGCTCCTCTGCCTGCTTGTCTCCCTTGTTTTGGTCAGGGTGATATTTCATTGCCAGCTTGCGGTAAGCTTTCTTTATCTCATCCGCGCTGGCGTTTTTACTCACGCCAAGAATGCTGTAGTAGTCTTTACCTGCCATTCTCTATCTCGACTAATGGTACCTTCTCTACGTTATAACAATCCCAACATGTAAGCATATCAAGGGTTGGTCGCCATTGGCAAGAGGATCATTAACAGGAGTTCACCCAAAAACTCAGGTGCTCGGTGTTTCACTGTCTCCCCCTTCGGCCTTTTCTGGTGTTTCTTCTGAGTGACTGGTGGGAGGCCTGTGCCACTTCCGCAGCTGTGGGTGGGGGAGCCCCTGGTCCCGTTCCCCAGGAACGGGAAACAGG
>CAYFXH010000143.1:0-10207 GCA_964346905.1 uncultured Desulfobacteraceae bacterium | reverse complement strand
ACTTGGTTCTGCAGTAAAGGGTCGCCAAGATGGTCACATCCGCCTGCTCACCGGCAACATAGTCGGCAAGCCACACGGCCGACCTCGTTGGATCGCCGCCTTTGCCCCTGGGGAGCTGGTCCTGGGGAAAGCCGGTGTTGTGGACCCAGGAGTTGGCACAACAGGAGAAAGGATCAATCATCCACTGACCGAACTTGGAAAGCTCGTCCTTCCAGGGACCCCACTGCCCAAGGACACCTATCCAGCAGTAGACCAACCCTGGATTGAGCTGCGAGAGCTGCCGGTAGCCTACACCAAGCTCATCCATGTAGCCTGGAGGCATGGACTCGATCAAAACGTCGGCGTTCTTGGCCATATCCTTGAATAATTCCCGACCCTCCTCTGTCTCGATATTTAGGGTTACTGAGTACTGATTTCTCATCTCGTTGATGAACTCGAGGCCGCACTTCTCGCCGGTTTCCCGATCCGCCAGCATGTACTCCTCTCGGCCGAAAGGAGTCAGCTGCCTCGCAGGGTCTCCCACAGGCGGTTCGATGCAGATCACCTCGGCCCCGGACTCGGCGAGCTGAGAAGCGGCGAACTTGTGGCCCATCCTCCAGAGGCCGATGTCGAGAACCTTGAGTCCTTGCAAGGCCTCCGGTTTTGGATAGATGGTATGAAACATGAAATTGTCTTCACACCACTTGCCGAATTCTTCCGCCTTCCGCTTTGCGTACACCTTCGCCACTTCTTCCGGGGATGGCGGTGGTGTTACCGGGTAGGGCCTTATGTCTGGATGCATCATATCGAGAGTGTCGGCCCTGCTGTTTATTTCCACATCTCTCTTTTCTGCCATGTTTTGACCTCCCATCTACTAATTTGTTTTTAACAGTCGATCCACGCTCCTCCTGCGCGCAGAACGAGTGGTACTCATCAGATCCAAAATCTTAATTGCCAGTTACTGCGAGCGCATGCATGGAGGAGGCGGTCTCTCCAGTGCTGTCTCACCCCCTTTCTGGTACTCTGGACGGTTGTTGGTTGATTTGAGCTGAGCTGACAGTCCAGATTGCCCACTGGCCCAGCCTTTGAGCCATTGTGGGGAAATCCAAAAAGCTAGTCGCTTGTGCTCCATTTCTCACCTGAATCTCGCGGAGCGCGGTGGTGAAGGGAGCCACAACGAGCTAGAGCCCAATGTCTCGGCAGAGGGGGACCTCTGCCCATAGAGAGCGATTTAGCGAAGCACCATTCTCCTGCAGTCAATGCAGGAACCTATCGTGATGATTACGCGAGATTATCGCTCCAAGAGAAAAAGAACTCGATTTTGTCAAAATATATAAAACGTTAAACGCCAGGAATTCCGGTCGGCTTCTAACTTTTTAAATGGGCGCGCTCTTTGGTCGCCAGACATGAAAATCTTCGGCCTTTGATTCAAGAACCAATACAAAATCTCTGCCAGAAATAACAAAGCCACAGGAACTTATGGTTCCGTGGCTGTTTATTGTTGAAATCCAGTAAGTTAGCAGGTAGAAAAAATGGGATACCTGAGGTGGCTACTGCTGAATTCTCTTAGGAAGAGCTAGTTACTGTATAAGATCAGACCCCTATGGCGCCAAAAATGGTTAAATAACTAGTCACATCACTATCTTCTGGGCCGTCGAGAAAAAGACCCCCTCCTGTTCGTATCTCAAACAAAAGTGGCTCCCCTCTTCAGACCATAACGACGGATCTTGCTGTACAGGGTGCTTCGGCTAATCTTAAGGCGACGAGACGCTTCGTGTTTGTTCCAGTTGCATTCCTGGAGCACTCCCAGTATTAACCGCCGCTCATTTTCAGCGAGAGAGGTTGAGGGGTGTGCCACTATTTTTTCTTTGAGAAATTGTGGCAGATGTCTTGTCTCAACGACCTGGCCTTGAGCAATGATAACAGCATGGCTCACGGCGTTTTCCAATTGGCGGACGTTACCTGGCCAGTCGTGATCCATGAGGGCCTGCATAGCATCTGAGGAGAATGAGCGAATTTCTTTTCCCTCTTTCAGATTGTATTTGTTGAGGAAATGCTTGCAGAGGAGGGGAATATCTTCTTTGCGCTCCCGTAAACCAGGAAGGTGGATGGTTATAACGTTCAAACGGTAGTAGAGATCGTCTCTAAAGCGACCAGCTTCAACCTCCCGGTAAAGGTCTCGGTTGGTTGCCGCCACAACCCGAACGTCAGCCTCCAAGGTCATCTCCCCGCCCACCAGTTCAAAACAACGGTCCTGAAGAAATCTGAGCAGCAGGACTTGGGTGGCTGGGGCAATATCGCCTATCTCATCGAGAAATAAGGTGCCCCCCTTGGCCCTCTCGATACGACCTTTTTTCCTTTTAATCGCACCAGTAAAAGCGCCCTTTTCATGGCCGAAAAGTTCACTTTCCAAGAGTGTGGGAGAATAAGCTGAACAATTGGCCACGATAAAGGGCCCACTGCCTCGATAACTCTCTTGGTGAATGGCCCGCGCGACCAGTTCTTTGCCAGTGCCGTTTTCCCCGGTGATTAACACTATCGCATCCGAGCTGGATACGAGATCAATGAGTTCATAGATTTTCTGCATCTCGTCGCTTTGACCAATAATTTCGCCATGGGAGGTCCGCTTTTCCACCTCTTGACGGAGGAGGTTAATTTCTGTCTCATGGCGAATCAAATGATGAATGTCCCCGGCTATCTGGCTAAATAGATTATGAAAGAAGTGCAGATCCTCTCGAGAATAGCCCTGGGAGATTGTTGAGCCCAGCAGAAAGTAGCCAATGCATTCATGAGGCGTGGAGATGGGGAAGCCGAACCAACTCGGATAGCTCTTTGAGATTAATCTCAGAAAAGTGGGAATGTCATTGTTATATCCAGAGTCAATTCTTTGCGGTTCCTTGAGATTTTGGAGATATTGGACAAAATTCGAAACCAATCCGGACTGTTCGAGTTCCTGCAGCCCGCTCGACAGAGGTACAACAACGGTGAAGTTGCACCCTTCCAAATTAAGAAACCGCTGCTTTTCACCATCCAGAAGGAAAAAAAGCAGCTCTGAATCGGTGAAAATTTCCTGACCGATTCCCTGGACGAAATGAATAACCTCCGCAAGAGACTTCTTGGCGCTCACCTGCCGGGAAATATCAAAGAGTGTCTCCAGTTGATGTTGGGTCTTTTGCAATTCTTTTGAGCGGAAGGCCAATGCCTCCTCCATTTTACGTTTTTCGGTAACGTCGCGCTCCAGCCGGATGATTGAACTCACTTCACCCTGAGCACTTAGAATTGGGTAGGTAGCAACTTCCAACATCCGCTCAACCCCCTCGGCGTTCGGGTAAATTTTATCCGTCACAGTCGGGCACTTGGTGCGAACTGTTTCTTCCATTGGACACTGGATGCCGAATTCTTTGCAGGGTGTAGGGCTGTCATGCATTATCACATGGCATCGTTTGCCCACAACAGCTGGGGGCTCTAAGCCCAACCGGGAGTAAAAGGCATCGTTCGCCTGGACAATCTCGTGGGTCCTGGGGTCAACTACGATGAGAGTATCTGTGATACTGTTGATGATATTTTCATTGAATGCTTTAGAGGCTTGCAGTCGGTCTTCGAGGCTCTTGCGCTCAGTAATGTCTTTTACATGTGAGATGAAGTATAGGGGCGCGCCATTGACGTCACGGACCAATGAACTGCTAACTTGTCCCCATAGTATATGGCCTTTCTTGTGATAGTATTGCTTTTCAAACTCGGCGTGGGTGATCTCCCCCGATGATGCCCGCTGGATAAATCTGGGACCTACATCCATATAATCCGGATGGGTAATATCATTTACAGTCATACCCTCGAGCTCTTCTTGGGTGTAGCCGAATATTTCGCACATCTGGCTATTGACCTTCAGAAGACGGCCTTCAGTATCCACCAAACACATGCCGATATTGGCGTTCTCGAAAGCCTGACGGAACCGTTCCCTGCTGTCACGCAGCGACTCTTGCGCCCGTTTGCGCTCGGTGATGTCGCGGGCATGCTCGAAGGCCTGTATGACTATGCCTTCGTGGTCTTTGATTGGATATGAATACACTTCGAAAACACGCTCGCTTCCGTCTGGCAGGGGAATGCACCTTTCAAACATCCGCGGTTCACCATCCTGGAAAACATCTTGCACATGACATTCATCGCATATGGCCGTACGGTCGTAAAATGCCTGATAGCAGGCTCTTCCAATCAGTTGTTCTTCCGACAACTGGAAGAGGTCCATCATGGCCTGATTTGTTTTGATGATCCGAAAGCCGCGGTCATAAATGGCAAAGGGGTCGGTGACGCTGTCAAAAACCCTGGTTAGGAACTTTTCATCACAGGTGGTCATATCTGCCTCCCCTATTCTGAAGGGACCTTAATCTCATGGATTGTGCCAAGACCGTCTGGAGGTCAATAGGACGCGAAATGAGAATCTCGTGCAGGAGAGGATCGGTGCATTACTGATTCAGTCAGGATTTACTCAAAAGAGCGGTGAGTGTTCAGATTGTCGTGTCGATGTGTATCGTATTTGTATTGTGGAAGAGTCGCATACAAATCATATTGGCATGGCTACTAAATACCTGTCAAGAAATAAGTTTTCTATGGACAGACAAATGCTGTTTTGGCCAGGAGTTTAACCCTTTGGGTCGTAAATGAAACAGTTGCGCCACCAGAGTGGAGAGGTCTCATCCGCAGCGCTCACTGCCTGAGCCTGTGGATTAGATTTCCTTTGAGCGAGGGAGAAGGGTCTCGTCTTCCAAGGAAAAACCCCGTTCTGACGAGCGGGGTTCTGCTTTCAAATGGATGTAACTGCAAGTATTCACGTGTGGGATTAGCCGTTGTGATAGCCCTTACCGCAGAAAGGACTTGATGCCAGGGCTGGAATGTTGCATTCCAGATGCCTTCTCACATCCTCTTTCATGGACCGCCACATTATGTATTCATCTTCTTCAGGCCAAATCTCGATTCCTGGTCCGGCCCAACCGGATTGCATTCTGGTTTTCGCTTTATCTTTACGATCAGCCATCGTTATTACCTCCTACTATTTGGCAAACCTTAAGGTTCAATGAAACGTAACCATTCGCAAATGCTTGGTCAAGGGAGGGGGGGATAAATGTCGATGGCAGAGCGCATAGCGCCAAGCGCATAGCGTTTGGTCAACAGTAAACTGTGAACGGATCTTTTCTGCTACTGTTTACTATCATTTTCGCTCTGCGCTATGCTCTTTGCGCTCTGCGAAAAGTAGTTTTCTAGTGATATTCATCCTGATAAAGATCTTTCCGGGTGAGTGGTAAGCCATTGTTCAGGCCATTAGAGAAAAGAATTTGATACAGTCGGGAGCTTCCGTATTTGAAGCCCGCTGATGAAGCGTGGAGAAAGAGACGCCACATTCGCACAAAAGACTCATCAAACATGCGGTGCACTTTCTCCACATTGTTCTCAAAGTTCTCGGCCCAGCGGTCCAGCGTGCAAGCGTAGTGGAAACGTAGATTCTCTACATCAAGTATTGACATACCAACTAGGCCCAATTCACGCACAATCTCGGCTAAGTTTGGAATATAGCCCCCGGGGAAAATGTACTTCACTATCCAAGGGTCACTGGGCGACTCAGCGTCTTTGCCGATTGTATGCAGGAGTCCTATTCCTCCATCTTTCAAAAGGCTCGAAAGCTTCTCCATAAAAACCGGAATAAATTTTTTCCCCACGTGTTCAAACATGCCAATGGAAACAAACTTATCGAACTTGCCGGTGATTTGACGATAATCAGCCAAAACCACCTCTATTTGGTTTTGCAGGCCTAATTGTTCTATTTTCCTCTTGACGCACTCGCACTGATTGCGAGAAAGGGTATTCCCCAGGCCCTTTATGCCATACTTCTGCGCGGCATAAATGAGCATTCCCCCCCATCCACAGCCGATGTCCACCAGGTTTTCCCCTGGCTGGAGTGCCAGCTTGCGGCAAATATGTTCGTACTTGTTCAGTTGCGCCTGTTCGAGATCATCGCTCTCGCTGGTAAAGTAGCCGCAGGAATAGGTCATCGTCTTGTCAAGAAAGAGCACATAGAACTCATCGCCGCGGTCGTAGTGGTGCGAGATATTTTTCGGAACGCGGCTGGCGGTGTTTCTCGTGGCCAGGTGATGGAGGAGAAATCGCATTTTTTGCCAGAAAGATAGGCTGTGTTTGTCAAATTCTATGGAAAAACCGAGGCGCAGCAATTCCTGCAGATTGCCCTCGATCTCCAGGTCACCGGCCATATAGGCCTTCCCAAAACCCAAGAAGCCGTTGCAAAGTAACTGCTTAGCGGGTTCTTTCGATTTGAAACGCAAGATCACTTCTGGCTGGTTACCGTGAACAACAGTTTCTCCGTCCCAGAGTTCAAAGGCGAACCGGGCGTCAGGATCGGCGCAGTGCATCATGTCGGCGATATCTCTCAATTCTTCTTTCACTGTCATCCCCTATATGAAAAGTATACGTTCATCCTCAAAGCCGGCGAATCGCTCCCTGGCCTCATAACCCTTTTCGAAGACGTCCTGGTTGAGCTTCCGCCGCTTCTCGTCGGCAAACTTTTGCTTCGCTTTCGGGACGTTTCTGAGTATTCCCTCTATGGCCGCCTCCTTCGGTAGGGTTATGAAGCGGTGGTCGTTTCTGAGGTCGAGGTCTGCCACTATTATACCGAATGAATACGGTCCTTTAACTATGGTGGGGAACTCATGTTTCGCAAAGTCGTATGCTACCACCCTGAGGTCGCAGCCCTTGTTGATGAGCTCCTTAAACTCTTCAATGAATTCCTCTTTTGTGAGGTACCTGGGGCCTCTACGGCTGGTGGTGACAAGAATAGGTTTTTCTACGAAAAAATCGGTAACTACCGTGAGCCCCCTGGGGAACGACTGTTGGAAGTCAGTTACGGAGGAAACCACCCGCCACGCCTCGCATAGTTCAAAACCGTTAACATAGTCCACAGGGTGAGAGATGGCTCCAGGTACTTCGCTTTCACGTATCACCACGTCCACGCACAAAGGCCCGCCGGCCTGGGCCAGGCCCCGACACTGGTGGATAGCCGCGTGAAATCCTCCACAGATCGCGGCGTCAGCCTGCATGTTCGCCAGAGTGAGGTAGCCAGAGCCTCCAATGGCCGGGTTGGAGACAGTAAGTCGTCTTTGTTCAGCCACGCCATCCTCCTATACCTTATGTGTGGTGCTAAGCTCGGTTACGTTGGTAGATTCGGCGAAGCTTGGGCCTTGGAAACTCAAGGCGTTCAAGGGGCAGGGAAACTCATTGCAGGCGCCGCAGCCATGGCAAAGGCTTGGGTCATTGCTAAGGAGCGCGTGGCACCTCAGCCCTGTGCCGCACAGCCGGCACTTGAATCTGGGGAGATCTTTCAGCCTTTCAG
Source organism: uncultured Desulfobacteraceae bacterium (assembly GCA_964346905.1). Taxonomy (GTDB): domain Bacteria; phylum Desulfobacterota; class Syntrophobacteria; order BM002; family BM002; genus BM002. The sequence goes on along the minus strand of CAYFXH010000143.1, from coordinate 2,832 downwards.
GTTCCTCCCGGGCAATATGCTCTCTCCTCTGTTTGAATCTTAAATCCGCGCAATCACCACTCTTGATGAAATGGCCCAGCTTAAACCCCGCCGCCTTGGTGTCCCTTAACATGTCCAAGACGCAGACGCCGTCTGCCACCACCAAATATTTGTCCTTTTTCAGGTAGCGGTCCATGAGCTCCTTGAAAAGCTCGGCGTTTTCATCCACGCGGTAAGGGTTTATGTAAATTACCTCAAAGCCCATGGCGGAGCCCTCCTTGTGGAAATCCACCTCGAGAGGTATCTGGCCGCCGGTCATCCGAATGTTATAGTTGTTGTAGACAATGGTTATTGCACCCCACTTTTTGTTCTTGGCGGCAAACTTGAACCCGCTCATATTGAAGTTGTACCCGCCGTCGCCGGAGGCAGTCACGACGATCTGGTTCGCAGAGCAGGACTCCTTTATCCCTTCGCCGATTATGACCCCGGAGCCCATGCAGAAAATCGTATCCACTATCCGGTAGGCGTAATAGCCTTGAAGGTTGCCGCACCCCCTGTCGGCAGCATACACCACCTCGTATCTGTTCTTACCCCTAAGCCCGTGTTTTCGGTTGAACCTCTTCAGGCCGTCGAACAAAGACCAGGATACCTTGGTGTCGCCACAGCCGGCGCAGTTGGACACGGGTCGCATATAGGTTATTTCATCGTGACTTTTCGTTGACGGATTCGGTGTGGCGGCCATGGTGCACACCTCCCTTCAGCTAGCCAGAACATGGTCGATATAGGAGAAGCGCTCGTAGATTCTGGGCTCATAAGGAATCCCACAGTCGAAGACCTTGAGATCAAGACCACGTTTGTTTACCAGGTCAAGGAGCTGCAGATATATGACTCGTCCGTAGCCTTCCTCGAAGACCAAGATCCTTTCGATGGGGTGCTCCGATGCAAGTTCCTCATAAAGAGATTCGGGCTGGGGAAAGACAAGGTCAGTCTCCACAGTCACGACCTCCCCGAACTTGCTTGCAAGCCGGTCCCTCAAGACCTTATCGTGCTTTACGAGCTGAGAGTCCTCCCGGAAAGGGCCGTTGAGCACCAGCATGGTCCTGGGCTTTCGGCCGTATTGGACCACCTCGTTCCCCAGGAACTCGAAGTTCTCTTTGATCTTTGTCTTAAAGAGCTGGATTAAGTCTGAGTGGAACTTCTTCTCCTGCGGACGGATGTGGGGGCCTATGGTGACCAGGTGTTTGGGATCCCTGGTGAACCCCTTCCTCCTCCTGTTGGCCCTAAGGTCCACTTCCATCTCGAGGTCAACCGAGACCTCCCGGTAGGAGAGGTCGTAGTTCATTATGAGCGCAAATGGGGTACCCAGCTCCTCGAAGAGCAGGTAGCAGTTTTTGACGGTGTGGTGTGCGGTGCGAGGAGAGTGGAGCTCGAAGGTGGGCATACGGTAATGCAGTGAGAAGAGTACCTTATTGTCCTGCATGGTCTGGGAGGCGGTTCCCTGGCGGTCGTCGCCTGAGGCGAGGCACAACCCACCCGGGTAAGGACAGACATTCATGGCCGTGCGAATTACATCAGCTGCGGTGTTGCCCCCAAGGTGCTTGAAAGAACAGATCACCCGAGATCCCACCGGGATCCTTTTTTCCTTGTCTTCGGCAAAGACGGTATCTCCATAAACCAGATCCCATTCATCTTCAGTGAGAAACTCGCGCTCTTTGAAATCCCCCTTGCATATCGCCGATCCCAGGGCAAAGGCCATGGCATTGTCTTCGTTAGAGGTGGTGCCCCAGTGGGCAGTAAGCTGGTAGCCCAGTGAGTCCAGCGCTTCTCCGATCTTAAGGGTAAATGGGGTCGCCCTGGGGAGATTCCCTGCTACCTGTTCGAAGCTTCCCTGGAGATCCGAGATGGGGGCTCCGGGATAAGCGGTGGCAATCCGGACGCCGGCCTCGAGAGCCCCCCGGACAATGGACTGGTTACCGGAAATTCTTACCCTGCCAAGCTCGAAGAAAGTGTCTTTGTTCATATTTCACCCAAGCATGGACTGTCCGCCCAACTGTGGCTCCTCCCCGTGCGCAGCGGTCCTGTAAAGATGATATTTTTTGGCAGATCAATAGAGAGGCAGGACAACCAGTACGTGAGTTGTTACCATCGAATGGGTTGCAAGGTCGGCTCGGTCCGGAAAGCGTAACCGAAGGTGGCAGGAGAAAATAATAGATTATGAACCATACCCATCTGCTTGAAATCGAGGCCACGCCAGGGAGAGTAGTGTGTGGAATACTCTCAATAGAACAAACACTGTTCTATCGAGATTCATAATGAGCACATTTTTAGGTTCATTTCTTTCCCCAAAAATCTGCTTGAATTTGCACAGTACTATTTTCATGATACGACTGTCACAAATAATCTGTCAACATGAAACGGATCAAAGGAGGGGAGAAACAGGCTTTTGATTCTCATGAGTACAATTGAATCCTACTAATTTAATGGGAAATTGTGTCTCCTAACGATCTATGTGTCTGTAGTTGTCAGCAAATTAACGGTAACTGACGCGCACCACTGTACTTACTTCTTTATAGGTTGTAGCGTTCTCTTGATGTAGATTCGCTAAATGTGACAGGTGTGAGTTAGGTGAGGCGAGTGCAAAAACAAAGAACTGGACAAAGAAGGGTATCTCATCGGAGACAACAAGCAGACGCTCTCTTTGGAATCCACTCTGGTTTTCTAGAGGAACCTAGTTTTCTGTTATCTGGCAAACTATGATCGGCATAATTGCAAGCAGAAACAATATAACGATTATTTCCTTTGCTCCGCAGGATAATTACACGGCCCCTCACCCCTCGAGAGACTGTGTCGCAA
>CAYFXH010000142.1:0-10343 GCA_964346905.1 uncultured Desulfobacteraceae bacterium | reverse complement strand
CGAAATGTTTGACCCTTGTACCTTGTACCCTGAACCGGAATTCTCCTGCCTGCTGCAAGCTGCCCGCTGCCAGCTGTCTTTTACCCTATGCTCCTTGCTTTTTCATTTGCTGCCTGCTGCTAGCTGTCCCCTGCCAGCTGGTTAATGCTCCATGCCCTATACCTTTTCGCTGTGCGCTCTGCGCTCTGCGAAATGACATTGACAGTCAAGACTACGCCTCGCTATAATCAACACGTCAAGCTGCCGGAGTGGTGAAACTGGTAGACGCGCTGGACTCAAAATCCAGTGACCCTTGTGGTCGTGCGAGTTCGACTCTCGCCTCCGGCACCAAGTAAAAACAGGGGTTAGCTACGGTAAAGCTAGCCCCCTTTTTTTATAGACATGGAACCGGTGGCTGCAGGTTTGTTTATGTCCACAGCATCGATTAGCAATGAGCACAATTCAACCATGGTGAAAGAGAGAACGGTAAGATTTCACCGATTTCCCCTACTTCCAAAATGGCTGCAATATCGATGAACAGAAACTTGGCATCATCATTTATCTAGAGCCTGGCGAACTACCCTCAAAAACTCCGTCATCTGATGTGGCTTGCCAATAAAGCCTTTGGCCCCTGCCATAATGGCTTCTTTCATAGGTTCTGAGTCGAAATAGCCGCTGGCAATAATAACCTTTGCCTTTGGATTTATCTTGAGAAGCTCTTCAAGACACTTCTTGCCCCCCATTCCCGGCATGAGGAGGTCCAGAATCACCAGATCGATCTGTTCTCTCTTCTGACGGTAAACCGCCAGGGCTCTTTCTCCATCGCGAGCGGCAATTACACGGTAGCCGGCCTTACTCAGAAAATCTATACCTAGGTCTCTAATGAATTCCTCGTCATCCACCAGCAGAATAGTCTCAGTGCCGCCTTCCACTGGGAATTCTTGTTCTCCCGGCTCAACCAGATCCGTTTCTTGTCGTATAACCGGCAAATAGATCTTGAAGCTAGTTCCTTGCCCGAGCTCGCTTTGACACGTGATATACCCTTCGTGGTTCTTGACGATGCCGTAGACCATAGCCAGACCGAGACCGGTACCTTTGCCAATCTCCTTGGTGGTATAGAATGGGTCAAAGATGTGAGTTTGCGTCTCTTTGTCCATGCCGTGGCCGGTGTCGGAGATGGTGAGCAGCGCATAGTCCCCAGGCCTAGCTTCTGGGTGCGTTCGGCAAAACTCTTCGTCCAAGCTTGCGTTTTCAACGGCAATGGTTAGTTTACCTCCGTCGGGCATGGCGTCTGTGGCGTTCAATGCCAGATTCATTATAACTTGATCTATCTGACCAAAGTCAGCGTTGACAGTGCTGAGGTCCTCTGCCAGATGGAGTTCAACCTCAATCATCTTAGGGATGGTGCGCTCCAGTATTTTGCTCACCTCCCCAACCGCTTGGTTGAGATCGAGGGGTTTCTTTTTACTCTCCATCTTACGGCTGAAGGTGAGTAGTTGCTGGGTTAGCTCGGCGCCCCTTTGCGCTGCGAGCATGATCTTCTGGAGTTTACTACAATCAGGGTTCGTTGGCGCCTTACTCAGGATAAGCAGGTCTGTGTAGCCCAGGATGGCCTGGAGCAGGTTATTGAAATCATGGGCAATGCCGCCAGCCAACGTACCTACCGCCTCCATCTTCTGTGCCTGGATGAGTTGCGCTTCCAGGGTCTTTTGTTTGCTGATATCTCGCAGATTGATGACACTGCCCACAGGACTGCCTTTTTCATCTCGACAAATGGCCCCGCTCACACACACAGGAATAACTTTTCCGTCCTTGGTGTATCGACGGGTGTCAATGCCTGCGAAGCTTTCTCCATTAAGCACCCGCTCGATCATCATTTTGGTCTCAGGCCAGTTCTCCGGAGGGACAAATAAGTCCATTTTCTTGCCAACACGTCTCTCCAGAGTCCAACCGAAAACATCTGTGAAAGCAGGGTTGAAGTAGACAACCTTGCCCTCAATGTCGTAGAGAACAGTAGGATCAGGACTTGCTTCCAAGACAGTGCGATATCTCTCTTCGCTCTGCCGCAGCGCCTCTTCCGTTTGTTTGCACTCGGTGATAAGACTCCATTCGCGCAGGGTGCGCTCGGCAATTCGTGGCACGTCAGTCAAGGTCTCAGCCGATTTGACCACATAGTCCAACGCACCAGCCTTCATCGCCTCCACCGCCACCTGCTCGTCCCCATGGGCAGTCATCACCACCACGGGAAAGCGGGGCTTTTCCTCCTCGGCAGGCAAGAGCTCTATGCCCTTGCCATCCGGCAACACCAGATCAGCTATAACCAGTTGTGGCGTGGATTCTGCCAGATAGTCCCGTGCCTCCTGAAGGTTACCCGCTACGGTCAACTGAAACCTTCCAGGACGGGACTCAAAGGTTCTGCACACCAGCTCGGCGTGAGCTTGTTCGTCTTCCACCAGCAAAATGTTGACTTTGTGTCTGTCCATAGGTGTCTCCTGATAGTGTCACCGGTTGCGGGCTCAGTCGGTACTCCTTGCTCAATCACGATGGCGGGTGACGGTTCCAGGCCAACCAGTATGATCCCAAGTCATCCACCAGTTGTTTGAACTTGTTATAGTCCACCGGCTTGACCAGATAACTGTTCGCGTGGTTATCGTAAGCCATGGCCAGGTCTGTCTCGGCCTCGGAAGTGGTGACGATCACCACTGGAATTCTTCGCAGCTCCTCCGAGGTCTTGATTTCTTTGAGTACTTCCAGCCCACCAACCCTGGGCAACCGCAGGTCCAGTAGAATCACGTGCGGCCGCGGGCTCTTCTCCGGTTCTGAATATTCTCCTCGCCGTAAGAGGTAATCCAGCGCCGTCTCGCCATCGGGTACGTGATGAATTGTGTTGGTTACCACGTGATTCTGCAACATTCGTGTGATCAGCTCGGTATGATCAAGATTATCCTCAACTAACAAGATAACCGGAGGTGTCCTGCTCATTTTCCGGCTCCTTTGTGCTGTTGCAATTTTTGCTTGTTGGTAGCGTAAAGCAGAAGGTACTGCCCCTCCCGGCACCCTCGGATTCCACCCAGATGCGCCCGCCATGCACCTGCACGATCTGTTTGACGATGGCAAGCCCCACCCCGGTACCCTGAGTCTTTTGATCCAGCTTATTAAACAGACCAAAGACCTTTTCATGATGTCGAGGATCAATGCCCACCCCGTTGTCCCGGACGTAGCAAACTGTCTCTTTGCCATCCTGCCGGACTCCAATTTCAACCTGCGGGTTGGGCTGGTCTCCCATAAATTTGACGGCGTTGTCCAGCAGGTTTTGTACTATCTGCAACAAGCGGGACCGATCCCCGGATACCACGGGCAGATCAGGGGAGACTGCAACCTGTAGGGCTCCTTCGGCTATCTTGACGGAGTGCAACTCCACCGCCTGGTGGGCCAGATCCGTCATCGAGAACTCTCCAGCTATGCCAACAAAACGACCGATCCGGGACAGCTCCAACAAGTCGTCCAGCAACGCCTTCATTTGATCTGCTGCATTGGCTATACGCGTAATGTCAGCCTTCATCCTTTCACCGTCTCCCTTGGCCGCATCCTCCTCTAATATGCCCAGGAATCCTTTGATGGTGATCAGCGGGCTTTTAAGGTCATGGGAAACAGTGTAGGCAAACCGCTCCAACTCGATGTTCTTGTCCTCCAGCTCGGCGATCAGTGTCTCCCGTTCGTCCTCGGCATGCTTGCGATCAGTGATGTCTTTCGCAGTACACACCATGCACAGTATGTTGTCGTCGCTGTCCTTCATGACCGAAGAGCTCAGTATTATGGGGATTTGATTGCCGTCCTTGGTCTGGAACTTCGTTTCATAATTCTTCAGAGCACTGTTTCCAATGGTCTTTTCTAGGTTCTCTCCTTCTATGGACATTGTTTCTGTTGCCGCAAATATTGATTCAAACCGTTTGTTAAGAAGCTCTTCGTTTGTGTACCCTAGAGTTTTACTGGCTGCCTTATTCGTTGTCTTAATCTTTGCATCTGGACCAACCACAATCAAAGGATCGACCATGGTTTCAATGATATTATCCATAAAATGCTTTGAAACAGTGGTCTTTTGTAGGTTCTTAGCCATCGTATTGAAAGAATGGGCCAGCTGACCCACCTCATCGTCAGATTGTATTTCTACCTTATGGGTAAAATCGCCGCTTCCTATAGCTGTTGCGGCCGTAGTTAGGTGCTCAAGTGGTCTAGTAAAATATCTCACGGCGAGATAAAGGATTATTCCAGTTATCAGCAGAGCCGCCACAGAGAATGCAATAGCCATCATGACAACGTTCTTTCGTATCCGAGAGAGTTCTTTAAGGGAAACACCAAGCCAAAACGACCAGTTCTTCTCCCGTAGATCGAGTGGCTCAATGAAAATGGCGTAGTGTTCATGGGGTCTTAAGAGTACATCCTTGTGACGTGTTGCGTTTGCTGCTTGAGGAAAATAGTCATGAATATCAGTATCCATGAAAGAAGCTTTGTCAGCCAGGTGAATTGTCCCATCAGCTCTTACCACCCACCAGAACAGAAAACCTTTACCTTTGGATAACCAATGCAGGCTTGCCAAGGGCCATCTCTGCTCCGAATGACCCAGCTCAATCTCCTTGGACATAAATCTACTCACAGTTCTGTAGTTTGCTAGGAGGTGATCATTCGCAGCAGCGATATGTTTGGCCGATAAGAGGTAAGAGATGAGAGAAACTATAACAATAACGGAGACAATAACTGTGGCAAAGATTCTCCAAAACAGTTTCATTTCAGTTATCTCCTCTCCCTCCGATCACAAGAAAAGATGTTAATAGGTTTCCATGTTTGTTGCTAATTCCGGGCAAGTGGCCTTGCTCTCCCCAGGAAAACGTCGCAATAAAAGGGGCACCATTAATGGTATAGTTTAGTAAAAAGGGCATTTTCATTCTTTCTTTCTCCGGGATAACCCCCATGACGCCCGCACAGATGTAACCGATTCCTAGTATCGGCCTCTCATCAATATTCATCCCTCCTTTAATTTTCGCTTTTTTAGGAAGATTCCCGATCCTGTTAATGAGCTTGTCCCAGGTCCCGTGACTCAGGTACACTCTCTCGCCCGAGGTGATCTTTGTCGATGTCATGATCGATCTGTCGTTCAGGGTTTCATCTTTTGGCCAGGTGTGCGAGAATAGAAAGTAATCCTCCCCGTTCGGGCCTGAGTATTTCCTATAAAGAGGGTGTAACGTGAGCAGGTCTCTGATTACGCCCGGCTCATAGTGTTGATCAAACAAATGCTGGATTTTACCGTCAAGCCATTCATCGTAGACATCCAGTGCCGGTCTGTTATCAATTTCCAAAATAGCCTGGCCGTCAACCTTGGTCACGATCCCAGTTTGTTTGTCCACTAAGTCAAATCCGCCTTCGAATTGCCAACCTATGGGTAGATCCGTGTAAATGGCGGCCACTGAGACGCCCTGACGGTACACCCCGTTTTCGCCAATCACACCAAATGTGGGTCCACCAGCTGTTCCACCAAGGAAGGGGGTTTGATTTCCAACAATTTCTTCAATGCCCTCGATAACCTCCTCTTCCACCCCGAGCGTGGGTGTGAGCAGGACCACTTGGGGGACCTCATCAAGAGATTTCCCAGAACTTCTCATCGCCATTTGGATGGCAGACTTTGACGCTTCTTGTACGGTAGGATAAAGAGAAAAGTCGGCGGAGCCTACACCAAAAACAATATCCTCCGAGCTAACAGTCATGATGGTCAAGCCCGTTGTCCCTTTCATGACTTGATAACCCCTCTCTGTTACGTTCACAAATCCCTTATTGGTCATTACCGCTCTTGAATCTGAAGTTCCCCCATATAGTTTGGCTTCAGGCCCAAACAGCTCTCTTACTTTGGAAAGTATGGTTTTCATGTCACTTCCGGAACTAGCAAATATGAGTGCAAAATCAGGTGTCTTATCTTTCTTTCCGCTCAAAGCCATACCCGCTGCTTCTAGCACAGCTTCGTACGGGTCTTCTTTAAGGCTCCATCCCGTGCCAACTTCAGTGCCGCTGGTCTCCCTAGATTCTATTACCCTCCTTTCTTTTGGAACCAACTGAAATTCTGTGCTTTCGTCATTAAACAAAGTTATAAGGGATATGCCCACAATGATCGATACAATTGCAACTGTGATTACAACAACTGGTTTATTACCAGACATTGTTTTCCTCCATCATTGATTGATTTTAAGAATAATGATTTATTATTTATATAACCGAGTTCAATTGATGCTTACTTGGAGTTTATACTTCATTTTCTTTAGTAGTAACAGAAGAATGTAAAGAAAAAAATAGGAGTACAGTAACGTTATCGAATTTTAACAAGGTCTCCTTAAAAAATTTTGTCAGAGCCGTCTGTTTTGTTTACATTATTCTAGCGATTACTGTTGTCAGCAGCTAGGATTGGGGGATGCCTTTTACTTCTTTAGTTTTTCATCTCTACATCGCTCGAATATATAACGGTTATGTGTCTAGCCTCTCATAGAAAAGAGCGGGTGAGCCTCTTCTCTGTTCGCTAGATGTGCTGAAAGCATGTCTGGTAGTAAAGTAAAAGAAACTGGAAATGTAAGGAACGGCCCCCTTTTGCTATGGTGTCAGCAATGAGCACAATTCAACCATGGTGAAAGAGAGAACGGTAAGATTTCACCGACGTTCCTCTCTTTCAGAGAACGTCTCGCACCTTCCTGCTTGCTGTCTTCCCCGTATCTCCGCGTCCCCCTCTTTCCATCACCTGACCTACATACCCAGAAGGGTGAGGTAAAGGAACAAGGACAAGATGGATATGGTGATTACACAAAGACTGTTGAACATGGTTGTCTGTCCAGGAGCTGCCAAAGCTCCCCCCCTGCCCCTGTGGAGGTGGGGGTGGAAAGGGTAATGGAAAAATGGGCGATATCGTCCAATTGCTGTTTTGTTTATGCAAACACGGTGCCAAAAGAGAAAAAAAGCGGAGCTGATGGCTCCGCCTGTTGTTGTCGATTAACGGTAGGATCGAAGATTATTCTCTATACCCGGTTTCGTCAAGTGGCATCATGTGATGGCAGTCTCGGTCTGGCCCAAAAATGTTATCAACCATTGAAAGGATACCGTGGACGAAAAGAATCCGAGGGGAAGGTGGGTAAAGATTGTTTTAAGAGCAGAGAAAGCGAGCACCTGCACAAAGGCAGCATCCAGCGGCCACTGAAATCAAGATATTGCGCACAGGAATGTGTTATATTAGCCTCGATCTGACGGGTTTACGGGAGGCAATTACGGCCGCTAGGACAGGCTGACCTTTTTTGCGGTCTTAGGAGCGGTAAACGGACATAGCCGGGGACGGGGCTGTGAATGTAAAAGAAATCCAAAACATCAGCTTAAAATGGAAGCTGCTGATTCCCTTTTTGTTTCTTTCCTTTGTGGGAACCACCTCCCTTATTCTCCTGAACCTCAACACCCAGAAGAGGCTCATCGAGACCCAGGAAAGGAAAAAACTTGCCGACTACTATCGAGCCTTCTCCGACCAGATCGAGGATCGGGAAAACGCTGCTCTGAGTTTGGCCTATCAAGTGGCCCGGTGGCCAGCTGTGCAAGAGGCTTTCGCAAGGAGGGATAGGGAGGAGCTCATGGATTTGCTCCTTCCCGCCTACCAAATTCTCAATGAGAAATTCGATGTGAAACAGTTCCATTTTCACATCAAACCTGCAACATCCTTTCTCCGTTTACACCGGATTTATCAATTTGGCGAGACGATGGAATCCTTCCGCCACACTATCAACAGGGTAGTGGAGACGGGAGAAGGTCTTGCTGGGCTGGAGTGGGGTACCACCGGGTTCGGCGTGCGGGGGGTAGCGCCGGTCTACTACCGCGATGAATTTATCGGCACCGTTGAGATAGGCTACTCCGTTGAACAATCTTTTTTGGAATCTCTCAAACAACGATACCAGATGGAGCTTGCCCTGCTGGTTACCAGAGAAGGTGGAGACGGTTTCAGGCGACTGGCCTCCTCTTCGGAGACCATACCGCTCCTGCCGGACAAGTTCTATGATGAGGTTTTCCAGGAGCAGAAGCTAGAAGTACTGATCAGTCCAGCAGATGCTCCCGGGTTGGCAGTTTTGCTGGGCCCGCTCCGGGATTTTTCCGGAAAGAGTATTGGCTTAGTGGAAATCAGCGTTGACAGGGGTGCCACCCTGGCTCACTTGGCCAGGAATAGGAACATAATGATCGGTATCATGGCAGTTGCCTTAGTGCTCTCCTCCATGGTTATCGTGTGGGTAACGGTCCTCTTTCTTCGCCCTGTTCATGCTATCGTTGGGGTAGCGAGGGACATAGCTGCAGGCGAAAGGGTTAAGCGAATTGAGGTGGAGGTGCATGACGAGATCGGCACTCTGGCGGACTCGCTCAATGACATGCTGGAATCCCTCAATAGGGCAAGGCAAGAAATTCAGCAATATTGCAACACTCTGGAAGACCGCGTTGAGGCGAGGACACAAGAGCTCGTAGAGGAAAAAGATAAATACGAAACACTGGTGGAAAACGCCCCTCTCATTGTCTATCGCATGGAGTCTGATGGAACCACCGTCTTTGTTAACCGTTTTGTGGAAGAGATTCTTGGCTATGGACCGACGGAAGTGATCACGGATCGGCACTTCTGGAGCAGAACCGCACATCCTGATGATCGACAGCATGTTGCCAAACAACTTGAGGACTGTCTTAGAGAAGGCGAAGAATTGCTGGTGGAGTACCGCGGCATCCACAAGAATGGGCTGGAATTATTTCTTCTCAATCATGCAATACCTTTGCTTGACAGACAGGGGAACGTGCAGGCGGTGGATGGAATTATTGTAGATGTGAGTGAGCGGAAACGGTTGCAGGAGAAGATTATCCAGACTGAAGAGCTGAAAACGCTGAGCAAGATCTCGGCACGGCTGGCGCATGAAATCCGCAATCCTCTTACTTCGGCTGGCGGCTTTGCTCGACGTCTGCTCCAGGAGATGGATCAAGACGATGCTCAAAGGAGTAAGGTTGAAATTATTGTTCAGGAAGTCAGTCGCCTGGAGCAGATCCTCAAGATGATTCTTTCCTACATACGCCCAATTTCGCTCGAGTTCTCAGAGGTGGACCTGAACCAGCTTCTTCAGGAGGCCATCAGCCGCGCTGCTGACCAACTCGGCAGTCAGGGGGTCAAACTTGAGTTGGAACTGGATGATACGCTTCCTCACATGCAAGCTGACCGGAGGCAATTGCTTCACACCATGGAGACGATCCTGCAAAACGCCTGCAGGCACATGCCGGAGCAGTCTCGACTCCGGGTAATCACCAGACGAAATGGAGCGGCAGTGATTCAACTCTGCTATCCTGCACTCCACTTGGCAGAGGACGATATGGATCATTTTTTCTCTCCTTTTGTTGCTGATGATTTAGCAAAAACACATTTGGACGTGCCCCTGACCAAGGTGGTCATTCATAAACACGGAGGGATCATTAATATCCACCGGGATGAGCATAGCCAGATCGTTATTACCATCACTTTTCCGTGACAGGGCGAGTAGGCAGCGGGCAGATTTACTTGGAGATGGGGAGAGGCGGCGAAGCAGGGAATGCAGGCGAGCCCAACTATGGTAACGGGAGAAGTCATATAGCGCAGGTGGTAGCCGGTATGTCAACCACAGATAGAGCAGATAGTTCTAGCCAACCGCAGAGGGATCTCACCAAGTTGCAGGAGGACGGTATCGGTGCGAGGCTGGCGCGCAATCCGGTAGTCGAATTCGTGGGCATTGAACTGCTGGAGGTGGGTTTTGGCCATGCCACTCTGATGCTGCCGTACCGAGAGGAGTTGCGCAACTCCATGGGGTTATTACAGGGCGGGATCTTAGGGGTGCTGGCGGATGTAGCGGGCGGCGTTTCCCTCTACTCAGTGCTGCCTGATCCGCTGAAGGTGGCCATTCCCACCATTGAGTTCAAGTTGAACTTTCTCAGACCTGCCGGCCGGGAAGATGTTATCGCCCGTGGCAGGCTGGCACACCGTGGCCGGCAGATTGCTGTTTGTCACGTGGACGTCTTCACAAGGGAGGGAACCCTGTTGGCTACAGGAATTTTTACCTACATGGTGAAGCACCTGGAGAAACCATAGTGCAGGACGAATGGTGAACACCGAGTGGTAAACGGTGAACGGTACGTGGTAAACAGTTGGCCTTATGACCGTTTTCCAGGAGTTCCCCCCAAAATGGCTGGTTGATGTTTGTGAACTGAGGTTTAGTATGGGTTTATGCTGATGTGCAAATGAGACTGCTTTTCTGGTGTCTCTTCTGTCGTTCCAAGGCTCACGGTCTGGCCACTTCAAG
>CAYFXH010000141.1:0-10514 GCA_964346905.1 uncultured Desulfobacteraceae bacterium | reverse complement strand
AAGAGGGTTCAAGGGATATGGATGTTGTTCAGAAAGAGGTGGGGTCTTTAGTTTTTGGCAGCCAGCCGTTTAAGCTTTTTCTCATAGTGTTTGGCAATCACACTGCGAAGGCGTCGGCGACCTATTTCGGAGAGATTTTTGAAGCGCACCACCATCCCGCGCGGGGCGACCTCGTGATTAGCAGCGGTGGTAGGAAAGTACAACGATATCACCTCAGCCTCGACCTGCAGGGATTCACGCTCAGAAAGCTTGATTTTGAGGATGGTAGTTTCATGCCGCCGTGGGGGCCGTTGACAGCGGATAAGTGCTCCCTGGGTAGTGATGAGTTGCGTTTCTCCTTCCCGATGTCCGTCTGCCGTAAACACAGTTACAGGATACCTGGCTGCAACCTGCGGATATACGTGCCCTTTTCCTTTCATTGGTGTATCCGAAATGATACCGGACGAGGGCTAACCTCAACGCTCTCGTTCGACGGTCAAAGTGGCGTAACAGGCTCTGATAGGGTGACTCGCTACCTTTACTACCGCTGGAGAGATGGAGCAATATGTTCGCCCACTGGATGGTAAATGCAACATCTATACCCGACCGGTGAACCTAATCCTGCGCTCTCATTATCCTAATCCCGCAGCTAAATCCAAAAATCTACCGTAGTGTATTCAAAGGATCAACACAATAGATAGGAAGACCGCTGAAGGGTAGAAAATACCTTAAATGCACTCCAAGGAGATTGGTGGGGAAATCAAGGTGTCAGCCCATATGGAAGCAAGAATCAGAGGCTATTTCGTCCTCACAAGGCGAAAACCTGTATCGTCACTAGAGGCTGGATACAGGTACGGAGGTTTTGCAAATGTAATAGCACTGTGGCGAGCAGCACAACGAGCGTCTTTTGGCTTCGATTTCCAACCCCCGCCCCGGTAAACGCCCATAGTCGTCTGCAGGTCTTTAAATATAGGGTTATTTCCCTTGTGTTTGCGATAGGACCAACCTCTATATGTATCCTCAGTCCACTCATGTACGTTGCCTGTCATGTCATACAGACCGAGGCCGTTGGGTGTTTTGGTGGCCACAGCATGAGTGGAGCGATTACTATTTCCCCTGTACCAAGCCACCTGGTCGAGGTCGCTTCCTCCAGCGTACTTCTCCGGTTTACCACCACTTCTGCACGCATACTCCCACTCCGTCTCGGTCGGCAAACGAAATCCATATGCTCCCTTGCTCAAGGAAGAAAGTTTCTCAATAAACTCTTTTATCTCCGGCCATATGACCCGTTCGATGGGATAATTGTCACCTTTTTTGAACTCGGCTGGATTCTCCCCCATTACCTGCTGCCACTGTCTTTGGGTAACCTCCGTCTTCCCCATCCAGAAACCATCCACACAGACTTCATGCACAGGCTTCTCATCACGATAACAGTCACTTGTCCAGTTGCCACAACCCATCTCGTAGCACCCGCCAGGAACCCAGACAAACTCCATGCCCGTAACGGGTTCCTTCCAAATCTGGCCAGCAGTAGGAGTGCTCGATTGTGCGATGGTCTTGCATGGGGATACGATCAGAGCAAATACAATCACCCATTTATAAGCCGTCACTTTATCAAACATTGCCAAAAACCTCCTTGTTCGTTGTCGGTTGTGCCCTGTCTGATCACTCGCCTTATTTTTATTTCAGCCCCGCCTGGCGTAGCGCGCCAATAATTCGTTCTCTATCCGCTTGATTTTTATATTTGATTCGCTTTGCAAATTTATCAATGGAGAACTTGGGATTTATCCTAAGCACTTCAGCGGCTTCTGCCCGCGCTTCAGCATCCCGCCCTGAAAAGCTATAAACCACAGCCAACATATAGTGAGCAAATAGATCATCAGGCTGTTGACGGACTGCTTTTTCACACCATGTTATTGCCTCCTCGTATTGCCCCGTAAAGGCATAGGAAATTCCTAAACCAAATAAGATATTGTTCGTAGGGATAGGATTAAGACGTACAGCTTTTTTATATGCCTGAACTGCTTCCATCCACCTGCCAGCAAACCTTAGCGTCTTACCCAGCATTGCATAGGCATAAGCTGAATTGGGATTAAGGGTCACAGCCTGCTCTGCTTCGGCAACGGCCATATCATACTGTCTCGTCATGGTATATAGGGAGCCCAAGGTGCCGTGGGCATCAGCATAAGTGTCATCCAACACGAGAGCCTTTTGCACTAATTCTATGGCCTCGGCTATAGATTGTTTGGGGGATTTGCTCGTGCCAAGCCACACATCCATCATGTAGGCTCTGGCTAAAACTCTGTATGCCCCAGCATACTCTGGGTCTAAGGCAATGGCTTCCTCTGCCAATTGCTTTCCCAAAGCATTACCCTCAATACTAAACTGGTAAATAAGTTCATTCGCCTGCAAACACTTTAGGTAGGCCTCAAGGTTATTTGTGCCTTTCGCAGTAGCTCGGGCTTGCTCGCCCTCTGTAAGCTTAACCTGCATGGCCGTGATGATTCTTTTTGTGATCTCGTCTTGAACGGCAAATATGTCGCTCAGATTTCGGTCATACCGTTCCGCCCATAAATGATGTCCAGAAAGAGCATCAATCAGCTGGGCTGTTATTCGTATCTTGTCTCCACCCTGTCTAACGCTTCCCTCCAAAACATACCTTACACCCAGTTCTTCCGCCACTTGCTTAACCTTCACCGGCTTTCCCTTAAAAGTGAATGTTGACTTTCGTGCAATCACAAAGAGCTTTGGAACCTTGCTAAGCGCAGTGATAATCTCCTCGGTGATCCCGTCGCTGAAATATTCCTGCTCTGGGTCGCCACTCAGGTTGTCAAAGGGCAGTACCGCAATGGAAGGCTTATCAGGCAAAGGAAATGCCATCTTTTCCACCGAGGCAACCTCAGTCGGAGGAGAAGTAGAAGGTCGGTAAGATTTCCAAATCGCTCCTCCGCCTGCTACCAAAATTAGTGCTATCACCACTGCGAGAGCTGCCCTCTGCCACCTCGGGGCGGGCCTTCGCTCGTCAGTAACCTTTTGGACTGTTTCGGGCCCTGTTGGTACCTTATATACTCGGACGGGTTTGACGATATTTTTTACGGTGTGCTCGCCTACGTACTCATACCCGAGGGCCAGCTTGTTCTCGATCTGCTCGTAGGCACTGCCCGAGATGCAGATCCCCCCCGGATCGGCAAGAGCCTCCAACCTGGCAGCAATGTTCACTCCATCGCCGTAGATTCTCTCTCCCTCCTGGATCACATCTCCAAGGTTGATGCCGATGCGAAACTCCATCCTGCGATCGTCAGGTAGCTCTGCATTCTTGGCTCTCATCACCTCCTGGATCTCCACCGCACTCTGCACCGCATCCACCACACTGACAAACTCAGCCAGTATGTTGTCTCCCGGCGAGTCCACCACCCGGCCCCGGTATTTCTGGATCACCGAGGATATTACCCTTCGGTGAGCGGTTATGGTGCGGACGGTGGCTTCCTCATCCTCGCCCATGAGACGGCTGTAGCCTTTGACATCAGCACTCAGGATTGCGGTGAGCTTTCGTTTGAAGTCCTGCGGCGCCATGCCACTACCTCCTTAAAGTATTAGAGAGGACAAGCAAGCAAAAGCCGTGAGTTTGTGTGGCAGGGATAGGTCAAGGCTCAGAGGTGTAATCGCTTGAGGATGCGCCAGAACGGGAGAATCGAACTTGTTTCGGATAATTCACCCTTTCCCCACAAGAAACCTCAACACAAAATGAGGGACGTTCTCCGAAGTAAACTGAGTTTAGACTAGATTACGAGATATGAACTTCCAGTAGAGGAGTAGGGATGTCTATAGTAACGATCTACCTAGCCACTTTGTTTCTTTTCTTTATGTCTCAAATAAAGCATTAGACCACTTACAGTCACTATCCCAACAATGACTGCTCCTCCAAGAATTTTGTATAACATTATCCCCTTGCTATCCTGCTTCTCACGGAGTTCATCTAGATAATCTTGTTGGGCAGCCCATCCATGTATTAAGTCTTTATTTTCATCAGGTTTTTTAGCTGGCTCCTCTGCAAATACCATGCATGACAGCAATGCAACAGCGGTTGCCAGAATGATATTTTTCATCTTATTAATTTTGTCTGCCCTCCCTACTTATCCGCTCCAGTGACACAAAAACCCTTTGGAGGCCTCATACCGACAGCTTTTGTAAACTCCTCTGCATGATAAATGTTCTGGCAGACTATGGGCTGAACCTCTGCCGCACGCGACTAGGCATTACCAAGATGCCAACGAGTTGCTCAGAACCGTCAAACATCCTACGAAGTTCGGACATGGTCACGCGGAACTTATAGTTTTTCACCCTGTCGATGCCAGCCGGGATGCTTTTGACCACGTCAACGGCATACTCATCTTGGTGGTTGAAAAATATATCCGGCTCAACACTAGAGCGCGCTTTAAATTCCTTCTTTATTAGCTTTGGAACGGCCCGCTGGTAATCCATCCGAAACTCTATTAGCCCCCCAGCACTGTCCTGCACCTTCCACACCTCGCTACCTGTCCCAGATTCAGAGGTCGCGCTTTTGATCGAGGCTTCTCTATACGCCGTTACCTTCACCGAGTTTTTGTAGGGACCAGGATCGTCATAAGGTGCGTAGACCCGAGTGACGAAGGGAGCAAACTCTCCGGTCTGCTGATTCTCACCAAACGCAACAAGGCCCGCTGAGCAGTATGTCCCTCCCTTGTCCGGCTTGCCCTCTCCGTCTTGCTGAATAAACTTGTCGTCGAAACGAACATAAAGATTGGCTCCCTTGAACGGTCCCTTTGACAGCGAGACTGCCTTCCAAGGAGCGGGCAGCCATGCCTGAACTGCTTGTTGATCAACGCTGAAAGCCACGTAAGCCCGGAAGAATAGACTAGACTCAACCAGTGTCTCTGCCTGCACAAGGGTGGTGAAGGCCACACTAGCAACGCAGATTATCCCCATGAGAAACAAAACTGACCGATTCATTAAATGTCTCATTGCAAATCCTCCTTTGCCGCCGCCTGCCCTGACGCGGAATCGGCCATCGGGTTATTTTCCTTGAGCTTTCATGATGAAAAGAGACTTGAATCATGTTGGAAGTCTCCACAAGGGCCGATAAGTTTTTTAAGGCCTAATATGGAAAGACCTCACACACATCGAGAAAGGATAAGCACGCAGCAGTATCGCTATCTTGTAACTCCTTCGACAAGGCTTGGGCTGGTCTGGTGACATAGCCAGGCGGAAAAATTAAATTGACCTAGCAATCTCGGGATATTAAATTAAACTAAGTAATCTACGACCCGCATTTTTTGTATCACTGGATATACACGTTGGATCTTCCAGGCTATCCAGTTTTTGCATAGTAGGCCGGATACATGGAACACAAAAACAAAAAAGATGGTCTCCAGCAGGCTAAGCTCGAGAACATCACATTGGATTTGGCCACCTACAGGATCGTGTTACATTTCCAAAACCGCAAAGAGCCCCTTGCAATCCATTTTGATAAGCCTGCCAGAAGGTTCTACTTTTCCCTCATTGCCTTGGTCGTCACCGAAATGAAGAAGCTGGATAAGTCTGCATTCATTCACATCCGCAAACATGAGAAGAATTTGACACTGCTGGATGCTTCACTGGCAGGTGACAAGGCATCCAAGACTCCGAAGGGTATGTGGGACAAGATCAGGAAAGCCTGGCGTTATACCCTTCCGGACCTGGAAACCGGAGCCCACTTTAAAATTCTGGAGCGGAATCTTATTCCACCCTATGAGAAGGGAGGGAAATACAGATACGATTGTTCAGATGATGAGTGCCACATCTGGGCAAACCTTTTCGATTATGATGAAAACAACCCGTGGCGCTTCAAGTTTGCCATCGATTCGGCTTCCCTTAGCTTAAATGATATTTCACTTATACTGGGGGAGCTGCGGGACGATACGGCCTGGCAAGAATTTGTGAAGAGATTGAGTAAACAGCCCACAGCTGTGAGCAGAGAAGAACAACCTGTACCAAGATGGAGGAAGAAGGCGGCTTTCTCCTTGATCGCCGTCCTGATTGTTGGAGCTGCAACCTGGTCAATCTGGAATTCATATATACGTCCGGTCCCACCAAAGGCAGTTCTCGGGTTGGCTGACAAACTCTCAGTTGCAGTACTTCCCTTTGAGAACATAAGTGACGACCCAAAACAAGAGTATTTCGCTGATGGCATAACAGACGACCTGATTACTGATCTCTCCAAAATCGCCGGTCTCTTTGTCATAGCTAGCAATTCGAGCTTCGCCTACAAGGGAAAGCCTGTGGATGTCCGCCAGGTAGGCAGGGAGCTAGGAGTGCGCTATGTGCTGGAAGGCAGTGTTCGCAAGTCTAGCGATAAGGTGCGAATCAATGCCCAGCTAGTTGACGCCACAACAGGACATCATCTGTGGGCCGAGCGTTTTGACGGGGAGTTAAAAGACATCTTCGCCTTGCAGGACAGATTTACCCGGAGGATTGTCACGGCGCTGGCTGTCAGCCTAACTACGGGAGAGGAAGAACTAGTCACGCGTAAGTACACTAAGAACGTTGCGGCATACGAGGCTTACCTGCAGGGTTCAGAACACCTTCGCCGTATGACCCAGGAGGATTTAGCGCAGGCGGTCCCATTTTTTGAGAAGGCCATTGAGCTAGACCCCGATTTCGGACAAGCTCATACTATGTTCGCTGGGGTCTATCAAGCCAGCCTTGTAACAGGTTGGTATCGGGAGCTGGGTTGGTCCAACGCCCGTTCCCTCAGAGACAAGTATCTCAAGCTGGCTATGGAAAATCCCACAGCAGAAACCCACGGGATGCTTTCCCACATAAACACATATAAGCGTCAGCACAAAGAGGCCGTCGCCGAAGCCGAGCGAGCCTTTGCCCTTGACCCTAACAACTCGCAAATCAACTTTTTTATGGGTATAGCTTTGATGTATACGGGAAGATCCTCTGAGGCTGTGGACTTCTTCAAAAGGACGATGAAGCTCGATCCCCACTATCCGGTCAACCGTTTGCATTTCTTGGGACTCGCGCAGTTCTCCCTCGGACAATTCGAAGAAGCCTTAACTACACTTGAAAGCGCTCATGCTCGTAAACCTAAGTTTGGAGAGTGGCCCCTCTGGGCCACATACGGTCACCTTGGCCGCGAGCAAGAGGCTGCTGAGCTGATGACGCAGTACATTAAACGCAGGGGTGCTCATAAAAGAAGACCTACTGCAGAAAAACTTCTGAAGTACTATCCTTTTAGAAATTCTTCAGACGAGGAACGTTTTGCAGATGGCTTGATCAAAGTGGGGTTGCCTAGACCATGGAATCCTGTGTATCGAGGTCAATACGAAGAAGCAATTTCTCAAGCAGAACAGACCATTGAGGCCAATCCAAATGACGCTGAAGCCCAGTTTGCCATGGGTGAAAACTTACTTTTCACTGGCAGATTCACCGAAGCGGCGGAACATATCAAGAGGGCGATGACACTCGATCCAAAACCCCCACCAGTCTACTTTTGGTATTTAGGCCTCACTCAATTCTTTAAGGGGCAATTCGAGGAAGCTGCTGTTTCTCTTGAGCAGTGCTACAAAGCCTACCCCGGAGAATCGAAGTGGCTCCTTGGAGCTACATACGCCCAACTGGGCCGGCAGCAAGAAGCAGAAGAGGTGCTAAGGAAATACATGAAAAGCAGAGGTCTTGAGCATTTCACCGTAGAAAAAGTCCTAAAGTATGACGGTTTTCATGCGTTCAAAGACCCGAAAGATACCGAGCTCTTAGCAGGGGCGCTACAGAAGAGCGGTTTGCCAATGAAGTAAAGCGTGTGAATCTCGAACTATATGTGGTCGCTAGGTCTTAGGTGGAAAAATTTAGAGTATGTAATCCGCACTGGGGCTGGGTTTTACTAAGGCACAATATCTTATGGGTTGTTAAGACAGGGGCACTGGAAGGGGATGAAATTCTGCCTCCTGCGGTAGGATAATCGAAGCCCTGTCACGATTGGATAAGGGTTCCTTGGAGTTGTCAGAGCAAATAGAAACGCAAATGGAAGTTTTGTCCGGCCGGCTTTTGCCTCTCACAGTGTGTTCCTTGCGATCAACTCGATCTCTATTATTTGCTATTCTTTATCTTACCAGTAATACGATATGAAAATGCCTATTGGGTTAGCACCAGGATCGCCACCGGTGCCTTGTTCAAACCACTTCCCGTAAAAGATGCCGGATTGATGTACGAATCTCACACCGGTTCTCAAATAACTGTCATCTTCTAGAGGAATGTTAATTCCAGTTCCGATCTGTGCAGTCCCTGGTACGTGCTTTGTTGCTATTGATTCATCTTGCGCACCGGGAGCACCAGTCATGTAGGCAACACCTAGACCTGCTTCAAGGTACAGATATTTTGCGATATCTATACTGGCGAGCAAGTTCAAGCCCGCCGTGAACTCTGTGCCGCCGGGAGACCACTCGTAGACTCCGACTTGCCCTTCAAAACCTAAATGTAGGTTTTCCTTAAAACTGAAATTGTGCCAACCGTAATAAATGTTGAATGATCCATATTGGTAGTTGAATTTAATCCCACCGACGCCGAAGTCCTTGCCAAGAAAGCCGCCAAATCCCCATTCGGTTTCTGCACCATGGACGGAGCTTAAACATATGAAGTTGAAAAGTATGATGACCAATGCCGTAACCTTCAATACTCTTGTCAATGCGCCTCTTTCCTTGCTTGCAGAAATTGTGGTTAGGACAACATTCAACCCAGATCTTATCCGCACAGCCAAATCCATATTCACCTGCATAATCGTTCTAGCACGATGCGGCTACTCCCTTATGATTGCAGTAGGAATTTCCAACCTTTCATCGGTTTCTCTACCAGAGTTTGAGTAGAGCATTAGAAAGTGGAGCCGAAGCTCCGTATGGTCTATGGAAATTGAATAGTGTAAGATAGCACCCGTAATCAAACTATAGGCAGTTACTCATCGTCATTTATCTTAACCAAGTTGGAATCGACATTAGTAGACTGAGTCCTAAGATCGCCAAGATCACACCACATTCCCTCTTAAAGGCCTCCCGGATAAGGAAGGTATGAGCAGACCTATTGTGGTATGGCCTCATCGATGGAATCCACCGTGGAACTTTTGATATATAGGTAACGTATGCCTCTCCATACTTACGAGCGAGCTTATCTTCTTCCCACAATATCGTTGGCTGATATATTAGAAAGAACAAAACAACATAAATAGGTATAAACAAGAGAAGCCCACCCATAATTACAATTCCGAGCACAATAAAGAAGCTACCTAAATAAGAAGGATTTCTCAAATAAGCATAAGGCCCGGCAGTTACCGGTATTTTGAGGTGGCGATTGCTTTCTCTCACTCCCACGCTCCATATCCTTATTATTTGCCCCACAAGTATGAGGGGAAAGGATATCTGCCAGTTGAGCAGACCAAATCTCCGATTATGAAGGTAGCAAACCACCAAAATTAATAGGAGGAGGATCACCAATAAACGATTTCTGTTCTTATATGACCATTTTCCGAACAGCAGAATCAGACTCTCTCTGTCAGGTCTTCCTGCATCCTCATTGGTATTCTCTGTCTTTTTCAACTCTTTGACCTTCTAATAGGATCCAATCGGCAATTTGCTCTTATTCATCATGCTACATGGGATGTAGATATTCAATCAGAAGTTACTCTGACTCTCTTTTCTGTGGCGGGGTGGGGGGCGCAAGCCCTCTAGAGAGCCTTGATAAAATAGTAAATATAAAATCAACTGAGTTACAGCGAAACTGTAGATTCCCTTAATTTACACTCTGGCCTCCAAAGGGCTGAGCACAAATTGTTGTAGCTCGGTCTCAAGAGGCAAAGTGGAAATTAAAAGTATGTAATGTTCACTCAGCACTGAAAAAACGAAAGAAACTGATCTTGTGGCAGCGTCTTGTCCGCCGTAGCTGTAGCGAAGGCGGAAGCTTCAGCGAAGCCGTGTGTCCCGCTTGTCCCGCCATAGTCACGCCTTAGTGTGACGACGGCGGATCCGACTGCGGCGAGTGGTTAGACCTGATTCACTTCGGTGGTAGAGAACTTACGAACTCCTTGGCTTGATTCAGCCAAACCGCTAAGTCATGATCTGTCTGGAACCCATCCTGCTCCACCATGACCCATCCTTTCATTGGTTTGCCGGTGATGTCAAATGGCCTCACGTGTGGCAATGCTAGAGCCTTATTGCCGTTTTCCTCGCCAAGTCGGAGGATGAGGAAGTCTTTGTAGACACCGCAGAACATATTTCCATTCAAAAGGTGGCACACGCCCCCGAACATATTCTTATGATCGGTATTTTCCCAACTCGATATGATTTTCTTTATTCTAGTTTCAATTTGTTCATTATACGGCATGCTCTAACCTCCCGAGTCAAATTCAGATCTTCAAGGTCTAACGGCCAAGCTCAGCCGCCCTGAGCGAGCGGAGCGAGTTGGACGGGTCGTACTGCAGCGAGTGTTTAGAGCTCGACCCTTTACTCGTAATGGGTCTACATTCTAAT
>CAYFXH010000140.1:9231-10604 GCA_964346905.1 uncultured Desulfobacteraceae bacterium | reverse complement strand
GCGGTTCTTTTATTTCTAAATGTGCAATATCAACCCTATGCTCTATGCCCCATGCCCTATGCTGATTACTGGCTACTTACCCTGCGCCTATCGAAGGGCTGCCTACTGCCTAATTATCCCAGTCCGGTGAGTTCCATGAACTGCTCTTGGGAGACCCTGGAGATGCTTTCACCAATGCTAAATATGAGAGAGGATTCGGTGGCGGGCTCGAATACCTTACCGACCTGAACAATTGGCTCTTTGAGCCAGAGGAAGTAGTCGTCAAAAAAACGAAGGACGAGGTCCACGTTTTCGGTTTCACCCAGCATTTCAGCAAAGTGGAAATTATTGATAAAACCCCGGCCTCGCAATTGCCTCCGTCCTTGCTTGTCTACCCAGATCTCAAAGGTGACATCGCGCAAAGGCAATCGGTTTCTGCCACCATCCACCAGGTAAGCCTGGTCCACTTCGTAAAGTCCTTCTGGCAGGCCAATCATTTTCCTAGATCCGGGTAACGCGCAGAGCACTATTAATGTATATCACATCTCACATGTACCAGTGTACATTGAGGGCGTGTATCGTGTAACAATAGCTTGCCACAATGTTAAATGATAAATGAGAAATGTGAAATGAGAAATGAAAAATGTACCTACTGTCTACTGCGGAGAACGCTTGGCGGATGACGTAGAGACGTTGCCGCCAAAAACCCCCTGAACAATTTCCAACAGAAAGCCATGTATAGCCTGATTGCCAGCAATCACGTCACCAGCCCAGATGTGGCTGTCTCCGCCACTAAAATCTGAGATATATCCTCCGGCTTCTTTTACCAGCAGGTGCCCAGCAGCGATATCCCAGGGACTGAGGCCGAGCTCCCAAAACCCTTCACAGCGGCCGCAGGCCACATAGGCGAGATCCAAGGCGGCTGAACCACCTCGACGGATATCGCTCACCTGCGTAAAGACCTGGCTAAATCCTTTAAGATAGCGGGCCAAAATGGATTTTTCTCTCCAAGGGAAAGCAGTGGCCACCAATGCTTCATTTGGCTTTCGTCGGGGTGAGACCTGAATGGGGATACCATTAAGAGTCGCCCCATGGCCTTGCTGAGCGAGAAAGAGTTCGCCTCGGCAGGGATCGTAAACTGCCCCCAACACAATGGAGTTCTCCTGCTCCAAGGCGACACTCACTGCAAAGACGGGGAATCCATGAATAAAGTTGGTGGTTCCGTCCAAGGGATCCACCAGCCAGCGGCTCGCCGTATGTCCTGGAGCTCTTTTATTCTCTTCAGCCAGGATATGCTGGTCGGTGCCGCACACCCCGCAGGCGCCGATCTTGATCAGCGCCCCCTTCTTCGGCACATCGGGCCACGGCACGGTGCGCATTTCCGGATCGCTGCC
>CAYFXH010000140.1:5158-9221 GCA_964346905.1 uncultured Desulfobacteraceae bacterium | reverse complement strand
TGGATCAACTGGACGATCGCCTCCTGTGCTGCCAAGTCTGCCTCAGTCACGTAATCAAAGCGTCCCTTTGACTGCACCTGGAGATCTTGGCGTTTGTGGTGGTATTCCAGAAGAATAGAGCCACCCTCCTGGACGCAATCTATGGCGGTTTTTCTCAACTCCTCATCCATGGTAGCCTCCTGAGATACTCCAGGACAGCATAGTACTGCAGGAATGATACGTTGACAAATCATTTTACATTTTATGGATGAGCGCTGTACTGAGGTGGCTCCCAGAGATACAAATGACTAATGAGTAATGGGAAATGGGAAATGCGAAATGTAAATGTTCAATGATCTTGACCTTTTCGTCGATAATGTGGTAATGTTCAGCCGTCAAGTGGAGTGACGAGATCACTCTGCGTTTTTGTCAACGAAAAGAGATTGAACCTACCATGATAATATTTGATCTGCGGTGCACCAACGACCATCGATTTGAAGGTTGGTTTGCGGGTGGTGAAGATTTCGAGTGCCAGCTAGCGCAGGGACAAATCGTCTGTCCATACTGCAGCGATATTCATATTCAAAGAGTTCCCTCCCCGGTGTCAGTCAAGAAAAAGGCAGCACCACCCCAGGAGCAGGAGAGCGCTTACCAGGCATGGCGAAAACTATGTCGTTATGTCCAGGACAACTTTGAAGATGTCGGCCATAATTTTGCGCAGGAAGCCCTAAAGCTTCATTGCGGGCAGGCAGAGGAACGTAATATAAGGGGAGTCACCACGGAACAAGAAGAAGACATGCTCAAGAAGGAGGGCGTTCCTTTCGTAAAGATCCCCATGCCGCAGGAATTGGACAGCTGATTGTCCCTCTTGGTGTTCTCACGGCATGTCCCAACGGTCTCCGGAGCGTCAACGTTCTATCTTCTGGACTTGTGTCGATTTCCGCTCGAGCGTTGTGATGGCAGGAAAACTCTACCAGTTGGTATTTATCTTGTTATCTGGAGTTACCACGGGCTGATCTATGGAAAATGTTCTCCTGCTCAATGCCACCTACGAACCACTTCGTGTAATTTCCTGGAAAAGGGCAGTTACCCTCCTCACCCTCGGCAAGGTGGAAGTGCTGGAGACCTATGACAGGGAGGTGAGGTCGGTGACACTCGCCATCCGCTTGCCTGCTGTTGTCAGGCTTCTTCATCTCGTCCGGTTTCGGAACCATACCATTCGCTTTTCCCGGCAAAATATCTATATCCGCGACAAGTATAAGTGCCAATACTGTGGAAGAACCATGGATGCGTGTGATCTAACGTACGATCATGTCATACCCAAATCCATGGGTGGCAAGACAGCCTGGGAGAATATCGTCACCTGCTGCCTGCCATGCAATAAGAGAAAAGGAGGGCGCACTCCGGCGCAGGCAAAGATGCATTTGATTCGCAAAGCAAGAAGACCCAGTTGGCACCCGATGTTGATGATAACTTTGAGAATCAGCAAGACGCCCGAATCGTGGAGGGATTATCTCTTCTACCATTCGGGCTGAGGGGGTGGCGATACTCCTAAAATGATCATCGACTGTCACACCCATATTTTCCCACCTTTTGTCCGGCAAGACCGCGAGCCTTTTCTAGAAACAGAACCAGCTTTTCAACTTCTCTATAGTACCCCCAAAGCAAAACTTGTGGGTGCTACCGCTCTGATTGAACAGATGGACAGTTCTGGTGTGGACCGAAGCGTGGTCTTCGGTTTTCCCTGGAGCGATCCAGAGCTCACCCGCAGGCATAATGACTATGTGGGGGAAGCGGCTAACCGTTTTGCTGGGCGACTGTTGCCGTTTGTCTGCGTTGAGCCCAGGCTTCCTCAGGCCGTAGCTGAGGTGGAGCGCTGTCTGGCTGGCGGCATGCGAGGTGTTGGTGAGTTAGCCTTTTACACTGACCCATTGGACGCGACTGTTGTGGAAGTTCTCGAACCCATTGCCTCCTGCTGCCTCGCCAATGGGGTCCCCCTCATGCTCCATGCCAATGAACCGGTGGGGCATCAATATCCCGGTAAAGCCGAGATGCAGCTGAAGGGTCTCTATGACCTGATTCGAGCCTTTCCCGACAATCACTTTATCCTGGCCCACTGGGGCGGGGGACTTTTCATGTACGAGTTGTTACAAAAAGAAACACGGCAAGTCCTCTCCAGGGTTGCATACGATACTGCCGCTTCTCCATTCCTCTACGACCCGGCGATATACGGGGTGGCGGTGAAGATCGTTGGCGCCCAGCGAATTCTCTTTGGCAGCGACTATCCACTGATTCTGCCGGATCGCTATTTTGAGGAGATAGCTGCGGCGGGCCTGACCGAAGAAGATCAGGCCTGGATCAAGGGACGCTCAGCCAGCATGTGGCTGAATCTTGAGAATGCATAACTCTACGGAGAGAGATATCACCGGTTCAGGGAGGGTGTGGAATGGAATCCTTGAAGAGTAGTCTCAAAGGGGCGCTGGAGGAGGAGGTGGCCCGGATCCCCAAGCCCTTTCGACACGGGCCTGTGATTCACCAGACAATCAAGTGCTTTCTCTACGGCATGGTCAAGGCTGCTGATCTTTGGCCGGTGCCGGATTTCAAGCCGCCGCGGTTGAGGGACGGCTTCATAGATCTCATCGGTGTTGACTCCACTGACGCGGTGAAATGTGCTTTTGCCGTCGGTCCGGTGGTGGAACTCAAGGCGGTCAAGAGCTTGGAGGCACTGGATGTAGAGGAGAAGTGGATAATCACCTTTTCGCCTCTGAGCAAGAAAGTACAAGAAAGTACCTTCTTCCTCAAACCGGGCATCGAGCATGTGCACCTAGACCAGAGGTAAAGGTCTGCCTGTCAGGATATGATTACGTTCCTCAGGGGGCAGTACTGGCCTTTATCGCAAGGGGATCGTGGGGTAATGGAGTGGGAGAGTCCGGAAGTCCCCAACGTCGATCTCAGCTGGGGAGGTTAATCATTGGACACGCTCCATGAGTAGTTTGCAATATGTATCCTAAAGGATTGTAAGAAAACAGCGATGTTTTCGACTAAATAATATTAACGGTGTAATGGGTGATCCACTCGGCTGAAAAAAGACATAACTTAAGGCAAATACAATTTGTTAAAAAGTTAACAAGCTGAAATCAAAAGTTTTTCTCCTTGACTTTGCCAATGCTTTATGGAATACAGAATCAATACGCGTCCTTGGTGAGCTTCATAGATTTCAGTAGAATCTCCGCATCAAACGAACTGATATTCATACCTATTCAGAACGTTCGATACCAGTTGAGTCGGGATAAGGCAATTCCACCCCGGGCGCGAGCGCTGATACAAGCGCCAGTGTTACCATTGAGAGTGAAAGGGGGTGATAAAAAAGTCCGTTGAGAGCAGGCAGCCTTATTCAGGCTGCCGGTCGACTGGTACTGTCCGCTTGCCGATGCTCCATTTTATTTACTCGAGTTGCAGCGGATTTCCATCTCTCGTCTTCACGTGGTCTGATATCAGTAATCATGAACTATTGTTAGCGGCGAATCTGGCCTGGCAGCGGATTCGCCAGGGCAGTGGAAGAAAGCCTTCGGATGCAGCTAACCTGACCGGTTTGTGGGGTCTTGGCCTCAGCATAGAGGATGCTTGCGGGAAAATATCCTGTTCTTCCAGATGCCTGTTCCTTCTTACCGTAAAATGATTCCATTCCTGGCTTCAATCCCGTTTATACAAAGAAGCTCCAGGGATAAGCACCAGACTGAGGATGAGAGAAGAGCTGATTTTGAGTAGGTGCTCGGAAGGATTGTGCCAGCGGCGAAACTGGACTGAGACACACTAAGGAGGAAGTACTATGACTATTGGTATTGGAAAGTATGCCAAAGGTTACAACCAACCGGTAGACAAACTTCCCGGACGAGCGTGGGTCACCATCTTCGCTGGTACGACCATCAACCTCTGTCTGGGTGTCTTGTACGCCTGGTCGGTATGGCTCAAATACCTCACCGACGAGGCCTACATGTTGGCTCACGGCTGGGCCGGGGCGTTGACTGCGGAGCAAGCCTCCAACCCGAAGTCGCTCGGTATTCTTATCTTCGCCCTGCTCATG
>CAYFXH010000140.1:0-5148 GCA_964346905.1 uncultured Desulfobacteraceae bacterium | reverse complement strand
CCCCGGGGGTAAGATCCAGGATAAGTATGGCACCACAGCCTCCGCCACCATCGGTGCCATTGCCATGGGGATCGGTATGATCATCGCCGGTACCGCTAAGTCCTATGGTGGTATCCTTTGGGGCTTCGGCGTGGGCGGTGGTGTTGCCATGGGAGTCGCCTATGCCGCTCCGGTTCCCGCTACCGGCAAATGGGTGGGTCCGCACCAGAGGGGGTTCACCTTAGGTCTTACGGTGGCCGGTTACGGAGGTGCTGCGTTCTACGTGGCTCCGCTGATTAAGTGGATGATCATAAACCAGTCCCTATCCTCTTCGTTTGTGGTACTGGGTATCGCCTACCTGATCGTCATCTTCTTCTGTGGACTCCTGTTGAAGTGGCCGGAGCCGGGCTACGAGGCCCCCAAACCGCCTGAGGCTTGGACTACGGCGATGGCGGCCAAGGGAACGGCGACCACGGTGGACTGGACCGCGGGAGAGATGGCGAAGACCTGGCAGATGTACGCGCTGATTCTCCTCTTCTGCTTGAACACCCAGGCAGGTCTGCTCATCATCGGCCACGCCGCCAAGATTGTTAGAGCATTCCTGGAGCAGGGCTTCATCCTGGTGGCCGCCGGTGGCGCGTTGAACGCGCTCGGGCGCGTCGGCACCGGCAAGTACTCTGACGCCATCGGCAGGGACAGGGCTTACATCCTCAATGCCGCGGCGGCGGCCCTGTGTATGTTCCTGTTGCCCTGGATGATCGGGATCAAGTCGCTGTTCCTGACGTTTACGGCCTGCATGATCGCCTACTGGGTCTACGGTGGTGGTCTCGCCCTGATGCCCTCGTATACTCTCGACTTCTATGGCCCCAAGAACCTGGGCTTCAACTACGGTCTGGTGTTCATTGGCTGGGGTCTGGGAGCGTTCATGCCCAAGCTGGCAGGTAGAATCAGGGACGTGACCGGGAGTTATGACTGGGCCTTTTACGTCGCCGGTATCCTGCTCATCGTCGCTATCCTGATCGCCCTTGTGACCAAGAGGCCCGCGAAGGCGGCGGAAGTAGCGTAGGACATTAACCATTAACCATTGACTGAAAGAGCGGAAAGGGATCGTCCCTTTCCGCTCTTGTTTTTTGGGGCATGGAGCATGGGGCAAATTCAAAGTCTGTTACTCTATGCCCTTTGCTCTATGCTCCATGCTAACTTAATGATATGCCGCGAACTTGTCTATGGCATCAACCACGGGTGCAAGCGTCTCTCTGAGGAATGGCATTCCGGAGAAGCGGTCGAACAGAACCATTGCCAGGATGATAAAGGGCCCGGCCTTTGAAAACAGCCGCCAAACGCGCTCATGGGCTTGGGGCACCATCACATAGATCAGCCTGGAGCCTGCGAGGGGAGGGATGGGCAGGATGTGGTAGGCGGTCACCGCCACGCTCAGGTTGACTAACATCTCGATGACGAGATCCGTCCAGAGGAAGTGCCTGATGTAAGCCGCAGTGAGCGCCAGGACCAAACTGGCGAAAGGGGCGATGAGCGATATAAGGAGCCATCCCAGTTTCTGGTTTTTGAATCTAATTTTTTGATCGTCTACTTGTCTGCCCCAGCCAAAACCTCCCAAAAAGAAGACAATGGTTCCCACAATGTCCAGATTGGTAAAGGGGCTGAAGGTTTCGTAACCGGCCTCTCTTTCGAGAGGTGGGTGGGCGAAACTCATGGCGAAAAAGCGGGTAAAACCGGAACCGAAGGCTACGATGGCAAGGATGGCCACACAGAAATAGATAATCTCTTCACTGCTCAAGGTCATGAAATACAATGTAAGTCCCTCGGTGTTCATCTTGTATCGGACCTAACTCACAACTTGAGGAGCTCATCGAATCTCTTGTGCAGGCTGGCTGAGATTCTGGTATAGACAAAGCCACGGGCTAGTAAGGGTAGCAGGATGAGTCCGTAGAGAAAGAAGTCAGAGGCCCTGAAGGTCTGGATAACCACCATTATGCTGACGATGATGAGTGCGGTAACGATATTACTCATGGAGTTGGTGAGGTCGTGGAGCTTTCCTTCCAGGTATGTATGTAACTCTTTCTGACTAATGACCAGTCTGTCACCTTTTCTCTTGTAGTCCACTTGCCATTCCTTTCCTCGCTTCTTTTTTGTTTGAACCGTCGATAAACTATTGATAGCTAGATTGCGCCAGCCGGATAGGGCCACAATCCATAGTACCCTGTTTCTGCGCTGTTTTTTAGAAACTTATGATAAAATGAACGCACTGTCAATTGCTGGGACAGCCGTCAATATATTGGTATGCTTTCAACGCCACGAGCAGGCTGCTGAAAAAATCTCCTGCCGACTTTTTCAGCAGCTGCTCATGAGTTCTGGTTTTTCGCTATTAATGGAAAAAGGTTCATGGCAAATCGCCGCGCCCTAATCATTGATACCCAGGAAGGGGACGTCCAGGACTTGAGACAAATCTTGGACACTGCAGGCTATGAGGTGGCTGTTGCCACCAGCAGCGACGAGGCCGTAAGACTCGGCCAGGAATTACTTCCTGACGCAGTGCTCCTTGGAATCCAGAGCCCACATCTTAATGGACTCCAGATCCTCCATCGTCTGAAGAAAAGAGGTACCACCAAAGATCTGCCTGTTATTATTCTCCTGGACACATTTGATGAGGAGTATGTAGCCCAAGGGTTGCAGATGGGTGCGGCTGACTACTTGTTGAAACCTTTCAACCAAGAGTTGTTGCTGCGAAGGGTAGGGGTACTGGCCCGGATTCGTCAGAGAGAAAGGCTCCGCCGTGATGTGCTCTCCAGATATCATGAATTCTTCGATGGAGAACAACACGGCTTGTTTTTGAGTACACGAGAGGGAAGATTCCTGGATGTGAATGAGAATCTGGTGAAAATACTGGGGTACAACAGTAGAGATGAGCTGCTCACCATAGACATCAAGAAGGACCTCTACTGGAAACCAGAAGATCGCGAACGCTTTCGGGAGATCATTGAACGTCAGGGCTTTATCAAGAATTTCAAGGTGAACTTCAAACGTAAGGACGGCCGCAAGGTTACCATCTTGCTCACTGGCCAGGTGGTTCGCGATGAAAGAGGGGACATCATAGGTTACGAGGGTTACAACACAGATATATCGGAGCGATGGGAATCGGCTGAACAGGTGGGGGAGCATGCGGAGGAGCAACGATTTGTAGGTAGGTTTTTGAGGCATCTCGTTCCCTGGGTTTTTCCCTTTAGCGCTGATTTTTTTTCCCTGATGAAAATGACCGAACTGATTGGCGAACGCTATGAAAAGGTTGTCCGTTTGGGGTTGGGCAGTTTTGGCGAAGTCTGGAAAGTGCGTGATATTGAAAGGGAAGGTCGGGCTCCATACTACGTGGCCAAAATTCCCAGGAATAAGAAATTGAACACCAAATTTCGCCAAGAAGCAGATATTTGCCGGCGGTTAGCAGGCCACCCCAACGCCATCAAGATTGTCGATGTTGTGGAGCATCGTGGCCGGGTTGTGTTGCTGCAAGAATTTGTCGAGGGACGTTCGCTGAAAGAGCTCATGGCGCAGACTCTGGAAGAGTCACAGAAAGAGAAAATTGTCCTTCAGTTGGTGGATATTGTCGCCCACGCCCATAACCACCGGATCATGCACAGGGATATCAAGCCGGAGAATATAATTATTCGGCGTGATGGCACGCTTAAACTCCTGGATTATGGCATAGCCAAAGAGCTGAAAGATAGGGACATAAGCAGCACATTGGTTGGGTCAAGGCCGTACATGGCTCCTGAACAAATTATGGGCGAAAGCCAGATAGCCAGTGATGTCTGGGCTCTGGGCGTGATCATGTATGCCCTTTACACCGAGTGGCTGCCTTTTTTCGATGATAATGAAAAGGCCTTGATGGATCTTATTCTCACCCGCGAACCAGAGCCGCCCAGAAAGATCGAGCCTGACATCCCGGTGGAATTTGAAGAAATCATTCTGAAGTGTCTCAAAAAAAACCCGGAGGAAAGATTTGCTGACGCTACCGCTCTGAAAAAGGCCCTTCTTGAGACGTTTCCCCAATTCGGCACGTCCAATTAAATCAATTACTCCAACGCACCATTACTCCCATACCATCTGAAGATAGCGAGCACCACCAAGCCCCTCCAAGGAGTGCATCCAGGGTCGTGTCCCTTAGGCGTTGTTCCAAGTCAGCGGTTTTGTTGGGAAGAACTGTCTGGGGAGTGTTGGAGTCAGTGTCATGTATGATTTCAGCCCTGCCCCGTGTAATCCTGCCTCTAGCTGATCTCCCGAACAGAAACTAAAATAATCAAGACAAGGGAAAAAGTTGGCAAGGATATTGCTTCCATTGACATTAGCACCTTGCGACATTATCTGTCGGCGTTATGGGGGGAGAAAAGATAAGGATCTCTCCTCCGTAGAGGTGCAAGGAGTCAAGGTCATGAAAAAAATAGTTGTTACACTGCTCACCTTTATGGTGCTGACTGCCTCAGCGGCTTGGGGGCAGGACGCCATGCATTTTTACAACCTTGGCCGCCAGAGCTCTATGGCCTACAAGCAAATAAGATACTTCACCAAGGCTCTCCAGTTGAACCCGAACCTGGTGGAGGCCTATGAAGGACGCGCGCTAAATTATTACTACCAGCGGAAGTACGACAAAGCAATCAAGGATTACACCAAAATTATTGAGCTGAAGCCTCACGATCCGGAGGCCTACCGGATGCTGGGGCTTGCCCAACTGAAAAAGGAAAATTTTGATGCGGCGATTGACAACCTCAACCGTGCCATTGAGCTGGATCCACGCCTCGCAAGTGCTTACGGCTATCGGGCAGAGGCATACCGTCACAAAGGAATGGCAGAAGAGGCTCTGCGTGACTCCACAAAGGCCATCCATTTACGAGCGGACCCGCGAACCCTCGCCAACGCCTATGCAACCCGATCCAAGGCTTACCGGCAGTTGGGGCAGGATGAGCTGTCCGATGCTGATTTCGACAAATCTTTTGAGTTGGACCCCCGATACGCCTTATACCGTTATTTTGCCAGTACCGCCAGCCTGGAAGATGTCCGTGGGATGGGGCTTTTCGGCATTATTACCGTTATTTTCGTGGGGATTTTCCAGCTGAGATTGCGGGCTCCAAATAAAAGTGATCTACGCTGATCTCCACT
>CAYFXH010000139.1:7762-10684 GCA_964346905.1 uncultured Desulfobacteraceae bacterium | reverse complement strand
CTTAAGTATTAAATAAATTTATAATTTTTGTACAAAATGTTACTTTGAGAAATCCCCCTAAATCCCCCTTTATAAAAGGGGGACTTTTATGATCCGGTTCCGTTGAAGCCCCCCTTTCGTAAAGGGGGGTTGGGGGGATTTTTTGAGGTATCTGCGTAGTGGTACAGAGCTCTGGGACAAAGTCAAGGCTGAAAGTGGAGCTAGAGGCCGTTAGGGGAGGGGGTTTTAGAGAGGCTTTTTACAGTACTCACAATCGCCATGAGGAGATACGGTCAAGCCGAGGGCATGTGCCCGAAGATGGGCCACGCGGCAGAGAAAATCTACCGGCTCTTCCGGGTCTGCGTTCTCTAGCTCGCCATTGGCTGGACACATTCCACACATTGCCTTGATCTCACAGGCAAAACATTTGGTCTGCCTGGTGATCTTTTTCTGCCGCATCCTCATGATAAAGTCTTCCCAGCCATCTCGAAAACTCCCTTGTCGCAGGTCATAGGTGTCATTGGAAGACATCCCGCAGAGACTGAGGTTTCCTGAGGGATCAATGGCAAAGGAGCCCACTCCACCACCACACTGATAGAGGTCGTGGGACTGTTTTGGGTCGGTAGGAGGTCCTGTATGGTGCTCACAGAACCGATTCCACTCTGCCAGCCGTTCCGGGTCCTGGAGGTCGAGGGCCACCACCTCTTCGGCTGTGAGCCTGAGGGCCAGAGGGTCCTGAGAGCCGTCAAGCCGTGGGTTGATCATGGCATCGAACCTGAATTCCAAGCCCAGGTCCTCCTCCACAAACCGTTTCATCTCCCAGATCTCATGCTTGTTTAAGGTGATGGTAACGGTCTTGAGCTCAACGGGCATCCCACGCTCCCTGAGTAACCGGATCCCTCGCAGGCAGCGCTCGAAAGAGCCTGGTCTGCCTGTTATCTTTTCGTAGGTATTCTTGGTGTGGCCGTACAGGCTGATTTCAATGGAGTGCGGCGGGTACTGGGCCAGATAATCGGCAATTTTTTTATTGATCAGGACTGCATTGGTAAACAAGGTTATAAGAAAGCCCTTCTGTTTTGCATACGTGTAGATATCAATGAAATCCCGTCTGGCAAAGATCTCCCCACCCGTGTACAGGAGCCAGAAGCAACCCGCCTCCACAATCTCATCCAGGATACGACAGTGCTCCTCGTAAGAAAGTTCGGCGTCGCGGGATTGCTGATCCGTTATGGGCAGATTGTTGTAACAGTGTCCGCATGATAGGGGACATCGGCGGGTTACCTCGATGTTCCCGCGCAAAGGTATGCGCTTCCCTGAAATGCGGCGGGAGATGCCAAGGGCAAAATCCTCATAGCTCACTGTTTCCATGGTTTATCCCGAAATTTCTCCAGATGACCTGATCAACCCGGCATCCTCCAGAGATCGGAGGAAATCTAAAACGTCTTTTTCCGCCTCCGCATCCTCAACATCGTATTCGTTTCTCACCGCTTCAGCTAGCTGGCGTACGCTTGTCCGCCCGTCGATGAGTTGCCAGACCATAGCGCCCACTTCATTCAAAGTATACACCCCCTCCAGATCACCCACATGGCCCTTAATGGGAACAATGATCTTCTCACCAGCAACATCTCTGGTAACGAGGTCCTTCTCTTTAGTGAAGCAGGTGTCCAATATGTTCATCTGCATTCTCCAAGCAGTTGATCTATCCACACCGAAAGTGGTCTAGCAGGCTGCTGAAAAAGCCTCCGATTGTGTCATTCTGAGCCCTTCGACTTGCTCAGAGCCTGCCCTGAGCCCGTCGAAGGGGTAAACGCCGCGAAGGATCTCGAGATTCTTCGTCGCGTGCCGCTCCTCAGAATGACATTCAGTAGGTTGCGGATGGGCACTTACTTTCCGCAACCTCTATTCTCTGCCAGACTCTTGCAATTCTTGGGCCGAGTGATGATTGCGGATTTCGGATTTCGGATTGGGGATTGCGGATTTAAAACCAAGGAGCTAGGAGTCAGAATCCAGTAGGCAAAGAACATAAAGCAAGTGATTTGATTCGATGAGCTTGTAGCCGAGAGAGGAAATCCCCCCAACCCCCCTTTCCTAAGGGGGGCGAAAGCAAACTCGATCATAAAAGTCCCCCTTTTATAAAGGGGGATTCAGGGGGATTTTGAAAACGAGCATTGCTTTGACCTCTGCTTGTTAGAAGACAACGAGCTTCTCATTACGGACGTTATGGTCTATAGATCTCTAGATTTTTTCCACCTCGATTGCAATTACCAATTTGTTTGCTTTAGTTCAGATGGAAAGCGCAATTTCAGCAGTCGGCATTGGTCGAACAGATAGTAATAGCGATCTAAAACCAACGGCACGATCTTTGCTTGAGTTATATAAGATTGGAGTAATGGAGTAGTGGAG
This sequence comes from uncultured Desulfobacteraceae bacterium, assembly GCA_964346905.1. Classification (GTDB taxonomy): domain Bacteria; phylum Desulfobacterota; class Syntrophobacteria; order BM002; family BM002; genus BM002. The sequence continues at coordinate 8,302 of CAYFXH010000139.1, read as the reverse complement.
TAGCAAATTGATTGAAGGGGAGGGAAACTAGTGATGCAAACTGACAAACCCATAGCCAATCCATTGATTGTCCTTAGAGAGGAATTTGATGACTGGGCTATTTTGTTTGATCCTGATTCGGGTGACGCCTTTGGCCTGAATCCCATGGGCGTATTTATCTGGAAACGACTGGACGGTCACCACGGGGTTAAAGACATTTTGGAAGACCTGCGGAAGACTCATGAAGACGTCCCAGAAGAGGCCGAGGAAGATCTCCAGGAGTTCATTCAGGATTTGGTCCAGCGCGGCTTAGCAGGGTACGAGATACACAAGGATTGATCCGGTGATGAAATTAATGAAAACCCCCAGATCTATGGACCTGGCTATAACCAACCGCTGTAATCTGCGGTGCACCTACTGCAGCCATTTCACCGGTGCAGGCGATGCGGGCCAAGATCTGGCCAAAGAGGAATGGCTTCAGTTCTTCGAGGAACTGAATCGTTGCGCCGTTACGAATGTGACAATTTCCGGAGGAGAGCCCTTTTGTCGGAAGGATTTACC
>CAYFXH010000139.1:0-7639 GCA_964346905.1 uncultured Desulfobacteraceae bacterium | reverse complement strand
GAAATTTTCTCAGAGTAATGCAGGGCATCAAATCTCTCCAGAAATATAGGGTTCCTATTTCCGTCCGGGTGACCATTCATAGAAAGAACGTTAGGGATCTTGAGGGCGTTGCCAGGTTTCTCTTGGAAGATATCGGACTTCCAAGTTTTTCAACCAATGCTGCATCATACATGCGTCTCTGCCCACAGCATGCCGAGCAAGTCCAACTTACAGCTGATGAACGCTCCCTTGCCATGGAAACCCTTTTGCAGCTCAACAAAAAATACAATGGGCGCATCAGTGCCAGTGCGGGTCCACTGGCCGAGGGAAGAAACTGGCTGGAGATGGAAAAGGCACGTCGAAAAGGGAATGAAACCATCCCGGGATGGGGCTACCTCAGCGGTTGCAATGGCACGATGAGTCAGATGGCGATCCGTGCTGACGGGGTCATGGTTCCATGCAGTCAAATGAGTCACATGGAGTTAGGTCGTATCAACAGGGATGATCTTCAGGAGGTCTGGCAGGAACATCCTGAACTCAGGAGGCTCAGGGAGCGGCACCATATTCCATTGAGCGGCTTCGAATTTTGTCAAGGGTGCGATTACACTGACTATTGTACGGGCAACTGTCCTGCTCTGGCCTATACGATTTTAGGTGTTGAGAACCATCCAAGCCCGGATGCTTGCCTGAAGCGATTCCTGGAGGCAGGGGGGAGGTTGCCGGACGCGAGTCTAGTCGCATAGCGCATAGCGCCAAGCGCATAGCGTGAGTTTGAGTAGTCAGTAGCCAGCAGATTGTAATTATTGTTTTTGTTCTTTTCTCCTAGATTCTGGATTCTGACTCCTGACTTCTGACTCCTTTTTTTCGCTATGCGCTATGCGCTATGCGCTCTGCGGTTAACAGGTAGAGGAAATGACTGATAAATCTGAAAACAGTACATATCCACTGAACCAGATTTACTTTTACCTAACCGAGGGGTGTAATTTGCGCTGTCGGCACTGCTGGATTGCGCCTAAATACCAGACTACGGGTAAGTCCTACGGTGTACTTGATCTGGATCTGTTCAAATCAATCATTGAACAGGCAAAGCCCCTAGGGCTCACCGGGGTAAAGCTAACCGGTGGGGAACCCCTATTGCATCCACAGATCCAAGAAATCTTGGAATATATTCAAGCACAAGACCTTGGTCTTACGGTGGAGACCAATGGGGTCCTATGCACGCCTGGACTGGCGCAGCAGATGGCCGTTTGCAAGGATCCTTTTGTCTCAGTGAGCCTGGATGGGGCTGAAGCAGAGACTCATGAGTGGGTACGTGGGGTTGCAGGGTGCTTCGACGAAGCAATGGATGGGATAAGTAGCTTGGTAGAGGTTGGGTTCAGGCCACAGATAATTATGAGTGTGATGCGCCCTAACAAAGACCAGATAGAGCAAGTTGTGCGGTTGGCTGAACGCTCGGGTGCGGGCTCGGTCAAGTTCAATATCGTGCAGCCTATGGCCAGGGGCTCAAAGATGCACGATTCCGGCGAGGCATTGGACATCGAAGAACTGTTAGACCTCGGAAAATGGGTAGAAAACACCCTCTCCGCTGCAACAGATTTGCACCTTTACTACGACCAGCCAATGGCTTTCCGCCCCCTCGGCAAAATATTTGGCGAGAATGGAGATGGGTGTGGGATTTGCGGGATTCTGTCCATTCTAGGCGTTCTGGCTAACGGTTCGTATGCACTCTGTGGAATTGGGGAGAGCGTACCCGACCTTGTCTTCGGGTACGCGGACTCTGATCGACTGGAGGCTATCTGGACCAACTCCCCCATTCTCTTGGAACTCCGCAAAGGGCTCCCCCATCGCCTGGAGGGGATCTGTGGAAACTGTCTCATGAAGAGACTTTGTCTGGGAAGTTGTGTAGCCCAGAATTATTACGGCAGTAGAGACCTCTGGGCACCTTTCTGGTTCTGCAAGGAAGCTCATAATCAGGGACTCTTTCCTGATACTCGTATTTTTACAAGTACTTTACAAGAGGGCCAATCGGGGATGATGGGGAGCATGGAATAGGACAATTCCTTAGATCCTCAAAGCAAGGGATGTTTCAGCCATACAAAACGGCGGAGTGAAGAGCACGCCAAACATTGGATCAGTCAAGGTCAGGAGGAAACTATCATGTCTCAGCAATACGAGCAACCATTAATAATCCCATTCAGCTCTGATGATAGGGAGGTCGGGATGGGGCTCTGTGCAAGTGGTTCAGCCAATCCCACTGATAACTGCCAAAATGGTGCTTCGGCACCGGCGAAACATTGCAGAGATGGTGGTAGTCCTGGTGGCAATTGCCAAGCTGGTACTGCTCCTTAGGTAGGATTTAATGATCCGCTGGCGGTGTAAAGTAGGCCCATGCGGTGGAGGGACTCTTGTCGGTTCCCAAGTACAAGTATATTAAGGAGGCTCTTGGTAACATTCTTCCATGATTTAGGCAGGCATAAGGCTCTTTGACGGAGGGGAGGGCGGCCGGATTAGAAATGGTCCAGTACTGCAACAATACAACATTACAAGCTTTGACATGATTATCATTAAGCCAATCTCGGACAATAAGAGTGGATATTGTATTCGCCTGGCCAATGGCCAGAGGTGGCAGCTCATAGCCACTGAGGGGAAAAGATCGTGGGTGGAGAAGCTTGCCTCTATAATGGAGCTTGAAACATGCGATGGAAACGGCTACCCAAAGCTGATCTTTATCAGGAAGGAGACAGACAAACAAAGACGGGGGGAGCCGGTATGCTACTTGACCTATGACATGCAAGATAGTCTTCCTAGAGGAGGTTGGCAAGCCCGTAAATTACCCGCCATCCACGTCTGGTACCACCGCGACGTGCCAGACGTGATTTGCGAGTTCGGAGATGAGGAGAGTCACGAACTGGACATTTTAAGGAAGTCGCTGGCTCTCTATCCCATTTTTGAGAGGGCCCAACACGCGGGAGGGCTACCTTTCCATGCTGGGTTGGTTGAACGAGATGGGAAGGGCATTTTATTAGCAGCCCCTGGAAACACTGGAAAATCAACATGCTGCCATCGCCTTGACAGTCCGTGGCACCCCCTTTGCGATGATGAAACGCTGGTCGTGAGGGATGATCTAAAACGATATGTGGCACACCCGTTTCCCACTTGGAGTGATCACTTGTGGCGAAACTCCGAGCAAACATGGAATGTTGAAGAAAATATTCTTTTATCCGCGATATTCTTTCTAGAACAGGCAGAGACCGACGAAGTGAGTCATATGGGCCAGGGAGAAGCAGCTGTATCTATCAACCAATCAGCCGAACAGGTGTGTCATCGGTTTTGGGATAATCTAAATAGTGAAGAATTGAGGGCTCGCAGGAAAAAAGTTTTCGAGAATGCTTGCGAACTTGCCGGATCAATCCCGGCTTTTAGACTTCGAGTCAGCTTGAAAGGTCGGTTTTGGGAAAAAATTGAGGCAGTTTTGCCTTAGAAACCGTTAAGACCAATGGAAATAATGAAAGCGACAAAGCCATCTGAAGCAAAGACAGTAAACTACATTGGACCAAGTATGAATCCCATCCTTAAGTCTGGGGATAGGCTGCGTATCATTCCGTACAATGGTAAAGAAGTTGGCCGGGGAGATGTAATTGTTTTCCTGCCTTCCGGAGGTGATTCCAAGATTATTCATCGAGTTGTCTCGGTGAGTTCGAAGGGAATCAGGACCCGGGGGGACAACTCGAGTGATGTCGATCCATGGATCCTGAGGCACGATCAAATCCTTGGGCGGGTAGTCGCCGCACAAAGAGGAAACAAGCGGCGAAGAATATTCGGCGGGACGGTGGGAAGATTGTTAGCTGTAACCGTCAGAGCAATTCATGGTGTCGACTCATGCGTCTCTTTTTTGCTTCGTCCTGCCTACAGAGTATTTGCTAGAGCTGGTATTTTCATCCGACTACTTCCGGCACAGATGAGGCCGCGAGTTATCTCTCTTAACCGAGCCGCAGGCAAAGAGCTGCAACTTCTGATGGGAAGACGTGTTATCGGCAGGTGGTTGCCGGGAAAGGGTGGATGGAACATCCGGCGACCATTTCGGTTGTTTGTGGATGAGGGGTCTTTGCCGGAGAATCCGGCAAAGGGGTCCGTGGTTCCGCCTGAGGCGGATCAGTTGTCCGTTGTTGATGAGGAATTATTAGCGAATAAAATGCAAAACCGCCTTAAATCCCTCCCCCTTGACGGGGGAGGGTGAGGGTGGGGGTGATCCCCCCTCCCCTTAATCCCCTCCCGCCAGGGGAGGGGAGGTGAGTTCATAAATGAAACTGTGTGAATCGTAAGATTAGATTTCCGAATTCCCTATAAATAAGAGTTGCGCATTGTAATGAACAAAGAAGCCTCACCAAATCTTCAAAAGGTTTCAACATTGCAGGGGGTGATGCAAAGCATTCACCCGAGTCTGAAGCTGTGCGGGACGGCAGATACAACTCTTCTTGATCTTTCAGGTGAGCTTCTGGCGTACGTACGGTCAGTTTTGCAAGACGAATCCCCCCTGGCGCCAGCGGCATCTTTAAATGAATGGTCTGGGCTGCTGGATTTCCTCCGAGCTAACTGGATAATTCCTTTTGTTTATCGAAAAATTGGCTCTTTATCACAGGAATATCGCCCGCCGGAACCGATCACCGATGAAATGAGACAGGCTTTTCTCGTCAGTTGTGTACGTTCGCTTCACATGGAAAGGCAGCTCCAGGAAATTATAGAAGCGTTCCGTGAACAGGGTGTTCGCGTGCTGGTCTTGCGAGGACCTGCCCTGGCATTCTCGCTGTATGAAGATCCAGCCATGAGGCCCAGTTGTGATCTCGACCTTCTAGTGGCTCCTGAAAATGTGATCCAGGCGCGAGGTGTATTGGAGAGCTTGGGCTACGCATGCCTGGCTAAAAGATTCGAGGTCGCCAGGGACTTTTTCCGGGAGGAGTGCTTTATCCATGAACATAACCCGGGTAACAAGTTTCCGGTTGATCTCCACTGGGTCCACTGGGAGTTGCACCCTTTTTTCAAGGGCAGTGAAGAGGTTGACATACAGGACCTTTTTCAGAGGGCCTGGAAGGTTGAGACCCCAACGTTGACCTTTGAAACCTTGCATCCCGTGGACTATCTCATTCATTCGGCTATTCACTTGGTTATGATTCACAGAATGGAGATGCGGTTGAGTTGGATTTATGACACAACGTTGCTTGCCCAACACCTTCAAGTGTCGGATGACTGGGAAACACTGCAGGAAAGGTGCGTGGCTTGGAGAGCTCGGCTGCCGTTGGAACATTGCCTGAAAATCGCCCAAGTCTGGGCTGGACTCGAGCTGCCGAACGGATTCGATGACTTCTCCACCTGGCCGCGACCAACAGAGGACGAGTCTGCTGTTTGGGCAGATACGATGAGGCACCATTGGGTGACTATTTTGCTGAAACGATCGCTTGCCAATCCGTCAATGCTGTTGAAACGTCTTCCATCGTTGTTGCGTTTGCTTTTTCCTCATCCTGATATGGTGCGTTTCTGCTACCCGACCTCCAGTAATTGGCTGCTGCCTGTCTCGTATGTGCGCCGGTGGTTTAGATGGATTGATGACCTGGTTATTAATAGAATTGGTGAATTGAAACAAAAGGGGTGAACAATAAAGCGCGGCAATAAGACAATCTCACCCCCACCCTAACCGTTCGGCTGAGCTCCCCCCCCCCCTGGGGGGGGGGGGGTTGGGGGGGGGGGAAGATTAGAAAGAAACCATCAAAGGTTAGATCGTGAAGAACAGCTGGTGGACGTATTTAAAATCAGGGCTTTCCCGGAAGCTACCGAAAGACCGCATCGGTGGCCAGGACAGCCATGTTTCCATGAAGACCAGCCTGAAGAACCTGCGCCCGTTTGTTGGCCGACACTACCGCAAGGGTGCAGTGGGCGTCCTCCTCATCATGATCACCTCCCTGCTTGGTCTCCCACAGCCCCTCATCATGCGCTACCTGGTTGACGATGTGATCCTGGGCCGTCAGCTGACCCTTTTGGCAGTAGCCATCCTCCTGCTGGCCGGGATTTCGCTTGCAGAGAAGGTAACAAGCCTCTTGCAGCAATTCTATTTTGCCCGCTTTGAGCAGGAGGTAACTCTGGACATCCAACGGGATCTCCTCAGCCATGTCCTGCGTTTTCCCAAAACATTTTTCGATGAAAATCAAACCGGTTACCTGATGTCTCGCCTCTCCTCCGACGTGGAGGGTGTACGCTGGTTCTTTTCCAGCACAATTGTCTACATAATCAGCAACATCCTGCGCTTTGGGGGAGGAGTAGTGCTGCTTCTCTATCTGGAGTGGAGACTGGCCATGGGTGTTTTGGTGATTGTCCCCGGGCTCGTTCTCTGCATACGGTACTTCTCAAGGAAGATCCACGTCCTCAGCCACCAGGATATGGAGCAGCAGGCCACTGTCTCGAGTCACTTGCAGGAGTCGCTCTCTTCGGTCTCTTTGATCAAGGCTTTCTCCACCGAAGCGCGTACAGTGAAACGCCTCATATCCCAACTGAAAGAGGCGTTTCACATTTCCCTTGAGCAAACCACGGTAGGTTCCGTTGCCAACCTGATAATCACGTCCATGCCAGGAATAGCAAAGGTTACCGTAGTGGGGTTGGGGGCTTACTGGGTTATTCAGGGGCAGTGGAGCTTGGGCTCTTTACTGGCTTTTATCGCCTATCTGGCATATGTATTTGGTCCGGCGCAGTTTCTGGCCAATGCCAACCTTGAATTGCAAAATGCGCGAGCGGCACTGGAACGCGTCTCGTCTCTCTATGACATCGTTCCGGAAGAGAGGGTGGGGACCGGTAAAATCGTGGAACGGCTTAACGGTGCCATTGAGTTCAAGAACGTCTCATTCTCCTACAACAGGGGTGAGCCGGTGCTTGATGATATCTCCTTCCAGATTCAGCCTGGAGAACGGGTGGCCATTGTAGGGCCCAGCGGTGTGGGCAAGACTACGCTGTTGAGCCTTATTCTCCGTTTCTACAGACCCGCTGCAGGAGAAATCTACTTTGATGGGAAGCCGGCAGGGGACTATGAGCTGGGCTCATTGCGCCAGCGGATCGGATACGTCGCACAGAGCGCACTGCTTTTGTCTGGGACAATTATGGAAAACCTTCGCTACGGCAATCCCGAGGCCAGCGAGGAGGACGTTGTTCGAGCGGCCACGGTGGCGGGTATCCATGATTTTGTCGTGAGCCTAGCGGAAGGATATGAGACCGAGATTGGTGAAAAGGGTGTTAACCTCTCGGAAGGGCAAAAACAGCGTCTGGCCCTTGCCCGGGCCTTGGTCAAAAATCCGGACATCTTGGTACTGGATGAGCCGACTTCCGCACTGGATAGCCAGACGGAAAAGACAATTTTTCAGTCTCTCCCATCTGCAATTAGAAACAAGACCCTTTTTGTGGTGGCCCACCGGCTTTCTACGATCATGCATTCCGACCGGATCTTTCTCTTAGATCAGAGCCGCCTCATTGCCATTGGCACCCATGAGTCACTTTTAGAGAGCAATGACTACTATCGCTCGATGGTTGCCCACCAGCAGAGCCAACCAGACAAGGCCCCTAAGGATACTAGACGCTATTATAGGGTTGTCTAGAAAATCCTCTCAGACAAGAGATAAAATCT
>CAYFXH010000138.1:0-10988 GCA_964346905.1 uncultured Desulfobacteraceae bacterium | reverse complement strand
AGGAGAGTTTTGAAAATTTGAAAATTGCCCTTCGACTTAGCTCAGGGTGGTGAGCTGATCGAACCATTTAGGATTTCGACCCGCCTGCCTCGCCGTGCTCGCATGGCGGGCAGGTATTGGGATTTCGGATTTCCTTGGGAAGAAAGAATCACCATGCACGAGTGCATGGCAGCATCAGAAAGCTCCAGGAAATAAGAGGCACGAGATCATGACCACTTCGGTGATGCAACTACCAGCAGAGGAATACATACTACCCGGTACGCGTGCTTGTTCCGGATGCGGTTTGGCCCTTGCCTATCGTCACATCCTCAAGGCACTGGGAGAGAAGACCGTTTTGACCATACCGGCCTCATGTCTGACTGTATTGCACGGGCTCTATCCGAGCACGTCAGTGAGGCTTACGAACATCAACACCGCCTTTGCGACAACGGCAGCGTCGGCCACCGGTGTTGTTGCAGCTTTGAGAGCACTGGGCAAGACCGACTACACCGTGGTGGGGATAGCTGGGGACGGCGGCACTTTCGATATCGGCATTCAGGCTTTAAGCGCTGCTGCCGAGCGGAATACCGACTTCATCTATATCTGCTACGACAACGAGGGATATATGAATACCGGCACCCAACGCTCCAGTGCCACACCCATGGGCGCATTCACCACCACCACTCCAGGTACCAAGATCGAGCACAAAAAGGATATGTTGGCGATCATGGAAGCCCATGGCGTTCCCTATGTGGCGTCAGCCTCTCCTGCATACCCTCTGGATCTATATGACAAGGTAGTAAAGGCCAAAGGTATCCAGGGCACCCGATTCATCCTCGTAAACATTCCTTGTGCTCCAGGTTGGGGATTTCCCACAGGCGATTTGGTCAAACTAGCAAAATTGGCGGTTGATACGGCCATGTGGGTACTTTACGAGGTGGAAAATGGGGTTTTTCGTCTCACTGGTCGCAGTCGAAGCATGGCCAAGAGTGGCAAGAAAAAGCTGGTCGACCACTATCTGAAATTACAGGAGCGTTTCAAGCAAGCGACCCCTGAGCAAATGGATCATCTGCAAGGCTGGGTCGATCACCGCTGGGAACGGTTTCTGCAACGACATCAAGTCTAGAATTTTGCCGACGATTTTCCTGTCGTACTAATGAGAGAGTTGGGATTATTGGAGTGTTGACTCAGTCGGGATAGGCTGTAGAGAAGAATAGTTGGCGTGTAATGCAGTCAGTGGTAATCACAGAAAAACTACAGGCCGTGCTTAACACGGCCACTGTCAAGTATAAACCGATCCTGCTCCTTTTCCAATTCGCGGAGTTTGTCGCCTAACTCTCTCAGATCTTCCTCCTTCTGTTTGAGTTCGGCATCGTTTTGGCAGGGTCGAAGCTCTATCTTACTTAGTTCCTTTTTCACCTTTTTGATCTCTCTCTGGATATTCTTGAGCCTCTTTTTGGTTTCCTTGTCAATCACTTTGCTCTCCTCTTTTCGATACTCATTCTCGATGCTGGTTACCATGAAGATCTGGATTCACACTTCCCGCATCGAGTATGAAGTCTTCGAAGAGTATGCCAATAAGAAGGGCATCTCGTCTATCGAAGACGAGATGCCCAACATACCATAAGAGAAAACCTTTTTTGTCTAGATCAAGCTTTTGTAACGTTCTTAGCCACAGGTCCCCGGTCACTCTCTTCCACATCAAAGTTCACCTGCTCGCCCTCAGTGAGAGACTTAAATCCAGGCATATTGATAGAGGAGTAGTGGACAAATATGTCCTCACCGTTTTCCTGCTGGATAAAACCATAGCCCTTCTTGTCATTAAACCATTTTACAATACCGTTTGCCAAAACGCTGACCTCCTTCTTAAAGATTTACAATCGATATGGTCCTAAACAGCCGGTCGCCGCGCTCCAACAATCCTTTGAAGCGTGATCGACCTGCGTTTACACACAGGCAATAATCAACGCGACTTTAATACATGGACTTGGCAAAAATCAAGTGAAAAAAGCCATAAAACTCCTCTGAATGTGGCTAGGGACCTGAGTGCCACAGCACTCGCGCTCGCCCGGTTGCATTCTCCGCAGGAGGAGTCAGTATTCAAAATCCAGGAGTGCAGGCATAAGGCTCAAACCTCATGGAAGTCTTCTGTTCAAGGTTATTCCTTGCGCCAAACGCCTTACGCACGTGGACATTTACTCAGCCTATTGTGCAGTGGTCGATTCCAACTCATACATCCAGTTATCCAGCCCCCCGGCAAGAGTCCTGACCCGCTGGAAGCCGTTCATGGATAGGATGCGATTGCCAAGATAAGAGCGCAGTCCTTGGGCGCAATAGAGAATGGTTTCTCGATCAGGATCCAGGTCCTGAAGTTTGTCACGCAGAGAGTCTATGGGAATATGGGTGGCACCTGGAAGTGGTGCTATCTTGGTTAATTCCAACCGGGTGCGCACATCTATCAAAAGGCAAGATTCCCCTGAATCCATTTTATCCTTGAGTTCGTGAGGGCTGATGGGGTGCCAGTCACCTTGATAGTAATTCTGACCCACCGCACCAACAACTATTACTGGATCCCTGGCGGCAGAATACGGGGGGGCATAGGCTAGATCCAGCTGAAGGAGATCCTCTAAGCTCATGTGGTGATAGATGGCAGTGGCGAAAACGTCAATGCGTTTGTCCACCCCCTCCTCGCCAATGACCTGGGCACCAAGGAGCCTGCCACTGTCACGATCGGTCACTGTTTTGATACTTAAAGGCTTGGCGCCTGGGAAGTAGCCGGCATGATGGCTGGGTTGCACGTAGAGGGCTAGAGGTGAGAAACCCTCCGCTCTTGCCTCCCTTTCAGAAAGGCCGGTCTTTGCCACGGTTTGGTCGAACACCTTGACGATGATAGTACCAGTGAAGCCTTTGACTGCGATGTGGCGGCCCAGGGCGTTGGCGCCGGCTGCACGTCCCTCCTTGTTGGCTGCCGAGCCCATGGGGGTAAGCGTTGGTTTGCCAGTCACAAGGTTTACCGTCTCGATACAGTCGCCAGCAGCAAAAATGTCAGGGTCACTGGTCTGCATAAACTCGTTTACCTTGATGCCGCCGGTAACACCGATCTCAAGACCCGCATCCCTGGCGAGATCAACATTGGGCTTGATGCCGACGGCGACCAGAACTAAATCGGCGGGGAGCTCTCTGCCCTTATCGGTTCTCACCAGGCACTGGCCATTGCACTCCTCCATTGCTTTCAAGCCTTCTGAAAGGTAGATGCTGACGCCTTTGAGCTGCATGTGGAAACGAACCTTTTCGGCCATTTCCCAATCCAAAAAGGTGAGTACTTGCGGAGCAAGTTCCACTACTGTGGTCTCGAGTCCCTTGAGCGCTAGATTCTCAACGGCCTCCACACCAATGAGGCCACCGCCCACCACCACGGCCCTGCGTGGCTTTTTCTCTTGGAGATAACGGAATATTCGGTCAGTGTCTTCAAGGGTTTTGAGGGTATAAGCGAAGGGGAGGTCCATGCCGGTTACTGGTGGTATTATCGGATGAGAGCCGGGCGCCAAGATCAGACGGTCATAGGACTCTTCTTCCATTTGTCCGGTTTTGAGATTCTTCGCAACGACTGTTTTTTTGTTGCGATCGATGTGAACCACCTCAGTTCCGGGGCGGACATCCACCCGGAAGCGACGGCGGAAAAACTTAGCAGTGGTGATGAGCAGATCTTCCCGCCGTTGGATCACGCCTGAGAGATAGTACGGCAGGCCACAATTGGCATAGGAGATATCTGGCCCCTTCTCGTACATGATGATCTCCACCTCCTCACTACAGCGCCTCGCCTTGGCTGCAGCTGAGGCACCACCGGCCACACCGCCGACAATAACCAGCTTTTTGACGTTCATAGGCTCCCTCCTGAAATGAATCTGCGGTGCGAAGACCGCAACATCTTAGCATAATCAATTGGATAAACACAGACTTGCTGGGCAATTTCGGCCAACCCGTCTGGAAGCCCACCGTCATGACCAGGCCGAAGGTGTGGCTACTGTGACGGAGCCGACATTGCCCCTGCCCATTGTCCCGTTCAAACCATTGTGACTTTTGAAGATCCTCTTAGAGAAAAAAACAGAACAACTGAAAAATGATTGATGATCAACGGTTACTAACCAATTCTCCTAGGCAATTTATAGATTTTGTGATATAAGAATCCAGTAACACAACACTCTGGAGTATCGCAGCCATGAAGGATGAGAGGCGATTTCCCCGCGCTGATATTAATACTACCTATTGTCTTCTGGGGGAGCGCGGTGCAGCCAAAGGGAGGGCCAAGAATATCAGCCCTGTTGGAGTTTTTGTCCGCACCGGTGAAAGCATGTGCGTGGGCGACCGCGTACATATAAACGTCTATCTGCCCCAATATCATGGCTCGGTGGTTTCTCTGGCTGAGGTCGTGTGGATATGCTCCAAGCATGAGCCCTGCGGTGAAATAGGTGCCGGGTTGAAATGGATCGATCTCAGCCGATCGGATGTTTTCAGGCTAGACAACTTTGTCAGACACTGGCAGGAAGCCTAACTGTGTGAAGCCTGGAAGTATTGCCAGTAGTTTTGTCACTATTCCTTCCACATGATCTAGCGTGCTTTCTCCTCCATTGAGAAACTAAACCTGCGCCACGCCAGATTAACTCCAATACCTTGATGATTAGTGCTGACCTTTACCTGAATAAAATCGATTTTCTCACATACCTCCCTGGCACTGACTGCAGCGAGTGCGGGGAAACTCTCTGTGCCGATTTTGTACAACAGTTACGAGTCGGAGCTCGGGCTCCGGCACAGTGCCCCTTTTTAGGTGAAAACCAGGTACGGGCCTTTCAGCTAGCCTTGCAAGCCCATAGAATTCTTCCGAAAGTTCCCGCACTGGACTTGCCTCGCCCCGGACCGGCGGGTCTTGTGGAAATCAACCGTGCAGACGACGACACCGTGGTACTCGTTTCTGGAAATAGCGAGTTTACCCAAGAGGTACTCACCTCCATCATGGCTTTTACGCTCAGCCCCTTTTGGCTGCTTTTGGTGGATTGCCGCGGAGATACTGTTGATATGGCAATGGTTTACCAGTCACTGGAAGTAAAAAAGATACTTGCCACTCTGGAGGAGACACCTTTGCACCAGGGACAGGCAAGGACAGAAATGGTCCTTCCTGGGTTCGCGTCCAAACTAAAACAACCACTGGAGCGGCAAACGGGTTGGCAGGTGCGGGTGGGACCGATCTGCATCGCTGAGCTTCCGCTTTTCCTCGGAGAGGAGTGGGAAGTACCTCCCGACCTCAATATAGGGTAAAATTCTCAAATTGGAGACTATGAACATGCCTCACATCCGTAGTTCGAGAACCGTTTTGGATCTCATTGTCGCATCGGAATACTAAGAACGATGTCAGGTCAGCCTAAGAGCGAAATAAGTAGAATAGCGGGCGAATACTTCTCCTTGCTCGCCAGGGTCTTTCCGGTTATGTGCGCCAGTGATGAGTTTCACTTTCTGCCTCGTGTCCAGAAAGCGGCACAATTCCTTGACCGGATGGACGATTTGAGCCATGAAGGGATTGGAACAGCCATTGCTTCAGTGCGTGATCTCCAGAGGCGACTTCAACAACAACCAGCTGCTGACAATTTCGAGGATGAAATTGATCGGCAACTCCTGGTCCACAACATGTCCGGACTACTCATTGAGCTGGAAGAGGTTGCATCTTGGCGTCATAACCCTCTTCTCTATCTCAAGGTCGCTTGTATTGGGGTGGACCACGCCTTACATAAGCCTTTCTCCAATAGATCAGAGTATTTTGAACGCACTGCTGAGCGGCTTGCTGGTCTCAAAGGGGTCTTTGGTCGGGCCAATGAAAATCTAAGCACAATCCCTGGCCCTTACTATCGGGCCGCACTGGCAATGAGTGCGGATGCGCATCAGTATTTTCAAGAACTCCTGCGAGACGTCGATAGAGAGAATTACAGCATGGGGTTAGCGCTGGCCTGCCACGAGGCTCTCGAGGCCCTCGCTGCCTTTACCCAGCGATTGCGGGAAATTGGTCCAACACCTGCAGCGGCGGTTCAGTCCGTTTCAGTGGAGGAACTCGTTCAGCGCCATTTCGGTTGTACCAGACCCCTCGAAGAAATCTATGGTATCGCCGAGGAGGAATGGCAGGAAAATCAGGAAGAAATGGAGCGACTGCGCCGAAGTATCAATCCCAACCAGGAATGGCAGGAGCTTTATGAGAGCTACCTACCCGGTACAGGGGAAGAACTAGATCTTTTTCGACTTTACGGTGATGAGATATCCAATCTGCGCGATCTATGTGAAAAACTCAACCTGTTGGACAGCGGCCTCGATCAGGAGGTAGTGCTCACGGAAACACCAACCTATTTGCGTTCGGTGAGAAGTGGTGCCTCGTATAGCACGCCATTGGGGGTCGACCCTCGTGAGCAGGCCTGTTTCTACATTAGCGCCGGAAGTTCGCAGACCGCTTCACAGATGGATATACTCCGTAGACAGCGATTGCATCGAGAGTGTAGGTTTCTTTCTGCCCACGAAACCTATCCTGGACACCATTTATTGGACAATATCCGTCGCCGTCTGGACAACCCGGTGCGGCGTCAGGTGGAATCTCCCCTTTTCTATGAGGGGTGGGCCTACTACGCTGAATCCATTCTTGGTGAATCTGGCCATGTTCATGACGAACTGGAGCTTCTGGTTGATTGCAAGCGTCGGCTTTGGCGGGCGGCTCGCTGTCTGATAGACGCGGGTTTGGCCATGGAACGGTTCACCAGTGAAGAGGCTGCCAATCTGCTCGTTTCGGTGGGTTTTGCGGCTGACGAAGCCATGGGCCAGGTGGAACGATTTCGGTTGAATCCTGGCTACCAACTATGTTACAGCCTGGGTAAGTACGAGATCCTCGATTTGCGGCACCGCTTTGTTCCCAAGCTCGGCTGGGAGCGTTTTCACCAGATGCTGCTGGAGGGTGGTGAGCTCCCGTTTGAACTGGCTCGTTGGCGATTTGAAAATCTTGCAGGAGATGCACAAATAGGTGGACCTGCCAATCTAAGCACGTCAGTTCCTGATATTGAGAAGCATGGTTCGCCCCGGGCTAAGGATACAAGTAAGGGCTGATCACTACGTGGCATAACTGCTAACCGAACTCTGGTCTTCTCAGACCTTTCTCAACGGTATAGAGATAGAAGGACTTGGCGGCGGCTATTTTAACCGCAGAATGTCGAACAAGGAATGTTGAATATCGTAGTAGCGCATACTATTTGATCTCCGGGGGCGCCACACTATTTCTGCCATCCGACTTATTTATAGGTTTGAGACCAGGAGTTTAGACTGACGGCTGAACGCTGATGACTGACAGCTCCATCCGAAAATCTTTGATTTCCGGATGAACACTAAAGAGGGAGGTACCTGTGGAAGAGTTTTTGGGCTATCACTCTGAGTGGAATCTGGGCAGTCCTGGGGGCTGGGAGTATCAAAGGATCACGCAGGAACTGGGAAAGCTGGCTTGGCAGCGGTTACAGCCGCATTTGGAGTTGAATATTCCCCTTGATTTTGACCACCAGTATTTGAATCCGGTACCAGCCTTTGCCGCTGCATTGTTTCGTGCACATCAGCGACGTCACGGTGATGAACCAGCCCATATCGTCCTGGTGGCCGAACCGGACACCCTCGAGACGGTTGTTGAAAATAAGAATTTTGTCGAATACCTGGGCACCATGCCGGAGGTTACTGCGGCACTGGCCGCTCCACAGGAGCTGGATTATCACCAGGGCCGTCTTTTCCACCGCGGCCTTCAGGTAACCGTGGTCTTCATGGACTTCAATAATGATGTGCTCATTAAAATGGAAAAAGACCAACCTCTCACGGCCCTGCGCCAGGCCATCAAGGATGACCTCGTCGTGAATCCACGCGGCATGGAGCCTGCTGGTGCCAAGGGACTGTTTGAGGCGGTAACCGATTCCCTTGTTGACAGGCTACACGGGACTACGGTTCATAGAACCCCCTGGACCAGGCAATTGTATGAGCGAGCCACCACCGGGACAAAGGGCGAACCCATAGGCGATCTGGTGGCATGGACCAGGGAAAACTGGGATCGAGTTGTGCTCAAGCCGGTGCAGGGTTATTCGGGCGAAGGCATCTTTATCGGCTTCAAAAGCGAGGACCCGGATGGGGACTTGGAGGAGGCTCTCACGGCCGGTAATTATATTGTGCAGGAACTGGTGCCGCTCCACCTTTGGGCGGAAGAGTCCCCCTGGCTTTTTCCACAGGAGCAGCGAGTTGATTTGCAACGGTGGCAGACGGATTTTCGTTGTCTGATTACTGATGCGGGACTGATCGGCTTCCTTGGCCGTTTTGGTGGTATTCCCACCAATGTGGGAGCTGGAGGGGGAACTCAGGCGCTCGCCATCTTGCCAGGAGCCACAGCCGTTGGAGATATGGCTGCTCAAATCAATGAAGCTATCTGTCGGGTGCAGTACAGTACGCTTGAGGAAATTCGCCAGGAGGTAAATGAACAGGCGGTGGCCATGGGGCACACCTATCTATTGGGCCCCATTAAGACAGCTTGGCGGCCGCGGTTAATAAATGAAGCCCAGGTGCAACAGCTGCAGGTTTACTGTAGGAACCTGTGGGACGACGCTGTGAAGCTGGCGGATTGGTGGCGTGGAGGAAGGTTGGACGATTTTGTTCACATTACCCCGGAAGAGGAAGCCATTGCCAGGGTAGCTCCCTGGACCGGACAACCGGCCTTGATGGCAAGTGACGGACTTTTTTCCTTCGGTTGTCATCCGAAGGAGTAAAGCAAGCTAGTCTTTTTTTCGAGACATAACATTAATTTCCTCTCCCCCCAGTGGGGGGAGAGGAGAATAATAGCGGTTCTGTGGGATGGACCTAAATGGATGACTACGACCCTACCTGGTGGCAGCATGTCTTTGATCAGATCTACCTGGTCACTGATGCCCGCAGTGTGTGCTGCCCAGAAGTCACTGCTGTTGAGGTGGATATGGTTGTGGCCACCCTCGAGCTCGGCCCCAATTATCGTATTCTTGACCTCTGTGGCGGTCAGGGGCGCCACGCTATAGAGCTACATAGGCGCGGCTACAAGAGCGTCACCGTGGTGGATTATTCGGAGTTCTTGCTGCGAGTTGGCTTAGAAGATGCCTCAAGAGTGGGCTGTTCCGTCCATTTTTGTCGTGCTGACGCCTGCCAAGTGGGGCTGGCAGATGGTACCTTCGATGTAGTGTTGGTTATGGGAAATTCATTCGGTTACTTTGAGAAGGACAGCCAGAACCAGAAAATCCTTCTGGAGATTTACCGTTTGTTGAGACCCGGCGGCCAGGTGCTCCTTGACTTAGCTCACTATGACTACGCTCGCCAACACTTTAAGCCTAGCAGCTGGCACGAGGCCAATGAAGATGTGGTGGTTTGCCGGCACCGCACGCTCCGCAACGAAGGGGTTTTGGTCCGGGAAATGGTGCTGAACAAACGGGGCGGTCTTGTCCGAGATGTTACCTACTTCGCTCGCCTTTTCCAGCGCCAGGAGTTGGAAGAGTTGCTAACTGACAGCGGCTTCCATCAGATCAACTGCGCTGGAACTCTGGTCTCTCATCCAAGGGCTGGCGATTACGGCCTTCTCTCCAAGCGCATGTTGGTGACCGCCCATAAACCTTAGTGCTGCGAATGGCAAATATATTTCCCCTGGAGCAATTGCTCGTTCAGCACTAGGTTCGGTGCACATACGTTCCCATGCATGGAAGGACTTGGCAAAGGGATACGACTGTTCCCCAAGGAGCGTTGACACGATATTTCATAGCTCGCTATAATCCTTAGATAATAGCTTGAGATTAGGGAGGCGGCAGCATTGCCGATGTGAGCAGCATTGGAGGAGGTTTGGCCATGCCTACTTATGAGTATCAGTGCCTGAACTGTAAGAAGCCTTTTGAGGTGGTGATGTCCATCAGCGAATACGAGAAGGGCAAGGTAAAGTGCCCCAAATGTGGTAAAGGGCGGGTAAAGCAGCAAATCACCGAATTTATGGTCCAGACTTCCAAAAAGAGTTAATAAACCGGAAGCGTTCAGCCCTCAGCCGTCAGCGTGCAGCAAAGGCAGAAACAGAGAACGGTAGCGATAATCAATCGGATACGGATATCTGTTGTGAACCCCGCTACTGATGCCGACACTCTGGTGGGAATCTTCGTCATTAGACGAAATGTCCATTAGCCAGGGCTGTTTACTCTTGCAAGAGTTTTTCGAGATTTGTTGGTGGTTCATGGCCGCGGTAGAGGATCTTGCCGGTGTTATCCAGGAGAATAATGGTCGGGATGGCAACAATGGAATAGGCCTCAAGCGTCTGATTGTCGCGGTCCAGCAACATGGGGTAGGTAATTCGGTGGCGGGAGCGGTACTTGTTCACGTCCTTCAGTGAGTCTACCCCTCCCACATTAATTCCCAGCACCTGAACCCGGTCCCGGTACTTCTCGGCGAGTCTGGTTATCTTGGGTGTTGTCGTTCGGCACGGCTTACACCAGGTGGCCCAGAAATAAAGTAAAAGCGGGGGAACAGTTGCCATCTGACCAAGCCGCACCGGTTCCCCCGCTTCATTTAGAAGAACAAGGTCCATGGGGTTGCTGCCCTCAGGGTTTGCGACTGAGGGCACAGAAAGAGCATAGAACACCACCCAGACCAAAACGAGCAGGGATGACTTTTCTCTGTAACTCGCTTGCCAAGTCATACACACACCCTTCATAAGAAGACCGTCTGATAGTATAGAGACGTCGGGAAAAAATCAAACATTGGTAGTTTTTCGCTTTGCGCTCTGCGTCATTGGGGCAGCTCAAAGCCACGTGGTTTTGGCGTGGTCAGAACAGTTGACTCAACCTAAGGCTATGCAGTGCCAAACTTTCAGTCCCGCTTGGAGCGGGATTTAGCCTGTTTGGTGTTGTGAATATCGAATACCCGCCCGCCTCGCCTGAGCGGCTCGCGATGGCGGGCAGGTC
>CAYFXH010000137.1:0-11042 GCA_964346905.1 uncultured Desulfobacteraceae bacterium | reverse complement strand
TAGCCTGAGTTGGCCAGATCCAGAGCAGCCTGCATGCCGGCGATGCCGCCACCAATAACCAGGACTGAGCCGATGGTTCTCTTGTCATGCTTCTCGGCACTCATATTTTCTCCCGCAACAAGCCAAACTGGAAATAAAGGGCAGGTTTCTGGCAAAAAAATATGGCCATGATTGACGCTTTTGCACAATGACCGCTAAAAATGGCCAAATCCTCGAGTCTTGTTTGCTAAAGATACATTTTCTAGTATGGGGGGTAGCGGTTGTCAAGAAAAATGGGAAATTTGGCTTTACCTCACCAGTGTACTTGTGCATTATTGCACGAGAATTCTAACCAATATTGGTAGGGAAATCAATTATAAATATATATATCCATATCTCTTGACTGTTGCGCTCATACTACGGGTGTCATTTCCTTCTAGATCGGGTGTATCACCATGGACCAATTGGCCTTTATTTGCTCAACCTCTGAAGCCACGTCCCCTGCATGGTTAGAGTTTGACGGTTTTGCCCGGAAGGGTTCCTACACTCCACTAACTCATTGCCACAGAACCCTTTGTGCCGAGCGATCATAGCCACCTGGTCTGGACGTGGACTTTTTCCTTTTTCCACTTTATATTCTTGATAATCTCCTTTCTTTTTGTCATAAAAATGGATCGGATGAGCTCGGCATGGAGCATAGGGCAAGGGGCATGGGGAATAGCGCTTGCTATTGTTAGCTCCATGCTCCACGCCCCGTGCCCCATGATCAGATGACAGCCTTGACACGGTAACCTTGGACGTGCAAGCAAATGGACTAATGACCAATGACCAGGGGAGTTTAGCAACCATGAACATTCACGAGTATCAGGCAAAGGAGTTATTCAAACAGTTTGACATTCCCGTACCCAGAGGCCGCATTGCCTTGAGCGTGACCGAGGCCAAGCACATTGCCGAGGAGTTGGCCACTCTGCCAGTGGTGATCAAGGCTCAGATTCACGCAGGTGGCCGCGGCAAGGGTGGGGGCGTCAAATTGGCCGGTTCAGTCAAGGAAGCAGCAGCGGTAGCCGGTGAGATCTTGGGGATGACCCTCGTTACCCATCAAACCGGACCAGAAGGCAAGGTGGTAGGCAAGGTCCTTGTGGAAGAAGGTTTAGAGATTGACAAAGAACTGTATCTGGGAGTGGTGCCCGACAGAACCACGGCCAGCCTGATCTTTATGGCCAGTGAGGCTGGAGGTATGGATATCGAGGAGGTGGCTGCAAGTACTCCTCAGAAGATTATTAAACAGCTGGTGAAGCCTGGAGATGGATTGCAACCATTCCAGGCCCGCTCCCTGGCCTATGGACTCAATCTCGAGCCAGATTTGGTAAAACAGTTCATCCCCATGGTGACGCAGCTCTACAATCTTTTCGTCCAGCACGATTGCTCACTGGTGGAGATCAATCCTCTCGTCATAACCAAGGACAAACGACTCATCGCCCTGGACGCCAAAATCACCTTCGATGACAATGGACTGTATCGACAAAAGCAGATCATTGACTATCGAGATTTGGCTGAAGAGGAGCCCCTTGAGGTGGAGGCATCCAAGTACAACCTTAATTACATAAAGCTGGACGGCAACATCGGCAATATGGTCAACGGTGCTGGCTTGGCTATGGCAACCATGGACATCATAAAGTTGGCGGGGGCCGAGCCTGCCAATTTTCTCGATGTGGGCGGCGGGGCCAGTGCCGAGATGGTGGAAAACGGCTTTCGTATCATTTTGAGCGACCAAAACGTAAAGGGGGTTCTGATTAATATTTTCGGGGGCATTTTGCGCTGTGACATTCTGGCCCACGGGGTGGTAGAGGCAGCCAACAAGGTGGGCATCGGGGTTCCAGTTGTAATTCGAATGGAAGGAACCAATGTGGAAGAAGGCCGCAGGATTCTCGACGAGTCCGGCCTGAATCTCACGGTGGCGAGTGACGTATGGGACGCCGCCGCCAAGGTGGCCGAGATCGCGCGGAGCGCTTAGGGCTGCGCCAGCTGGCAGAAGGCAGCAGACAGAGGGCAGCAGACAGAAGACAGAGAACGGAGGACAGAAGAGACTGGCGAGACGAGAGGTCGAGCGAGACGGGAAAATGGGCATGGAATACTGCGCTGTAAGAAGTCAGGAGTTGGAATGCAGAATCCAGGGCAATTCCGGTACAAGGTACAAGGTGCAGGGTACAGGGGGGGAGCACTGAACAAAAGTCACATAATTCCCTGTACCTTATTCCCTGTACCATCGTGCTCTACGTTTAACTAGAGTTGAAGGCGGATAGCTGAGAGTTTAAGAACATGAGAGGTTTGCAATGAGCATTTTGGTTGATGAGAACACGCGCTTACTGGTTCAGGGAATCACTGGCAAAGAGGGTCAATTTCACACCCGGCAGTGTGTGGAATACGGCACCAAGGTGGTTGCAGGAGTAACCCCTGGCAAGGGTGGCCAGGAGATGGACTCCATCCCGGTATTTCACTCAGTGGAGCAGGCGAGGCGAGAAACCGGGGCTAACGCCTCGCTGATTTTCGTACCTCCGGCTTTCGCAGCCGATGCCATAATGGAAGCCGCGTCAGCGGGCATTGAGGTTATCGTAACCATCACTGAGGGAATACCTGTTCTGGACATGATGAAGGCCTATCACTTTGTCCGAAGCAGCGGCGCGCGTCTCATTGGCCCCAACTGTCCCGGGATCATCTCACCCGGAAAGTGTAAAGTGGGCATCATGCCAGGCCCTATCCACATGGAAGGTTCGGCAGGAGAGGTCTCACGCAGCGGCACCTTAACCTACGAGGTGGTGGACCAGTTGACCAAGAATGGCGTGGGCCAGAGTACCTGTATGGGCATTGGTGGCGATCCGGTCGTGGGGACAAATTTCATTGACGCGCTGGAACTATTCGAGGCGGATCCCGGTACCCGTGGAATGGTTATGGTCGGAGAGATTGGCGGTTCGGCAGAGGAGGATGCGGCTGAATTTATCGTGCGCAAGGTAAGGAAGCCAGTTATTGGCTTCGTTGCTGGGCTCACTGCTCCTCCTGGTAGGCGAATGGGGCATGCAGGGGCGATCATTAGCGGTTCCAGCGGCACGGCGCAGGCAAAAATCGAGGCCATGGAAAAGGCTGGGATAACCGTGGTCAGGAATTTGGGACAACTGGGTAGTACCGCTCGGGAGATTTTTGGACAGTGACTCCCTCCATTGCGAGACAGTGAAAATGGGGACCCGCTTGTGATGAGACGGGTCCCATTTTGAACGTTGAGCGGCAGAATGTCGCACCAGGATTTCTGCATATCCAAGTGAGCATTGTACGTTTCTGCGGTTTCTGTGTTCTGCTGTTCCACCCGCCCGGCATCGTCCGGTTGAGGCGGACTCAGGCGAGTATTCCATCTTCCGGCTGTGTCGGATTACACTATTTATCTCCGCCCGCATTGCCTTCGTTGTTTGCAAATATCCAATCACCTTGCTACCATTGAAATTCCCTATTGGCTTAAAGATAAACCTCTCGGGAGCTGCCTGGTGAACCTTTACCTCGTAGGCTATCGGTGTACAGGCAAGAGCAGTGCCGGTCGACTGCTCGCCGCTACTCTCAACTGGGTTTTTGTGGATATGGATCATGAGCTGGTGGCTGAAGAAGGTATGCCAATACAAGAGCTGGTGGCTGATAAGGGCTGGCAATACTTCCGGCAAAGAGAAAGCCATTTACTCGAAAGGCTCAGCCGATCTGGGGAACAGGTGGTCGCCACCGGAGGTGGCGTGGTGACAGTTTCAGAGAACATCGGTGTGATGCGTAACAGTGGCAGGATCGTTTGGCTTGACGCACGTCCGGCCACCATTGCAGAGCGCATGGCAGCGGATAATAAAACAGCCGGGCAACGGCCTCCACTCCAAGGAGAAGACTCGTTTGCTGAAGTCGTGGAGGTCCTGAAAGAACGGCTTCCGTTATATGAGGAGTCCATGCACTTCCGAGTGGAAACCGACGTGCTGGCTCCGGAGGAAGTGGCCCAGCACGTTTTGGCGTGGCTGGAAACCGAACTACAGGCTGGCAGCTAGCAAGGGGGCAGCCCTCTTCGACCTGCTCGGGGCAGGCAAGCTCAGGGCCAGCAAACACCCAATCAATAGCAAGACTGGCGAGACGAGGATAATGAAATCCATTTTTTACCCGACCTCTGGTCTCGCTCCATCTCCAGTCTCGCCTGACCAACGCTAAGCGCCTTAGAAGGAGCTAACTCATGGCAGGAAACACCTTCGGCACCATCTTCCGCATTACCACTTGGGGTGAATCCCATGGACCGGCTCTGGGTGTTGTAATTGACGGCTGTCCACCCGGCTTGACTCTTTCTGCAGAAGACATAGACAAAGAACTGGCCTGGCGGCGGGCCCGAGACACCCGCGTTTCCACTTCTCGGCGAGAACCGGATCTGGCGGAGATTCTCTCAGGTGTCTTCGAGGGACGCACCACCGGTACCCCCATAAGCCTGGTGATCCACAATCGAGATGTGGACAGTAACGCCTACGAGCATATCTGGAATCTTTTTCGGCCGGGTCACGCTGATTACACCTACTGGGAAAAATACGGCATTCGAGACCGCCGCGGGGGCGGTCGCGCTTCCGGGCGGGAGACGGTGGCCCGGGTGGCTGCCGGAGCTGTGGCGAAAAAGGTATTGGACCAACATAACATCACTGTGCTGGCATACACCCTGGCCTTGGGAGGTATCCGTGCTCAGAAATTGGACTTTGACGAGATCTATAAAAATTCGCTCTTTTGCCCGGATCCCGATGCGGTTCCGCGAATAATGCAACGCTTACAGGAGGTAAAGGAGGCCGGAGATTCAGTTGGCGGGGTGGTGGAAATCCGTGCGCAAGGATGTCCGGCTGGTCTTGGTGAACCGGTGTTCGCAAAACTTGACGCAATGCTCGCGGCAGCCCTGATGGGAATTGGCGCGGTGAAGGGTGTGGAAATCGGCAGCGGCTTTGCAGCATCAGATATGTTGGGTTCAGAGAACAATGACCCATTGAGTCCAGAAGGGTTTCTCTCCAACAATGCCGGCGGGATTCTGGGAGGTATATCCAATGGCGATGAGATTGTAGCGCGGGTGGCGGTGAAACCCATCCCCTCCATTGAGAAAGAACAGCAGACGATCACGGAAGATGGAGAGGTGACCACTCTCTCGGTCAAGGGAAGACACGACGTCTCGGCCATTCCCCGCATTGTGCCCGTTTGCACCGCGATGGTGCGGCTGGTCCTGGCCGATATGTTGCTACAACAGAAAGCGATCAGATAGCTATCAGCCGTCAGCTATCAGCTTTCGGCTGGACGGGCGGAAACCCGCTTACCTCGCCTGAGGAAGAGCAATGGCGGGCAGGTAAACCTCGCCCAAGATTATTCCTTTGATCGCGACCAGGAGGTCGCTCCTACAGATATTATTCATCATATGGGAGTAACGTCCCCGTTTATCCCCGCCCGAAATGTTTTACTGATCGCTGATTGCTGACCCCTGAAAGCTGCTCAGGTAACGATCTGCAATTTCTCAAACAGCCCGTCTGCATACGTTAAGACGTAGTCGCGCTGCTTTGGGCTTGCGTAGTGAATGCAGCCGCAGCGCAGACGTTTACGGGTGCGAATGAGCAATTCAAAACTGATGACCTGACGACTCAAGTTGATGGCAAAGTAAAATGGCTGGCAGTCTGAATGTTCATGCTGCAGCTTCTCATACAGTGGTTCTGGTATGGTAACCCAGTAGATTCCTGGTAAATCTCCCGGTTCAGCGTTATCGTTGAGGTAATCTTCGAGTTTCAGAAAATCCCCTTCTCGCAACTGATCAAGCACGTACTGTTTCATACCGTTCATGCACCTTTTCTGTGTGGCCTGGACCAGTGAACTCGTTTGCGGCCACACCCTCGGAAGGTGAAGTATCATTTCCAGCTCACCATAGCGTCGCATGACTGTGTTGTAAAACCATTTTTGCTGGATTTCCGTAAGACCTTTCGCTAGAATGTTTCAAGACGGTACAGTATTTAGTATCTACTCACACTTGTCATAAGTGTGGCTTCAAAGATAATCAAACGGGCGATTCGAGCATTTTGAACCAGGTAACGATTGCGCTACTCAGACAGTGTCTCGGAATTTCTACAAGCCATTTAAATCAAAGTTTTTTTTGTGGCTGTTATTCTTTATTTTGCCCGGGAATGATGGAATACTGGGTGTTGAAAGCCGATAAATAATATTGATAGTTTTACGAAGATTGCCAGAATGCCCCGTGCTTTGCACGGGGATGAATGGCATCCCTTAATCCCCTCTCCCCTGGGGGAGAGGGTTAGGGTGAGGGGGGGAAGGTAAAGGGCGGTCACCCCCACCTTAATCCTCCTTCTCAAGGGGGAGGAGATATTTTTTGAAAGATTTTGGAAGCTCCCACCTTTGGTCGGAGAGATTCACTGAGGGCTTTTCAGCCAATGGAGTGTGCCTATAGGGAGTTGGATTGAAAGACAAGAAGAAAGTGAAAGGCCAGGGGTTTGACCCGAAGAGGGGTTACGGTAGATTGCTGGAGCGAGTGCAGGTGAACGCTCCTTACCGGCAGCTCGTGGACCAATATCTGGAGTTGTTTCTGCACTACGGCATCAACCCCGAGATTGGCTTTGATGCAGTTGCCCTGGAAACACTGAGTGAAGAGGCCATGACAGAAGTGGCCCGGTGCATGGCAAAACAGGGCAGAACCATCACTTTGCACGGACCATTCATGGACTTGGCTCCGGGCGGTCTTGATGAGCGCATCAGGAAAGTGAGCGCTTGGCGGCTGCGACGGACCATGGAGCTCATTCCTCTTTTCCGCCCGCAAAGTGTGGTATTCCATGCAGGCTATGACGATGATCGTTATCACACCCACCGCCAAGAGTGGCTATCCTGCAGCCTGGCCACCTGGGAGCCCTTAGTCAGGGTGGCGGAGGATATGGGTGTGGTGATCAATCTGGAAAACGTATACGAAAAAACTCCGGAGATGATCCTGACCCTATTAGAGGAGCTTTCCTCAGAAAGTCTCGGTTTTTGCCTCGATGTGGGACATATGAACGTGTATGCAGATGCTCCATTATCGAAATGGCTCGACGCCCTGGGACCGTATCTCAGGGAGGTGCACCTGCACGACAACGACGGCCTGAGTGATGCGCACGCACCCATTGGCAGCGGCACCGCACCCTTTGGGGAACTTTTCACCTACTTGCGCGACAATGGAATGAAGCCCGTGGTCACGCTGGAGCCGCATGAAGAGGCGACGCTCTGGAGGAGTCTGGAGACCCTGGAAAAACTCTGGCCCTGGGAAGACTGAAATAGTGAGTTGGTACTTATTTTCTTGGTAACATTTTTTATTGAACGTATGGAATAATGGTAACCGGGAACCCGCCCTATAGGGTGGGTCCTGAGCGGAGCTAAGTGCGAAGCAGGAGGTGTATGTCTGCAAAGTCTGGCTAACGGATGCAATCTTTATAGCCCACCGTACTGTTCGTGGTTGAATAAAGCAGTGGGACTTGGAAAGGGCAAGCCGTGGAAGCGCTAGAGGAAAGATCGATGAAAACGCTGGTGGAGTACATTGTCAAAGCCCTGGTTGACCATCCGGATCAAATCCTAATAGCCGAAAGAAGTGGCCGCAGTACCACAATTATTGAGTTGGCAGTTGCCAAGGAAGACATTGGCAAGGTTATCGGCAGAGAGGGGCGCACGATCAACGCCATCCGGACCATACTCAATGCTGCTGGAGCCAGTCAGAAGAAGCGGGTGGTACTTGAGGTTATGGGGTAAGTCCAATTAGAGCCTGAAAGACAGCCATCGGGGTGTGGGTTTCCTCTTTTTCTTATTCCTGATAAATATGGACTCGGGCATGGTGGGGACTGGACCGTTGTATGTGGATGAGTTAGCCTGTAATGTCTATGCGGTGCGCCAACTGCAGGAACATGACAATCGCCACCTTGCCGAGGATCCAAACGCGATTTAAGCCAGATCGTATTAGGCCTTACCGATATCCTAAGGAGGGACATAATGGCCAAGAAGTTCAAGGAAGTTCCAGTTGACCACCTCTATGCGCGAATTGATCCTGATTCACTGGGTTTCGACACCACCGAAAGCCTCTGCCCTCCCGAAGAAGGGGTGGTGGCCCAGGACCGTGCTATTGAGGCAATCAAATTTGGCATGGGAATGAAAGATGTCGATTACAACATTTTCGTGGCAGGACAGCCCAAGACCGGACTGACGTACATTGCCAGAACTTTTCTTGAAAAGACATCAAAAGAGGAGCCGACCCCGCCTGACTGGTGTTACGTGTACAACTTCAAAGAGCCGGACAATCCCAAACACCTGAGTCTCACGGCTGGGCGAGGCAAAGAGTTGCAGAAGAGTATGGTACAGTTCGTCGAAACACTCCAGGCCAAGATCCCTGAGGTTTTTGACAGCGAGGACTATAGTGCCAAGGAGGCCGAGGTCCATCAGGCATTCGAGGGCAAGCGGCGTGAGATAATTGATGCGCTCTCTGCTAGAGCTAAAGAGGAGGGATTCATCCTGCAGTTCTCGCAGGTGGGGATGGTCATCGTTCCCGCCACCCAGGAGGGCCAGCCCATGTCCCAGGAAGAGCTCAGTCAGCTTCCTGATGAACAGAAGCAGGTCCTCAGGGAAAAGAGCGACCAGTTACAAAAAGAGATGAATGATGCCATCAAGGAGATCCGCAAGGCTGAAACAGCCTTCCGGGAAAAGCACGGTAAGCTGGATGCCGAAATTGCCATGTACGTCGTCGGCCACCTCATGGAGACCTTGGAGGAACAGTTTAGGGATGAAGAAGCGGTACTCGAGTATTTCAAAGAGGTACAGGAAGACATTTTGGAGAACATCGATGATTTCAAGAAGAAGCCTGAACCCCAGCAGCCGGCTGCTCCCTTTCCAGTCCCGCCAAAGGAGGTGACATTCCGCAAGTACGATATCAATGTCCTCATAGACAATTCGGAGACCGAGGGAGCACCGGTAATCATCGAGTCAAATCCCAGTTATCCAAATCTCTTCGGTAGCATAGAACGCCAGGCCTATTTTGGTGCACTGTTTACCGACTTCACCATGATCAAGCCTGGAGCCCTTCACCGGGCCAATGGCGGCTACCTGGTGTTAAAGGCCTTGGACCTTTTGAAATACTGGATTTCCTGGGAAGCCCTGAAACGGGCGATAAAAGATCGGCAAATCAAAATTGAAGATCTCGGCGAACTCTATGGCATTTTCAGCACTCGCACCTTGAAGCCCACACCGGTTCCACTCAATGTGAAGCTGGTTCTGACCGGCGACCCCTATCTGTATCAGTTGCTCTACATTTACGATGATCGCTTTCCGAAGATGTTCAAGGTCAAGGCCCACCTGGACACCGAGGTGGACAGCACTGAGGACAATCTCAAACAAGGCGCCTGCGTCATGTCCAAGTTTTGTGCCGATCAAGGTCTGCGTCACGTGAGTAATGATGGGGTGGCGAGGGTTCTGGAACATAGCATGGAGGTGACGGGTGACCGGGAGAAGCTCACCCTCAAACTCGCTGATATCAGTGATCTGCTCAAGGAAGCCAATTACTACGCCGACACTGAAAATGCGGACTATATCAATAGCGGTCATGTACAAGCGGCAATCGAAAAGAAGCGGTACCGTGCTAGTCTCTATGAGGAAAAGGTACAGGAGCTCGTCAAAAAGGATGTTTTCTGGGTTGAAACCGACGGGCATAAAGTAGGCCAGGTGAATGGGCTTTCTATTCTGATGACGGGGGATCACGAATTCGGCAAACCCAACCGCATCACCGCCACAATCTCACTGGGAAAAGGTGGGGTGGTGGACATTGATAGGGAGGCGAAACTGAGCGGCAACATCCACACAAAAGGCGTTATGATCCTTACGTCGTATCTCAAAGAGAAATTTGCCCACAACAAACCACTGAGCCTGTCGGCCAGTCTCTGCTTCGAACAGAGCTACGGCATGGTTGAAGGGGACAGCGCTTCCAGTACTGAGCTCTACGTGTTGCTCTCGGCCATCTCCGGAGTGCCCATCTATCAGGGAATTGCCGTGACCGGCTCGGTAAGTCAGAAGGGTGAGATCCAGCCCATCGGTGGTGTAACCCGCAAGATCGAGGGGTTCTTCGATATTTGCAACCACAAAGGACTCAACGGTAAGCAGGGGGTAATAATTCCAGAGAAAAACGTCAAGAACCTGATGCTCAGACGCGATGTGGTGGAGGCAGTGGAAAAGGGGAAGTTTCACGTCTATCCTATCGAAGCCATTGAAGAAGGTATTGAAATTCTCACGGGCATGAAAGGGGGAGAACTCCAGGAAGACGGGACCTACCCTGAGGGTACTCTCTTTCGAAAGGTGGACGATAAACTGCAAGAGATGGCAGAAATGGAAAAGGAATTCGGCAAGAGCAAGGAAGAGGAAGAGGAGAAGAAGGAAGAAGAGAATAACGCATAGATAGCGACTCCATGGTGAAACAGGGGGTGCCCTTCCGAACCTTTTTCGGAAGTTGGCACCCTTTTCATTTATCAGAAGGGTACAGGGTACAGGGTGTACGGCACAAGGACAGGAGTCAGGAGCCAGGAGTCAGAATTCAGTTAGCATAGAGCTGGATAATTGCGGATTGCGGATTTCGGATTTCAAATAAGGTAATGCACTGAACTCCGCAAGAACCTTCTCTCCCCTTGAAAACGACGTCACAATTCGCCGAACCCGTTATTCCGGACGAGCACCGCTTCGCGGGGCGAGATCCGTGGTTCGACAGGCCGTTCGACAGGCTCACGGTTCTGAGCAGAGTCGAAGGACTCACCACCCTGAGCCAAGTCCAAGGGGAATCCACAAATACACATTACTAAATGATGGCTGGATTCCCGCTCCCCGATCGGAGTCGGGGACAAGCTTCGCGGGAATGACGTGATTGCATGAATCTGTCATTCCGGAATTCGCCGGAGGCGGATGTCCGGAATCCAGAAAACTGTAATGAAATTCTTTGCTTTCTGGTTCCCCGCCTTCGCGGGGACGTCGTCTGGATC
>CAYFXH010000136.1:0-11225 GCA_964346905.1 uncultured Desulfobacteraceae bacterium | reverse complement strand
AGGTGACCACTCGAAGAGACATGCAATAAGGAGTTAGAAACGTGAATAAAGATACAGATGTCGTAATAGTTTCTGCAGTTCGGACTGCCATTGGAGAATTCGGCGGCGCACTGAAAAATGTGAAGGCCCATAAGCTGGCGGCCCACGTGATGCGAGAAGTGTTAAAGAGCGCCAACAATCTGGATGCAAATCTCCTCAGTGAAGTCATCGTTGGTGACTGCTTGCAGAACGTTGACGAAGCCAATACAGCACGCACAGCCGCGCTGGCTGCGGGCATTCCTTATAAGGTGCCGGCCTTCACCATTCAGCGGCAGTGTTCCTCCTCTATGCAGGCCCTCATCAGTGGCGCCCAACAGATTCTTTGTCAAGACGGTGATGTGGTTCTGGTGGCCGGTGTTGAATCAATGAGCTCTGCTCCCTACTACCTTGACAAAGCTCGCTGGGGAATGCGGCTGAGAAATCATGAGGTGATCGACTCACTCTGGGAGGCACTATATTCCGGCAGTCGCGTCCTCGGGGAACCCATGATTATGGGAATGACCGCTGAGAAGCTAGCCGAGAGAGATGGCATTTCGCGAGAAGACCAGGACCAGGTGGCCCTGGAGAGCCACAACAAGGCTGAGGCTGCAATCGAGGCTGGTCGATTTAAAGGTGAGATCGTACCGATTGAAGTCCCTGGAAACAGGGGGGAGTCAGTGGTTTTTGTCCAGGACGAGCATCCCCGTTTCGGTCTGAAAATTGAGGATCTCAGCCGACTTAAACCAGTGTTTAAGAAGAATGGCACGGTCACGGCAGGAAACTCCTCTGGGATCAATGACGGCGCTGCCGCCGCAATCATTATGACCAGAAAAAGGGCAAAGGAACTTAGCCTGACCCCAATGGCCAAAATCGTTGACCACGCCATTGCCGGGGTGGAACCGCACCTGATGGGGTACGGTCCAATACCGGCCACTGAAAAGGTCCTCAAAAAGGCGGGAATGACTCTAAAGGATATTCAGCTGATTGAGCTGAATGAAGCCTTCGCCGCGCAGTATCTGGCCTGTGAACGAAAACTTGGCCTCGATCGCGCCATAACCAATGTAAATGGCAGCGGTATAAGTTTGGGACACCCCGTGGGATGTACTGGCCTGCGCCTCGTGGTTTCTTTGGTGCATGAGATGACTCGCCGGGATCTCGAGGTGGGCCTTGCGACTCTCTGCGTAGGTGGGGGGATGGGGATGGCCACTATTGTTGGACGCGATTGATCAAAAAGCGCGCTGAGTCAGCCTCGGTAAGAGTCGAAAATCTACCCTCATATCCCTCGTTAAATTAGATAGACAAAAGTCTTTCAGTAATTTCAGGTTGCTTCAAAACCTCGCTAAAAAGTCATACACATGATAATTTGAGATGAGAACTTTTCCAAATTGTATGTGTAACAGACCACGTCAGTGAGATCTTCCTGTACAAGGCATGCTAATAATACAGTCTTAGCCTCTAGAAATCTCTTTCATCCTATATCCAACCCAATTTTATTATTGTTATAAAATGCTAAAATTTTCATTGATCTGGGAAACTTTCTAGAGTATGGTACTAGGCATCACATAATAATAGAGGAGGAGGATTAATCTATGGCAAAAAGTTTGACACAGATGGCGGCTGATATTGTTAGAGCGCAGGCATCACATATATCCATGTCGGCTGATGAGATGGATGCAGCAATTAAGAAAGTTTTTGAGGCGTTGACCTACATAAAAGGTGTAGAAGAAAGGTCCGCTGAAGGTATTGACGACGAATTGGCGCAACTCCGTGCCAACCCAATGAAGTCCATCCAGAGAAATTACGTTGTAAATCTGGAAGATGGTAGCAAGTACAAGCAGCTAACAGCAAAGACTCTTGCAAAATTCGATCTAACGGCCAAAGAATATCGCAAGAAATGGGGCTTTTCTGCCAGACAGCCTCTCTCAGCAAAGTCGCTTTCGGCAAAAAGAAGGAAATCAGCCAAAGCCCTCGGTCTCGCTGATAAACTCGCAGCCGCGCGCAAAGCCAAAAAGAAGCCTGCGGTTAAGAAAAAAGCCGCACCCAAGAAGAAAGCCGCGCCCAAGAAGAGAGCCGCACCCAAGAAGAGAGCCGCACCCAAAGAAAAGGCCGCGCCCAAGAAAAAGGCCGCGCCTAAGAAAAAGGCCGCACCTAAGAAAAAGGCCGCACCCAAAAAGAAAAGAGTAGTTAGAAGGAAGAAGAAGGCTTGACCTTTTACTTGAGCACCCGAGTACTCCTACACACTCTGTTTACACCTCAGCATTTTTTCAGCAAGAGAAACAGGTCACTTTTTATTGTCTTTCCCTGGTGAGAGGCCATCTATCCAGTACCGCCAACCTCTGGCACATTACCCCGGGCCCTGTAGGGGCAGGGAGATGGGGACCTCTGCTTTTGTCCCGAGAACACGAGTACGCGCTTGATCTTAATGATCCACCTGCAGGTAGAGCGCTTACCTTTGAGATAGATCTTGTAGAGATCGTCCCGAGTGAAAAAGAATAGGATGGTGGGGCCTGGCACCATATCCGCGGGGCAGGTCAGTGGCCGACTGCCATGCAGGGGGAGAGTAGAAATGTAGGATTGGAAAATCTTCGCATCCAGGGTGTGCGTAGTTTCCAGTACTCAATCGCTCCAGAGTCATTTACCAGAATAGCTATCCCTCAAACCCACACATGCGGTGAGAAAAAACGGCCCTTACCGCCATGTGAATTCAACAACCAATCATTGTGAGCCATGCGTATATCGTTGATCGGTATGGCGGGATCGGGGAAATCCTACTGGTCCACCAAGCTTGCTGAACTCGGTTTCAAGCGTTTCTGCTGTGATGATCTTATTGCGACCAAACTTGCTCCTGATCTGACTCGGGCGGATGGAAGCACCATGGAGCTGGGCGAATGGATGGGATTCCCTTTCGAACCTCGTTATAAGGAGCGCGAAGCAAGATATTTGGAGCAGGAAATAGACGTTCTTTTGAAGATCCTCCTGGATTTGGAAGATCGTAAAAGCAGTTCGGGTGAAAAGATAGTTGTGGATACAACCGGCAGTGTCATTTACACCGGGAGAGACATTTTACACAGACTTCGCCAATGTACACTGGTCGTCCACCTGTCAACACCACCCGAGGTGAAGGAGCACATGCTGCGAGTATACGTGGCCAAGCCAAGACCTGTGTTATGGCGCGAGGTTTTTAGCAGAGGGCCAGGAGAAACCAACGAAGAAGCCTTGGCGCGATGCTACCCCAAACTCTTGTTTACTCGGGAACGATTGTATGAACAAAATGCGCATGTAACAATAAGCTATCGCAAACGTAATCAAAAAGACTTCGGAGTGAATGACTTCTTGGATGAAATTAAAGCGGGAATCGATAAGCATTAGAAACTAAATAGCTGGCAGCTAGGCGAGACGGGCAGGCAAGGACCCAAGGCGAGAAAGGGAAAAAATGAGGTGAACAATAGCTGCATGTCTTGCTTTCTCGTATTTTCCCCCTGAAGAAAGACCCATGAATACACCTGCACACGTGGTCGTTAATCTCGCAATTTTGGGGCGAAAAGATCAGCCCGAAACAGTGGCACCCATCGTTACGGGGGCTATCTTCCCAGATCTTTCCATGTTCCTCTTTTACCTGCATGCGAAGGTGCTGCACGGAATGAAGGAGGAGTTGATTTGGTCACAGGCCTACCATGAAGCCGGTTGGCGGGTGCTTTTCGATATTTTCCACTCCCTGCCACTTTTGGTTTTGGGGTTTGTCTCGGCACGTTATTTTGCGGCCAATCGTCTTGCTGCTTTTTTCGCCAGTGCGGTGCTTCACTCCCTGGGAGATTTTGCTCTTCATCACGGCGACGCTCACCGCCACCTGTTCCCATTTTCAGACTGGCGATTTCTGAGCCCGGTCTCTTACTGGGATCCCCAACACTTTGGCCACATAGTCGGTCCGCTTGAGGCTATTACAGTTGTCATCGGATGCATAATTCTAGCCAGAAGGTTCATATCGGTTCGCGCACGCGGGCTTGTTGTTTCTTTGGCCGCTCTGTATGTGCTTTACCGGGGATATGCTCTAGTGGTGTGGGGGTAGATATGGGATGGGGGAGAGGAGTCAGTAGTCAGTGGTCAGAGTTAATAATTTCGAATTTCGAAATTCGAATCTCGAAATGTTTAGACTCTATGTCCTACCTGTCCTGAGCTTGTCGAAGGATGCTCCATGCTTGGTTCTTCGGGTTCTTGACTACCAAACTCGCACGCTTAGCGCTCTGCGCTCTGCGAAATCCTCTATGGGCTCGAGCGATTATAAATAACGGGGGACAGCTTCCAGAGGACAAAAAATTGGAGGAGGCAGTCTAAGCTCATGTACAATCTGCCTGAAGAAGCTCGAGATCACCTCAAGATGAGGGCGGCCGAATGCTTGGATGAGGGATCCTCTATTGCAGATAAGATCAGGTTGGCCCGGGCTCTCTACAGTTCCTGGGGCGAACAGTTACAGGGTGAACCACACATCCATGATCTTTCCAAGAAATTGGAAAAGAGTATCAAAACTAGCCGGGAGGCCATGCAGGCCCTTGGCCTTATTGAAATCTGCAAACGCTGCGATGAAGAGGAAGGGGGAAGCTGCTGCGGAGCTGGCCTTGAAAATAAATTCGATACCTTTCTTTTGCTCATGAATTGTCTCATGGGTGTTTCTCTGCCGGAGCACCACCGTAGAGCGGACAGCTGTTATTTCCTGAGCGATACAGGTTGTATGTTGCAAGTTCGCCTGGTCTTGTGTGTGGACTTTCTGTGTCCCAAGATACTCGGTGCATTGAGTCACGCGGAGCTCATCGAACTCCAGAAGATTTCCGGAGATGAACTTGTAACTGGTTTCTTGCTCTATGATGCGGTCAAGAAGCTTATGAGGCAATCCGCTAGGACAAATCTAGACTGAAGAGCCAGATCAAAGCCATTCTGTCGGCGAAATTTTACGAGATGTGGGATATGAGATATGAGATGTGGGATTTTAAAAAAGTTTCATCACACATCACACATCCAACAGCCCAGATCGGCTATCGATTTATCATCTTCGTGGCCTTAGTGGATGAAGAGTTAATGTTGCCATGAGACAGGGACATAATTGATATAGGGGCAATAGATGAGTCAGAAAAAACCGCCCATGCTTTCTAAATCTCGTTTTCTTGCCGGCTTGCAGTGTCATCTCAGGTTATGGCACCAGTGCTACAATCGCGAGCTTGCTTCTGAGATAACCCCGGCGCAGCAAGCTATTTTCGATGCTGGTCACGAGGTGGGGAGGCTAGCAACTCGTCTTTATCCTGGCGGCCTTCTTATCGAGGAGGATCATCTGCACCACGGTGAGGCTGTCCAGGCCACGCTAGCAGCCATGAATGACCCGGACATCCCGGCGATTTTCGAGGCGGCTTTTTTTCAAGGCGGCGTGCGTATACGGGTAGACATCTTGGAAAGACTGAGCAAAGGTGGATGGAATCTCATAGAGGTTAAGTCAGCCACCTCAGTCAAAGATGTTTACCTGCCTGATGTTGCGGTGCAATATGATGTTCTGAGGGAGTCGGGTCTGGTATTAGAGCGAGCGGGTATCCTCCATCTCAATAGTCAGTACGTCTACGATGGAAAGCAACTTGAGCTTGACAGGCTTTTTAGGTTTTCAGACCTAACAGAGCACGTTCTTGCTCTACAACAAGAACGTGCTTCAAAACTGGTTGGGCTAAAGGAGATGCTTTCGTGCCCCAATCCTCCCCAGATCATTCCTTCCAGACACTGCATGAGCCCACATAGTTGTGAGTTTTGGGATCATTGTACTGCAGAGATGCCGGAGTTCTGGGTTATGGACCTGGCTGGAATAAGAGAGGACAGGCT
Organism: uncultured Desulfobacteraceae bacterium; assembly: GCA_964346905.1. Taxonomy (GTDB): domain Bacteria; phylum Desulfobacterota; class Syntrophobacteria; order BM002; family BM002; genus BM002. The sequence goes on along the minus strand of CAYFXH010000136.1, from coordinate 5,354 downwards.
GAATGAATTGGCGGCTTTGGGTATTGAAGACATCCGAGATATCCCAAAGACCTTCCCGCTCACCGACCTGCAAGAGCGAATCAGGACATGCGTGCTCAGCCGGGAAGAGTATGTTTCCCCTGAGTTGCTGGATGAATTGACAGACGTGGAGTATCCACTTCACTTTCTGGACTTTGAAACAGTGAGTCCAGCAATCCCCCGTTACCCGAAAACAAGACCCTACCAGACCATTCCATTTCAGTGGTCAGATCACATCCTTGCTGAAGAAGGGGGTATAAAGCACTCCAGTTACCTGTCTAAAGACGACAAAGATCCTCGACCGGACTTTGCGACAACTCTGCTGGAGACCTTGGGTGAGAAGGGCACCATCTTTACTTACTCAACCTATGAAAGAAGGATCCTGAATGAATTGGCAGAACACCTGCCACAAAAAAGTGGCCAGTTGCTTGCCACTTTGGATCGGTTAAAAGATCTGCAGGCGCTGATCAAGCGATATTTCTACAACGCTGCGTTCCATGGATCATTCTCGCTAAAATCGGTACTGCCGGCTCTCGTTCCCGCCATGAGTTACCAAAATTTACCTATCCAGGAAGGCACCCATGCTTCTTTGGAATATTTGCGTATGCTCAATCCTGAGACAACGTTGGTTGAGAAAAACAAGATCGAGGAAGACCTACTGGCCTATTGCAGTCATGATACTCTTGCCATGGTGAACATCCGCGAGGCGCTTCTCGACCGTTTCTAAAGGAGTGACGGGGTACTGAAGTAGCGGAACAGTAGATTTCCTCATTTCGGAATCCTGAAACCCTATAACTGACCGGATACCCCACCGCAGGCGGGGCTTCGCCGCGTCCAAATGCTGCGGTTTTCTAGGATGCGATGACAACCTGCTCAACCCTTAGCAATGTGTGCTAGAATATAGTACCGTAAGGATCAGATGTGGGCTGATTCCCGCTATGGTAAAAAACTATGAAGCGATCATTTCCACCTGAAAGCCCGAAGCAATGCCCCTGTGGTCACACACACGTTTCCTGGTCCGCAGGCGATGATGAGGTCCACTGTTGGGACTGCGACAAAAGGTATCCCGTCTCTGAGTGTTTCGGTCCGCAGGTCGCCACACCCCCCTCCAAAGCTGAAGAAGAATCTGCAGACTAGCCCGCAAGGTACTTCCTTTCTTCGGCCAAAGGTAAGACAAGGCAACAAGCCCTCAGATTCTCCAGCCTTTTCTCCACTCTATCTCTCACTCTCAGAACTAATGCTCCATCAGAAGTGTTTATATCAGATCATCTCTGTCCGCTGCCCATACATACTTCCTCCTCGCATAGCGAGATTGACACAACAGATAGGCCATTCATTCCGTTACATCTTATTTGAAGCAGCGGGCGCATTGCCCGTCCGCTTCAGGGGACTGCAGGGAACTTCAATTCTTACCTTTAGCATGAGAGTGATTTTTATGAGTTCAACCAATGGTAGAGGGGGTTTTGGTGAGATGTGGTTGTCAAACGGATGGCATAGATCTTGCGACTACACATGAAAGCTATCCGCGTTACTTTATAGTTGAACGTTTATTTTGGTGAAGATACTGCATGCTTCCGCAGTTGAGGAAGTCATAAAACATGTAAAGAAGTTCAGCGCAGTGGATTACGCAGAACCAAACCACATAAGAAAAGCACTTCAGGGATCTGAGCAATGAAGAATGCTGCAACTGTAATGCTCTTTTTTTCCTTTTTCATAATGTTGTGTTTCACACGTCCCTTTAAGGTGGAGGCAGTAAGTACCGCGTTGGCTAAAGGCCAAACTGCGGTACAAATACATTATATCCCTGGGGAGCTCTTGGTTAAATTTAAGAAAGGAGTTCCGCCGGACAAAGCGACAGCCACTCTAGCGACTCTGGGGGCAAGGGGAGCAAGAGAAATTAAACGCTCAGGTGTGAAACGGATAAAACTTCCTTCTGGTCTTTCGGTTGAAGAAGCCATTACTCAGTACTCGATGGACCCGAACGTGGAATACGCTGAACCCAATTACATTCGTTACCCAGCGGTAATCCCCAGTGATGTGGATTTCACTGAGCTCTGGGGATTACATAATACGGGCCAGTTAGTTAATGGAGTTATTGGGACCGTGGATGCAGATATTGATGCGGTCGAGGCCTGGGATATCACTACTGGCTCAAGTGGTGTCGTAATTGCGGTGATTGACAGTGGGGTGACGCGCAATCATCCAGAGCTAAATGCGAATATGTGGATAAATAGTGCAGAGCAAAGTGGGGTGTTGGGAGTTGACGACGATGGCAATGGGTACACAGACGATATCTACGGTTGGGATTTTGTTGATAGTGATGAAGATCCGGAAGACTATAACTCTCATGGTAGCCATGTTGCAGGAACGATCGCCGCTCATGGAGATAACGGCACGGCGATAACGGGCGTGAATTGGGCTGCCAAGATTATGGCCCTCAGAGCTGGAAGTGTGACTGGATATCTTACAACAGATAGAATAGTGGAAGCCATTCATTATGCGGCAGACAATGGTGCCAAGGTTATTAATGCAAGCTTTGGAGGGCCTGGTTTCTCTCAAACAACCTACAACGCCATCAGCTACGCGAACAATCGCGGTGTTCTTTTTGTGGCTGCCGCAGGCAACAGTGCCAGTGATAATGATAGTAGCCCAGACTATCCTTCAGGCTACTCCCTTCCCAATATAGTAGCTGTTGCAGCCACTGACCAGAACGACTCTTTGGCCAGTTTTTCAAACTATGGCGCCACCTCAGTGGATGTTGCAGCTCCCGGCACAAACGTCTACAGTACTATTCCAGTATTCGGCTACGGGCCTAAGGTTACAATGTATTCGGAGAGTTTCGATCCACTTCCCGATCCCGCAGATTGGGATGCAAGTGGTATAAACGCTACTTGGGATTTCGGTGTGGGTACGGGTGTGGGTGGTACTAATAGCCTTGAAGACAGCCCCGGAGGAAATTATTCAAATGATGCATTCTCCTTGATGTACTACGTAAACCCTTCCATTTCGGTAAAAAACAACCGCTATACTCTTTCGTTCAAGATCAAATATGAACTGGAAAATTCCTTTGACTTCTTCTACTCTTCGGCGTCGGCTGACAGCTTTCTTTGGTATCTTTACAACCCTCAAACAGGGAGTTCGGCTGGTGCATTTCTGGACGAGTCTGTTGATTTGACTTTTTTTGCCGATTTCTACTCCAGCTTTTATTTTGGTTTCTGGTTCATTTCCGATTCTTTAGTAAACGACGATGGTGTCTACCTTGATGATCTTGAACTGTACCGAGAGCCTATTAATATCAATAGCTATGACTACGACCATTACGACGGAACCTCAATGGCAACTCCCCATGTCGCTGGTGTGGCGGGGTTGATAAAAGCTCAAAATCCCAACTATAGCCACCTCCAGATACGAGATGCCCTCCTTGATACAGTTGATACCCTACCTTCGCTCACCGGGAAAATGGTGACTGGGGGAAGAATAAACGCCTTCAAGGCGGTGACCTATCTTGCCCCTCCAGCAAACGTTGTGGCCAAAGGCAAAAATGAGGCCATAAGGCTAAGTTGGAGTCCCAACAGCGAAAGTGCACTTACGGGCTACATAATCTCCTACGGCACAACCACAGCCTTTGGTACCGAAATAGATGTGGGAAACGTCACCTCTTATCTGATAGGTGGTCTGACCAATGGAACTCGGTATTACTTAGCAGTAAGGACTAAGGGCAATTTCCCCGGGATAGGCTCTATGGAAGGAAACAATTCTTCGACGGTAACAGCGACCCCTTCTCTAGCAGAAGTGGTAGTGGAGGCGGTGGCGAAAAGCGTTGACGATGGCGGCGGCGGGTGATTCATCGCCACTGCTGCCTACGGGTCTCGTATGGCACAGGAAGTAATGACCCTAGCTGACTTTCGTGACCATTTTCTCCTAACCAACTCGGCAGGAAGAATTTTTGTGAGGTTTTACTATAAGGTCTCTCCTCCACTCGCCCGCTTCATCGCAAGACATGACACTCTGCGGACTGCGGTGCGCTGGAGCTTGCTGCCTCTTGTGGGCCTGAGCTGGCTGGCTCTAAAGCTTGGCCCTACTCTTACCTTAGCGCTCATACTCTTGTTGCTGACACTGATTTGTGCCGCTATGGTGGCTTTTTTTAGAAAAATCCAGCTGCGAGAGCATAGGAGTCAAAACACGCTGTCGCCATGATTGGAAGGGGGGACTCATTCTCCAGATCTTCTAAGTCCAACAACTGGGGGCTGGATTATATTGGGCGATACTTCAGTTTGTCACAGAGCTTACAGAATTAATTGCCACATTATCTTTTCATGGAGAGATAGTTTGTACACATTTAGAAGCTATGCAAGAATCTCCGCAGCGGTATCTGTTGTACTTGTCGTTTTGTTGTCAACACCAAACGTGGCGGTGCCAGGGACTGGTCAATCTGATCAAGTGGCGGAACTGACAGCCAATCAGATGGGATTGCTGAAGGAGGAGTCTGGAGATTTTTCAACACACCACCACGTAAGGGTAGTGTCAACTGACCTGACCTTTATTGAAGCAGCCAAGGAATCTGGAGCAGGAGGTTATGTCGATATACGAAAGAGTTTGACTACTGGGTTTAATGTGGTTGACTCTGTTATGAAAGCCGAGGCCCAGACTGGAAGTAACAATGATCCTCCTCCCCTAGCACCTTGGCATAGAAAGAAGTCTATTACGTACGCGCTGGGCGGGTGGTTCGCAGATCTGTATCTCGGGCCATCCATAACTCAGGATGATAATCTGGAGGTGAGAGCATCTGGCGCCGAGGAAAGCTCAGAGGATATAGATTATGACATCTCGATTACATTTGGCGGCCGGCTTGGATACTGGGCCTGGAAAGCTCCCCAAGCCGCGACCGCCCTGGATGTCTCCACCTACCAGGCGGATGCCAAAGGTATAAATACAAGTGTCTACTCTGTGTCCCTTTTGGCTATGTTTCGTCATCCTGGGCAAGAACTTCAGCCATACATTGGCATCGGTCCGAGCCTTTTTATAACTAACTTCAAACTCAGAGTGGACTTGAGCGCAGTGAACCCAGGGCAGACCGAAACTGTTTCTGATACTTCCTACGACGTTGGCCTGGACACGCGGGCCGGTCTTGCCTTCCAGTTTCGACCAAATATAGCATGGTTTATGGAGTATCGTTTTACCCACTACCGTCCAGAATACAAAGAAACTATTTCGGGTGTGAAAGTGGAAGTGGAGACTGATTACAATACCCACCATATTGTCACTGGGGTTTCCTATCGGTTCTAGCCCGGATGTTTCATGAATTGCTGTCGCGAGACCGCGAAGATGGGCGTGCC
>CAYFXH010000135.1:0-11394 GCA_964346905.1 uncultured Desulfobacteraceae bacterium | reverse complement strand
GATTGTCTGGTTCTCTTGGCTGGAAATACGAGATACGGGCTATACAGCACGGGCACAGGTCCCAGATGGAATCGGGTGTTTCTGGAAAAACCATAGCCATCCACAGTAACGCGCAGGTCACTGGTGCGGAAGTGCCAGCTGGGACTTTCCCCATCACAGGTGGTGAAGCGCCCTCGTTTGACATGATAGGTCTGAGGACCCAGTTTTTCGATACTTGCTCCACTGAAGTGAAAGTGATTCTCAGCCAGAAACCCCCTGCCCTGTTTTATGAAGCCGGTCTGCTCTTCCAGGTCCAAAAATGCCCGTTCACCCTCCAGCCAGTCCCTACCCTGCTCAATCCGAACTTCGCCTTCCAGGATAGCCTCAAGGGTAAGCGCGTCCAACTGAATCTGATCAGCGGTGATCAACCGGTCCTGGGAACGGAGGGAAACGTGACCACTGGCAGTGTAGATATCCTGACGCGCGTCGTAGGAAAAATGATCGGCCCGCAGCCGCCATCCAGAAGCATGCTTTGCCCGGGCGATCCGGTTATCCTCCGCATTCAAAGATTGCGCCGGCACCTCATGACCGTACAGAAGCGTCACCAGCAGGCACAGCCCGACAACTCTCATGGCCTTTCTCATAGCCTACCCTGTAAACACAGGTGCTTATAGCTCATTTGATATATGAAGTAGAGAAAAAGCCCGGAAAAGGATCCGCGTAACAATCTTTCTTTATGTACCTGTCTCTCCCCTGTTCCGCTGTTCATGGATCTCCTTGACCTCACCGATAAAGTAAAGCGAACCGGTCACCAGGACCAGATCTTCGGAGGTAGCCAGGGCCATGGCCCGATCCAGGGCATCCTGGACAGATCTGATCAATTCTGTTCGCTCCGCAAAATCCCCAGCCACCTCCCGAAGTGATTCGGGCTCCGCTGCCCTCTCATAACGAGGCCGGGTAAGAATAATGTGATCGGCCAAAGGGGCCAGATTTAGCAGCATGCCCCGGAGATCCTTATCAGCCATAATGCCCAGAACCACTATGAGTCGCCGAAAAGTATATTCCTCCTGTAAGGCTTGACGCAGCGCCACCATACCTGCGTAGTTATGAGCACCATCAAGAAGTACGGGAGGTCTGCGGCTGAGCCATTCAAGTCGCCCGGACCAGCGAGTTTCAGCCAATCCTTCTCTGACATGCTCTGGGGAAAGCGCAAAGTGGCCCTGGTGCTCCAACACCTCGAGAGCGCCCAGAGCGGTGGCAGCGTTGACCACCTGATGTCGACCAGCCAAGGGTGAATATAGATTGTTTAAACGCCATAGCGGACCACAATAGGAAAAGCGATGTTTTCCCAGAGAACGAACCCTGATGTGCCGGCCAACACGGTAGCAGGGAGCGTTGACCGCCAAACAGCGGGCCTTGATAACAGCTAGGGCCACTGGTTGCTTGACCGCGGTGATCAGTGGGATTCCCGGCTTGATAATCCCCGCCTTCTCCCTGGCGATCCGACTCAGTGTGAAGCCGAGAAATTCCTGATGGTCAAAGGAAACGTTGTTAATTATTGTTATCTGCGGCTGGATTACGTTAGTGGCGTCCAGACGTCCGCCCATACCCACTTCCAGAATGGCCCAGTTTACTGCTTTTTCCTCAAAAAGGCTGAGCGCCATGGCCGTGGTCATCTCGAAAAATGTGGGTGGCTCGCGTTTATCCACCACCCCTCTGATCCGCTTGAAGACCTCCACAATCTCCTCATCCCCCACGTCTTCCTCGCTGAGTCGAAAACGCTCATTGAATCTGACCAGATGAGGCGAAGTATACAGGCCAACCTGGTAGCCTGCCCGGACCAGAATGGCGGAGAGCATTGCCGCAGTTGACCCTTTGCCGTTGGTGCCAGCAATGTGTATCGCTTTCAACCGTTCGTGGGGATTTCCCAGACGTCCCAACAACTTGCTGGTACTGGAAAGACCAAACTTAATGCCGTATTTCTGCAGATCGTAGAGATATGCCAGACTCTGCTCATAACCTCTTTGACCCACTCCGCAGCTTTCCTCCGTTAACCGTACCTGTCGATTCAAGACAAGGTCGGATGGTCCCGTGATAGCGGGATCACCCCACCATAGTGGAGTTCTTTTCTTGCGATTTCACCGTGCGGTCTTCTCCACGTAACAGCTGACCCGGGTGCAATCCAGAGACCACTGAACGGTGAGCTGGTCGAGTTTTTTTTCCAAACCGGCTCTTTTCACAAGCAACACGACGCGGAGACCTGCTGAGTTGGAGACACGGACAATGGTGATAGATGGAAAAAGCAAATTTTTTTACCATGTCTGTTGCAAAGAGAGTGACCCGACCTCAGGGAAATACCTCTCCCGCCGTGTCTCCAACTCCCCGTGTTTCCCCTTCATAAGAGGGTAACCCTCTCCAAAGGCGCATACTCAAGATGGAGTAATCGGGTATGACCATCCTCAAACTGAATTCGGACTTTCAGGCTATCTGGTACGGCAATTACCCTACCCCTGCCAAAGAATGGATGCCGCACTGCATCTCCTGGACTGAATCTCGCCTCTTCTCGAAGCTTAACACCAGGTACTCCGTCACCGGCTGCTTCCGCTTCGTCCCCGTATTGGAAATAGCTTTCGGGCGGAAGTTGCCGCAGAAAGAGTGACAGCGGAACAGAACGAAAACCTGCTCTCCGATCATATATCCGCTGCGGGCAGCAGAGATACAGGAACTCTTTGGCTCTGGTGACCGCCACGTAGACCAACCGCCGCTCCTCCTCCAGCACCCCCTCATCAGCATAGGCTTGGCTGGGCGGAAGTCGCCCCTCCACAGCCGAAATCAGAAAAACTCCTTGCCATTCCAGTCCCTTGGCCGAATGAATGGTGGAAAGCACCAGGTGGTCCGCAGCCAACTCTGGATGGTCTTCAGGCACGTTGGTATTAGGTGGCTCCAAGGCAACATCTGCCAGAAACTCCTCCAGCCGATCGTACTTCAAAGTCCAGTCCTGCAGGTAGTCTAATTCTCGAAGTCGCTTGGGATGATCGTCGTATTTGGCCACCAGAATGGGCTCGTAGTAATCACGGACACTGCGCACCTGCTGGCTCACGCTGAGACCCGGCTTGGAAAGCTCCTCAAAGAGATGGACCAGCCGGTGGAGGCCGTGGTTTGGCGGCAGCTTTTTGGCATAAGAAGCCAGGCGACCTGAGCCTGGATCACCCTGACCAAGGTAAGTTAGAATCTCCTGACTACGCTTTGTTCCCACCTGCTTGACCAGGAGCAGCAACCGGTTCCAGCTGATTCGATCCCAGGGGTTCTGCCAAGCTCTCAAATGGACCAGTACATCCTTGACGTGGGCTGACTCAATGAATTTAAACCCACCATATTTCACGAAGGGGATCCCGGCTCTGTTCAAGGCAACCTCCAGGTCGAACGAGTGGAAGCTCGCCCGAAAAAGCACCGCCATTTCCTGCAACGGTATCCCGCGAAGCTGCAATTCCCTGACCTTGCCACAGACATATTCAGACTGTGCCCCTTCGTCAACCGGTCTGATCAGTAAGGGGGGTGGTCCCTCTCCCCTACTGGTAAAGAGGCATTTGGTATACTTTTCCCGGGCGGACTGAATAATTCCATTGGCCAGATCGAGGATTGGCTGGGGACTACGATAGTTCTCCTCCAGTTTAAAGATTTTGGCCTCAGGGAATAGCTTTGGGAAATCTAAAATGTTGCGAAAGTGAGCCCCCCGAAACGAATAAATTGACTGGCTGTCATCACCCACCACCATGATATTCTGATGGGACATTGCCAGAGATTGAACGATCTCGGCCTGTAGACGGTTGGTATCCTGATACTCGTCTACCAAAACGTAGTGGTATTGGGAAGAGAGTTCCATGCACACACTGCTATGTTCCCGCAGTAGTCTGCTGAGATAGACAAGTAAGTCGTCAAAATCCAGTAGATGATTCTGAAGCTTATACGATCCGTATCGCTCCCAGAGTTCTGCCAACTCCCCCTGGTATTGCAAGAACTGTTCGTATTCACGAACAATCACTTCCCCGAGCGTCTCAACCCGATTAACCGCCTTGCTGAAGATTTCAACTATGGTTTTTTTCTTGGGAAAACGGTTGTGTTTCTCTCGAACGCCCAGACCTCCAACCAGAAAATTCACCACATCTTCGGCATCGGACCGATCAATAATGCTGAAAGTAGGATCAAGGGAAAGCCACCTGCCATAGCGGTGGAGTACCCTGTTGGCCAGCCAGTGGAAAGTGCCGCCAATCACCTGCTGACAACGGTGATCCAGCATGGATGCAGCCCGAGTTATCATCTCACCGGCTGCACGTCGGGTAAAGGTAAGCAGCAGAATCGATTCCGGCTCCACCCCTTGCTCGACTAACCAGGCAACCCGATAGACCAGGGTTCGTGTCTTGCCGCTTCCCGCACCGGCCACAACCAATAGTGGACCATCACCTGCGGTGACCGCCTGGTACTGCACGCTATTGAGTTCACGCACATAATCTATCCGTCTAGTTGTCATGGCAGAATCGCGTTCCGTACCGAAAGTGAGCCAAAATGCACTACAGTACCTAAAGTTTTATGAAGGAAATTACTGCGCGATGAACGTACCGCCCTTTGAGCGGGTTTCCAGTTTGGAATGATGTAATGATGGAATATTTGGTTCAACCATCTAATAGTGGCTGAAGTGTGCCTCAATCTCGGCTGTTAGCGCCTCGATAGTATACTCTGCTGGGATAATGTCCACCTTTAGTCCATGCCGACGTGCGGTCTCTGCCGTGATGGGCCCGATGCAGGCAACGGCAGCATCACCCACGAGGGATGGCAGATCTTCACCCGGAAACATGGCGGCGAAATTTTCCACCGTGGAAGAACTGGTAAATGTAATGCAGGCAATACCGCCATTTCGCAAAAGATGGCGAACCTCTTCGGACTTTCCAGGAGGACGGATAGTCTCGTAGGCTGGCACCACATCCACGTGCCCGCCCATCTCCGCCAGTTTTTCCGGAAGGATCTCCCGCGCTTTGGCAGCCCTCGGCAGCAAGAACTTTTTTCCGCGAACTTCCTTTTCGCCCAGTGCATCAATCACCGCCTCGGCTCGATACTCAGACGGTACAAGGTCAAGTCGCAGGCCTCGCTCCGCGAGGCCTGCTGCAGTTTTGGGCCCTATGGCGCCAATTTTAAGTCCGCGAAGAGCACGCACATCCTCGCCCTGCTCTTCCAGACGCTGAAAAAAGAAGCGCACACCATTGATGCTGGTAAAGACCACCCAGTCATAATCTTCTAGCCGTTCAATGGCACTATCCAGCGATACCCAACTGCTGGGGGCTACTACCTCAATAGTGGGAAACTCCAGACACTTGGCACCCTTTTCCTCCAACAAAACCAGAAAATCACTGGCTTGTTCCCTCGCCCGAGTGACCACTACCGTTTTGCCAAACAATGGCCGCTCCTCAAACCAGTTGAGCTGTCGGCGCAACCCCACCACTTCTCCCACTACGATGATGGCGGGCGGCGTTATCCCAGCATCTTCGGCAACACGGGAAATGTTGCCGAGCGTCCCTGTCACCGTGTGTTGCTCGGCACCGGTGCCCCAGCGGATGACCGCAACCGGCGTCTCTTCTGCCCTGCCGTGCGTTATCAGCTGTGAGGCAATATGGTCCAGGTTCTTCACCCCCATCAGGAAAACCAGCGTCCCCACCCCGGTCGCCAGTTTGTCCCAGTGAATGGCAGAGCTTTCCTTTCCTGCCATCTCGTGTCCCGTTACAAAAGCCACCGAGGAGGCTAAACCTCTGTGGGTCAGGGGAATACCAGCATACGCCGGGACCGCAACCGCCGACGTCACCCCGGGTACTACTTCAAATTCGATACCCGCCTCTTCTAGGGCAAGAGCTTCTTCGCCGCCGCGACCAAAGATGAAGGGATCTCCCCCTTTGAGCCTAACCACCACTCCCTTGCCCCCTTTATCCACCAGTAAAGCATTAATTTGCTCCTGGCTCATGGCGTGGTCCCCCGCCTTTTTACCCACGTAGATCCGCTCCGCTTCGGCGGGTGCGAACTCGAGAAGTTTTTCGTTGGCCAGGTAGTCATAAATGATCACCTCCGCCTGACGAAGACACTCTACTGCCTTTAAAGTGGCAAGGGCCGGATCACCAGGTCCGGCCCCAATCAAGTATACCTTCCCTCGCTGTGATTCCAATGTTCGCTAACCCTTTCTTGACCAAAGCAACTAGTTACAGAGGTTTCGTCAAGCTACTGACTTCCATAAATCTCTGCAAGAATCTCGGCCCCGCCTGACTCCAAAACTTCAGCCGCCAACCTTTCTCCGATTGCCTCCGCATGCTGGGGTTCTCCCCGCTGTTCCTTGCGGATCAAGCGGAGACCCTCTAGATCGGCCACCATTCCAGTCAGGATGAGTTCCTCCCCATCCAGGGTGGCGTGAGCGCCAATGGGTACCTGACAGCCCCCTTCTAAGCGTTTCAGGAAAGCACGCTCCGCCCCCACGGTTATCATTGTCCGCTGGTGGGCAAGGCTTGCCACCATTGCGTTGGTGAAATCATCAGCAATTCTGGTCTCTACGCCCAAAGCCCCCTGTCCCACCGCTGGTAGAATCTGATCCGGCTCCAAGTATTCAGAGATCACATGGCTCAAGTCCATCCGTTTCAGGCCGGCGGCGGCCAGGACGATGGCATCGAAACCCTCGCTTTCGAGCTTGCGCAACCGGGTGTCCACATTACCCCTCAACGTTTCAATGCGGAGGTCGGGCCGTAGGTGAAGAAGCTGAGCTGCTCGCCTCAGGCTGCTGGTGCCCACCCGTGCCCCCCGCGGCAACTGCGCCAGCCCTGTGCCGTTCCTGCTGATGAGCGCATCACGCGGATCTTCTCTGGGAGGCATAACAGCCAGTTGCAGTTTTGGGGGAAGCTCGGCGGGCATGTCCTTAACGCTGTGTACGGCCAGGTCTGCCCGGTCATTCAAGAGGGCTTCCTCGATTTCTTTGACAAAAAGACCCTTTCCGCCCACCTTCGCCAGGGGTACGTCAAGAATCTTGTCGCCAGTTGTCTTGATGGGCACCAGTTCTATGGCGAGTTCCTGGTGTGACGCCAGCAATTGGGATCTTACCCATTCGGCTTGCCACAGGGCTAAAGCGCTGCCGCGGGTGCCGATACGTAGCTGTTTCCGCTCGCTCATTGAAATAGTGCCAACCCTTGACAACTAGCCACAGCTGCTGCAATTGGTGGCCGCACAGCCACTGCAGCCGCTGGCCCCACTGCCCATCCTGCTGCTGGCTGCACCCTTATCTCCGCCGCTCTTGAAACCGAATACGGAGAGAACACGTTGCACGTTTTCTGTATCGCATGTGGGGCAGGCCACAGGGTCCGAGGAACGAAACACCAGAGTTTCGAACTGACAGTCACAACTGTCGCAGTAATACTCATAAATAGGCATCAACTTCTCCTATCGCGTCAGTCGCTCGTTGCTGCCGATTCGTTGAAGCTCATAAACAAAAATGTATTACGGCAGCAATAAACGCACCTACGAACGCTTTACCTCTACCCCACATTCCATCATATCAGCACGACCCACTACTGACAACTGACCACTCACCGCAGGCCGCTGATCTGTTGCTCAGAATTGATGATCGTGCAAACAACCATGCAATGGACGACGCCGTAAGTCCGCCTGAAATAAACAAATGAACTTTTTACCAAGCCGTCTGCACGGTATCGGACAGACTCTCTTGTCTTCCATCGCTAGCTGACCCCTCTCTCGTCTGAAGGCTCAGCCGGTTCTATCATTATGGGTGTACCGGCAGTAACAGACAGAAACTGACTGGGATCATCCAGAAGTCGGCCAACTATGTTCACACTGCTGGCCGGCCGAATTTCCCCAGGCCCGCTGATAGGTGTCGCACCGAAGAACACACAAAACGCCTCGCCCTGGGGCCAGTAGCCCAAATCTCCCAGCTCTACCGTTTCTTTGGCATCTGGTTCCAGATCTTGCGACACCGGAATGCGGAAATAGATCTCTTCTCCCCAGGTATTTACCGCACCTTCCAGAGGCAACGACTGCCAGATGGCTTTCGCCGTCGCTGAGTCATTCAGCTCTGCCTTGGCTTCGACATCTCCAGCCTTTATCAGAATTTTCCTCATTCCCCCCACCTAGGTCTGTGGCTGTACTCTATGCTGAGAGACGAACGAGATGGGCAAAAAACAAACATCTGTTTCACTAAGTGTTTAGTTTCTTCTCGCACCTGGAGTTTGCCCCGAGTGACTCCACCTGAGGACTTCGACAGGTCTCGTCGACAGGTCCTTTCGAAGGGCCCAATCTCACCTCTCGCTGAAATACGCGATGCTTAATCCAGTGACTCAAGAACTGCTGCTGCCAACAGCGGCAACATGATCTCATGGTGTCCGATGAGCTCAAAACCTTTGCCACCTGCTTGGGTCGGTCGCTCCACTACATTCATCAGAGGGCGGTAGTGTCGGTTGAAATCCATGTTAACCGTGGTGAAATTTCGTACGTGGTGTCCAAGATTCCGCACAAGGGTGAGCGCCTTAAGAAAAACTTCCGGCAACAGCACTGCTGAACCCAGGTTCAGGTAGACACCATGTTCCAGAGAAGCCACCAGCCCGGCAAAAATTCGAAAATCCAGGTGGGTGGCGGCACCGGTGGCCGCTGGATCCACGCTCGGGTGAACGTGAATAGTATCGGTACCCAAGGCAACATGCACTGTGACTGGCACACCGAGTCTGGCACCTGCAGCGAGGAGACTGTGCTGCACGTAAGGGGCGTCAGCCCGCAGGAGCGCCTGACCCACTGCCGCACCAAGCCCCAGATCCGGTTGCCCCTCTTGAGCTATGGCCCTGTTTAGGAAATCAGCAGTCTCACTGCTCATCCCAAAGCTGCCGTCTGCAAGCGTTGTAGCCACATCCTCGGAGGTCCTCCCCACCAGGGCCAACTCGGCATCGTGGATGATCCCGGCCCCGTTCATGGCCACACCGCCAAAAATACCCCTTTCCATGAGATCGATGATAATGGGACTCAGCCCCACCTTAATGGGGTGGGCTCCCATGCCAAGAAGTACCGGCCGCTTCTGCTCCACGGCATTACAGATCCTGCGTACCACTTCCCGCAAATCAGCTGCCCCCAAAATGCGGGGAAGCCTCTCCATAAATTCGTTCAGCGTTTGCCCCTTCTCCCAAGCCCGTCCACTTATTGTCAGCGAAACTTTGCTGTCACGTTCGTTGAGACGACCGGTGCGTACCCCCTCCAGGGAGATTGGCTTGATCTCAGGTCGATCTTGACTCATGGAGATGAAAGCCTTTGAAAAAGCTGGTAATCAACCAGTTCGCAAATAATATGGGCCATGGTGATGTGGCACTCTTGAACATGGGCGGGGGTGTTGGCATTCACCGTGAGTAACACCTGCGCCACTTCTGCCATTTGACCAGCGGTGGAGCCGGTCATGCCAATGGTCCATAGCCCCCGATCCCTGGCCAATGCCAACGCTTCCAGAACGTTGGCAGAAGTTCCACCCGTGCTTAATCCCCAGGCCACATCGCCTTCCATCCCCAGCGCCTTCACTTGTTTGCTGAAGATGTCATCAAAAGTGTAGTCGTTGCTCACACTCGTGAGAATAGACGTATCAGTGGTTAATGCCATAGCTGGCAGCGGTGGGCGTTCGATCATGAAGCGGTTTACAAATTCAGCCGCAATGTGCTGCGCATCTGCAGCAGAGCCGCCGTTGCCAAAAATCATCAGCTTGTTTTCATTATTAAAAGCGTCCACAATAATTGTGGCAGCCCGGATCAACGACTCCTGGTTGTGCTCCCGGCATCGCTGCATTGCCTCGATGCTGTCCACAAAGCTACAATCAACGATATTTCTCATCTCATCCATGACCGCACCTGGCTCACCTTTTGGAGTTATCGCCCCTTCTATACCAGCATCCTGTCCTTGTCAATCTGTTACGCAAACCGCGGAGCCGAATTTATTCCAAAGCCAAAATCCGTTACTGCTGGCCACCCGCTTGCCCTGAGCTTGCCTGCCCTGAGCAGGTCGAAGGGTCGAAGGGCTGCCTCCTGCCCGCTGCCTCCTGCCTCCTGCCCCCTGCCTCCTGCCCCCTGCCTCCTGTCCCCTATCTGTTGATAGATGCGCTAGGTGTCATCAAACACAGCGGTGTGGAGAGCAACGTTTTTGAGAATGTCCCGTTGTAACAGCTCAGTCAGCAAATGGTAAATCCTCCCGGGACTTCCGGAACCAATGGGGTGACCATCAAATACCACCGCAGGCAGGATGTCAAAGGTGGTGCCGAAAAGCAGAATTTCGGCTCCGCTGTAGGCCTCATTCAGGGTGATGTCTTCAAAAATCACTTGCTTAAGTTGGCCTTCTGCCACCAGGGACTCAGCCAGCTCTGCTACCCGAGTTACGGTAGTCCCCTTGAGAATCCTGCTAAACCGGGGAAACTTCAGGGTCAGGTCTGGCGTAACCAAACCGATGTTTTCGGTGGATCCTTCTCCTAGAAAGCCGTTCTCGTCCATGGAGATCGTATACTGTACCCCCGCATCCACCGCTTCCTTTTTCATGAGTACATTCGGGAGGTAATTGCAGCTTTTGATGTTTGCAAAGTAGGACTTCTTTACTGGAATGTTGCTGCTCTTGATAGCCACACCTAGGGTAAAGTGTTCTTCCGGCGGCACGCTGGGGCCACATACCACAATATAGAGCTGAGAGGACGGGCACTCGTAAGGATTAGTCGTAAAGCCTCCTGGACCGCGGGAGACGAATAATCTGATCAAGCAGTCACGGGTTTCGGCAATCTGTATTGTTCCCACCACCAGATCGGCAATTTGCTCTCGGGTGACCGGCAGCTTCAGGTGCACCGCCCGAGCTGAACGCTCCAAACGTTCCAGATGCCCTTGTAGGTTGTAAATATTACCATCCACACATTTGAATGCCTCGAAAATGCCATCCCCACGGTGAACCATGTGATCGTCCAGTGGGATGGTCATGAGAAAAGGATGAGTGACCACGCCCCCCAGAATACTACTATACATTGCATGATAATCCTGATGATAGGGCTTGACAAAATTTTCAGCCAAAAGCTGCCAGTCCTCCAAACTCAGGTGGCGCAACCGCATCGTTCACTCCTCTGCTATCTTAGCTTACAACCGTTTGACCGCATGACCTCTACCATAGGAAATCCTGGCCCTTCCGTCAATGTTTCCTCGACGGGGACACCGTACACAGCTTTACCACCTTGCCCTAGCGGTCAGGTACGGAATCCCTGCCCAGCAAAGAACCCGCTATGCGGAAAGGGACCGGGTTTCCTAGGTTCACCTGAAGGTAATGGTTGCAGAAATCCAGCTATTCAGAGATGTATTATTCCAATGCTCCAGTCTCTTGGTT
>CAYFXH010000134.1:0-11484 GCA_964346905.1 uncultured Desulfobacteraceae bacterium | reverse complement strand
AACTCACGACAAAAAAGTGGCGCCCACAGGCGCCACTTTTGTTTTGGGAAGATCGGCCCACCACGGGCCTACTGTTTCCCTACAGGTTAGTTGGGTGAGGTAACGTTATAGTGGTCCTCTTTTCCCATTTTCACGAATGTCTATCTCGATCATTCCATCTTGTCCGTGAAATGAGAATATGAGCTTCAAAATCAACACCAGCGTCAGAACGATTGCAATGACGCACAGAATACTAATTGCTGAAATCATCCCACACCTCCTGCTTCAGATGGTTCGGTTTTTTTGGTTGTGCAGGAGTGATGCCAACACATAAGAATCCGAAAAAACAGCGATAAAACAAACACTTATCAATATTGCCATTGCCTATCACTGTTGTTAAATCACCACATTTTGTCAAAAGGCCAGAATCCAGTGGGCCAAAAGATCAAATCCCTACAGAAGACAGGGAAAAACGAAACGGAAAAGGGAGAAGAGAGGTAATTTTCACCGGCTGAACCCGTGCCTTACTCTATTGATACGGTTATACTAGTCGGTATGCCAAGGTACCATGTCACCAAGTGAACGAGACGGGCTGTAACTGCCTGACTTTTCGAGATGGGGGAGGCTATGAGACCGAATCTAACCAGATGCAAAGCTACCTGGCTTGTATTGCTGCTACCGGTTGTGATAGCCCTGGTGCTGCCAACACTGGGACCTACAGAAGCAGCAAGCCAAGGGAAAATCTCAAAACAAACCGAAACACCCAAGCTTCCACACAATGCTTCCACCGACGGTAACACCGCCGCAGATTTTGTCGCCCGCCAATTGGCTAAAGGGAAAAAGCCCAATCGGCTGATCCATGAGAAAAGCCCCTATCTTCTGCAACACGCCTTCGACCCAGTGGATTGGTTTCCGTGGGGGGAAGAAGCTTTGGCGCAAGCAAGGAAAGAGGACAAGCCAATTTTTCTCTCTATTGGCTACTCCACCTGTCATTGGTGCCATGTGATGGGACAGGAGTCATTTGCGAACCCAGAGATAGCCGCCGTCTTAAACCAATACTTTGTCAGCATTAAAGTCGACCGAGAGGAGCGACCGGATTTGGATCGGGTGTATATGGCGGCTGTGCAGGCACTCACAGGCAGCGGCGGCTGGCCAATGTCGGTGTTCCTGACGCATGATCTGAAGCCATTTTACGCCGGGACGTATTTTCCACCAGAATCCCGGTATGGACTGCCCGCTTTTCCTGACTTGCTGGAAGCGATCCACCAGGCATGGGTGAAAGAGCGTCAGAAGATACTGGAATCCGCCAATCAAATCACCGCCTATCTCCAGCAACGTACCGTAGTGCAAACATCCGATGCCACCCTCACCAAAAGCTTGCTGCAAAAAGCATACGATCAAACTGCCCTAGGTTACGACAAAACATTTGGTGGGTTTGGAAATGCTCCGAAATTCCCTCGGCCTGTTACCTTCAACTTTCTCCTTCGTTACTACCATCGCAGCGGGGAGAAGAAGGCGCTGGAGATGACCCTGACAACGCTGCGTAAAATGGCTGAAGGTGGCATCCACGACCATCTCGGCGGGGGGTTTCATCGCTACTCAGTGGATGGCCAGTGGCGCGTGCCACATTTCGAGAAGATGTTGTACGATCAAGCGCAGCTTGCGGTGTCGTACCTGGAGGCCTATCAAATTACTAGAGACCCATTGTACGCCCAGATCGCCCGAGCCATCCTTGATTATGTATTGCGCGACATGACCGGTCCGCAGGGTGGCTTCTATTCAGCAGAAGATGCCGATAGCCCACTTCCGGAAAATCCAGAGAAACGTGGTGAAGGGGCGTTTTATCTCTTCAGCAAAGATGAAATTTTCGAAATGCTTGTCGCTAGCACTGGCAAACTTTTTACGTATTATTACGGCGTCACAGAGGAGGGCAATGCGCTCTCTGATCCACAGGGAGAATTTTCCGGAAAAAACATTCTCTATGTTGCGCACTCCATAGATGACACCGCCAAACACTTCGGCAGATCTTCCACCGCAGTTCAGAAGGTGTTGGCTGATGCACGTCAGAGACTGTTTCACCTGCGTGCGAGACGGCCTCGTCCCCATCTTGACGATAAGGTTATCACCTCATGGAATGGCTTGATGATTGGTGCATTCGCGCGCGGCTATCAGGTGCTCAACGAACCGCGCTATCTCCGGGCCGCAGAGCTCGCTGCGGCTTTCATAACTGCGAACCTGTATGATCCCAACCAAAAAGTCCTGTTACGCCGTTACCGCGACGGCTCAGCAGGACTTGAAGCCTATCTCAATGACTATGCCTTTCTCGTTCAGGGCCTTCTAGACCTGTATGAGGCGTCATTGAACATCAGGTGGTTGATGTATGCCATTGACCTAACCCAAAAGCAGATTGAGCTTTTTGGGGATGCAAACGGTGCTGGATTTTTCGATACCTCAGGGAATGATAGAACCGTGTTGCTGCGGATGAAAGAAGATTACGAGGGCGCTCAGCCCACCGGAAACTCGGTGGCAGCGCTTAACTTGCTGCGTCTTGCCCAAATGATAGGGAACGAGAAATACCAGCAAAAGGGAGTGAAAACAATCTCGACTTTTGCTGACCCGCTGCAGAAATATCCCATGGGTATGCCGCAAATGCTCGTAGCCCTTGATTTCCAACTCAAAAAACCGAAACAGATTATTATTGCCGGCAAGGCTGATGCTGCAGATACGAAAAAGATGCTGCGAGCAGTGTATGACCGGTTTTTGCCCAACAAAATCATTTTGCTGGCGGATGGAGGCAGGGCGCAGAAACAACTTGCGAAATATCTACCCTTCATTGCGAGCGTCTCTATGCTTGATGGCAAAGCGACGGCTTATGTCTGTGAGGATTATACCTGCAAACTGCCCACAACCGATGTCAACGTAATGATAGATTTGCTAGAGAAGTAACAACCACGTTCACCTGAAGCCGGCGTGCAGTTGACCCTGCAAGGATCCGCTTGAACCGCAACTATGGTTGATCTCCTGACTGATAGTCCCCCACCATAAAACGGGCGATGAGGCGATGGAGTACGAGGGTGTGCTGGAGGGCTGAGGGAAGGCTCGGGATGAGACACTCTTTGCCCGGGCGGAACTCCCTCTGGGCGGCAATCGGATACCATCCGTTTCTACTCAACTCGAAAGAAGGCCTTTGTTTTCGAACCGCAGACTGGACATGTGTCGGGGGGCTCCTTGGCAGCAGTGTAGCCGCACGCTTTGCAGATATAGTATTCCTGAACTGGGAACGTATCCATCTCCGTTAGAGCTTGGCTGAAGAGTTCCGCGTGCGCTTTTTCGGACTCATTGGCATACCTAAAACTGATCTCTGCCCCTCGCTCACCCTCTTCTTTAGCATCTTCGATCATCTGAGGGTACATATTCTTAAACTCATGGGTTTCACCTTCCAGAGCATCTAGCACGTTCTCCTTGGTGCTCTTGATACCTTTCAGATAACTCAAATGCTTGCGGGCATGGATGGCTTCCGACTCGGCCACTGCCAGAAAAAGTTTGCAGATACCTTCCAGATTTTCATCTGCAGCTCGTCGGGCATAGGCAAGGTACTTTCGGTTGGCCTGGGACTCACCCGCAAATGCTTCTGTTAAATTCTTTTCGGTTTTCGACACCTTCTCCTCCTTGTCTGCAGGATAGTTTGTGCAACCCCTTCTCGCTGCGTGCTGATTTCCCTGAAACATGGAGCAAGTCGAACAAACACCACTCCATGCATCAATGAAGAGCAGCAAGCAAACTACCACCTGTGAAGACATATATAAATTGAGACTGTTGAATATTTATTAAATTAGATATATCAACTAGTTCAAGCACTATGTTGTAGCTAGTACCCATCCGGAAACTGCCCTTTGTCATTCTGAGCCCTTCGACAGGCTCAGGATAAACTCAGCGAAGAATCTCTGCCGCCTCCTGTGACCACGGGATTCTTCGTCGCTTTGCTCCTCAGAATGACATCCGAAAACAAGGTTTCCGGATGGATACTAGCTACAACATAGTGCTTGAACTAGTTGATATATCTAATTCAATAAATATTGAACAGTCTCAATTCAGTTGAAAATCGGTGCTTCCAGCTCAACATGCAGCCAGTGCTTTCCTGTCTTACTCGCACATGGCTTAGCTCCCATGACCGATCATAACACAGTGCTGGATTCCCTAAGGCTTTTCTCTCCCCAAAGGTGAAGATCGTAAACCAGGTACATGGAAAATAAACGTTACGGCCATTGCAATAGGGAAAGGGAAGGAGTTCCTTTGGAGAACTCCTTCCCTTGCTCTTGTGACTAAAAGTCTGGCGGGATAACTGCAGGAAAGAACGTCCCAGACCAGAGAATCCACGCAATAAACAGGGTCCAGAAGGCGTTCGCCGTCTGGGAGAGCCAGTAGGCGATTGCCGGCCTGCCGCCGCCGACGGAAATCAACTCCTTGAAATCGGTCTCAAGGCCGATGGCAACGAAACACAGGGCGAAAAACCAGCTGCGATAACTCTTGCACGCCTTGCCTACTGCCTTGGCTGCCTTGGCACCCATAGCAGGCTCCACCAGAAAGGAGACGATCATCGAGGCCAATATGAACCCCAAGACGAACTTGGGGAAGCGGTACCAGACTTCCATAACCGAAGGCCTCTCAGCAGTGACTGCCTCCCTGCGCTCGAGAACTATGGTGGCCCAGAGCGCCATTAAGAAGGCCACCAGGCCGATGAGAACATTCTGGGCCATCTTGACCATGGCAGCGGCATCCACCGCGGCCTTGCCCTTAATTACCTCCCCTGCGGCTATCACCGCACCGGTGTTGTCAATAACGCCACCGACCCAGGCACCAGCCATATTATTCGGGAGCTCCAGCCATATGGCAATAGGTGGCATCACCAGAATCAATACCACCGCACAGACCATCACCCAGGCAACCATGTAGCTCACTTCCTTAGGATCTCCCTGCACCGCTCCACCGGCTGCAATGGTTGCCGAAACCCCGCAGATGGCATTTGCAGTTGCGATGATGGAACTGAACCGTTCTGAGACCTTGAATTTCCTGCAAATAAAGTAGGTCCCAAACCAGACTGCCGTCGCCACCAGAAGGGCTTGAACTACGCCGATGAAACCAGCCTTCAGGACCACTGAGAAGAAAATCGTCGCTCCCATGCAAACCAGGCCGATTTTCACAAAGAACTCCGTCTGACCCGCAGCCTTGAGAATTTGTGGCACTTTAAAGAAGTTGCTGATAATCAACCCGAAGGCCAGGGCCCAGAGGACATAGGAGATTCCCCATTTCGAGATAAAGGTTTGCTTGGCTATGACCATGGATATAAAAGTCAAAGCGTAGAGCACAAGAAAGCCAGGGATGTAGCGGCGGGTATCCAACTTCATGAAGGCCGCAGCAATCCAGGTCGTTATACCGGTGAAGGCGATCATACCGAGCGTGGTCCAGAGGGTGCCGATCCCTTTGGGAAAGGCTTTTGAGAGGTTTGCCAGGCTTGTCCATTTACCAATTTTCGGTGTGTGTGGAAGCACCCCGATGATGGCCAGCAACAGGATTAAAAAGCCGATCCAACAGGCCCACCAATCCTCAGTTCGCCACAAAGATGAAAAGTCAATTCCCTTTTTCTCGTTGTTCATTGGATTCACCTCCTTTCAGTTGACTCAATAAGATTCTTTTTGATTGTTATTCACCTCCTTTCTGTATTGAGCTTCATTCTGGATCATGCAGTCAATTTCTGCAGAAGTAGTTCACGCGAATGAATACTGTTGTCGCAATGCCAACCTCATGGTTGCGGTGTCGTCCCTGTATCATCCTTCCTGAGAGTTTGATTGGCGAGACCGAATGCTAATCTGCGACGGGGATATAAAGAGATGAGTAAGCCAGAACAGGCGCTGGAATTGGCGGGCAACGGCAGTGGGAGTAGCAAGAGTTTCATGCGCGCAATCCAGTAAATAGCAACGAGTTCGACATAAACCACCGATAATTTTAGGTTAGACCCGTTACAGAGGTTCTGTCAAGACTAAAACCGGCTAAAACTTACTTTCTTTCGTATTACCTCTTTTTCTTGCCGCCTACCATCGAGAACGCCCCCTTTATCCCTTTCCCGTTTTCTCGATGCTTAGAAACCTTCATCCATTTTCAGGTAAGGAAACGTACTTTTCGCGTTTCAGACATACCCTTGCAAAGGAATGTCGCCATGTTTCCGTAAACCTCGGTGGGTCACAACGGTAAGAAAGTGTTCGGAATCGCTCCCTTTTTGTTGGGAAGTTTCTCGTATTCTTTCCTGCTGCTCTACCGGTATTTCCAGCCCTGCGCAAGAACCTTGCCAAGACGTTTTGCTCAATAACTAATTGAAAATATATCATTTTTAAATAGTTGTTTTCGAACAAGTGGAAGCCAAGTGCAAACCGTAGTTAGCATCCATACCTGTGGTTGTAAATTGTACCTCGCAGAATTACTGGTAACTCTAGGCCGGCTATGAGAGAGAAGGAAGCAATCGCAAAACTGTAAACTTGAGGTGACAGTGACGCCCCAAAAGGGCAAACGGGAGAGTGTGGACCACTCATCGATCCTAGGATCGAAATCTTTTTGGGTCGATTTTATACCGTGTGATAATCTTTTGCAGGGATTGACGTTTGATTCCGCTTATCTGGGCTGCATGGGTGACGTTACCGGAGGTTTTCTTTAAGAGGTGAGTGAAATATCTGGTGCTATATTCTTCTAAGACCCTGTCTTTTAGGACTTTGTAGGGTTGCGAAAAGTCCAAATCCACAACCGGAAAGCTTCTGGGAGGTTCAGGAAACGGAAGATTCTCCACCTCAATCGTTGGTCCCGGAGCCATCGCAGCGATGCCCTGTATGGTATTTTCCAGTTCTCTGATATTGCCGTGCCAATCCTGCGCGAGGAGATAGTTCACGGCTTCAGGAGTGATTTTTTTCTGGGGGACTCCCAATTCACACGCTGATTTTTTAAGAAAATGTTCCACCAGAAGGGGGATATCTTCTTTTATTTCACGCAGTGGTGGCATTGTCAATGTAGCTACATTCAGGCGATAATACAGGTCCTCGCGAAAGCGTCTGGTTTTCATTTTCTTTTTCAGGTCTTGGTTTGTGGATGCTATGATGCGAACATCGACAGTATATGATTTGCTCTCTCCAAGGGGTTTGATCTCCTTTTCTTGAAGGACCCGCAGGAGTTTTGTCTGTAAGGCGAGGGATAAGTCTCCGATTTCATCAAGAAAAATAGTGCTGCCGTCGGCTTCTTCAAAAAGACCCTTCTTGTCTGAAGTTGCATTGGTAAAGGCTCCCTTACGATAGCCGAAGAGTTCACTTTCCAGGATATTTTCGGGAAGGGCAGGGCAATTCACAGTAACCATAGAGCGATGACGCCTTTTGCTGAGTGCGTGAATGCCTCGTGCTGAGAGCTCTTTCCCGGTTCCGCTCTCGCCGAGTAAGAGGACTGTTACATCGGTTCGGGCGAGCATTTGCATGCTGTCAAAGACCTTTTGCATTCTTGCGGTCTTTCCTATCATGTTTTGGAAAGGAGCAATCTCGCAAACCCGTTTAAAAAGCCTAGCATTTTCACGCACCAAACGGTTCCGCTCCAACCCTCGCTTCAGCAACCGGATCATCTGGTCTTCTTCAAAAGGTTTTCGGATGAAATCGTAGGCTCCATCCTTAATGGCCTGAACGGCCAATTCAATAGTGCCGTAAGCCGTCATCAAGATCACGGTAATGGCCGGGTCGATCTTTCTCGTCTCTTGCAAAAGGGCCATCCCATCCATATCTGGCATGCGGACATCAGCCAGGAGAACGTCTATGGATTCCTTCCTGAGAACCTCCAAGGCACCCTTTCCGTTATCCGCAATCAAGGCTTTGCAGTCTATATCTCTGGTGACAATGCGCTGCAAGCCATTGAGTAAGTCGATCTCATCATCCACAATGAGTATGCGATCTTTCATGCCTCATTCCTTTCAGCTAAATGGGAGCATTTACTTTTTTCCTTAAACCCTGCCATTATTATAATCTGGGCAGGGTATTATTTACTTTACCGGCAGGACAACTGTGAATTCGCTCCCTTTGCCAGGGGAACTTTCCACCAACATCTCCCCGCCATGATCCTTGACTATCCCGTAGCTAATTGACAGTCCCAAGCCGGTGCCTGTACCGATCTTCTTGGTGGTGAAGAAGGGATCAAAGATCTCGCCCATTTTGTCTGGGGGTATCCCACAACCGGTATCTGCAATTGTGATCAGGACGTTGTTCTCCTCCTGGTGGAATGTTGTGGTTATGGTTATCTCACCTGAGCCACTCGTTGCCTGTCTGGCGTTCATAAGCAGATTCATATACACCTGCTTCATCTTCTCGGTGTCGATGGTGGTCTGAGGAACATTGTTGGCATAGTTGCGCCGGAGGGATATCTGCGCTTCCCACAGGTGTTCTTCCAGAATCGATAGCACCTCTTCTAAACCCACATGTATCTCGGCCTTCGCTATCTTCGTCTCCGTAACCCGAGCAAAATTTAGCAACCCTTCAACGATCTTCTTACAACTCTGGGTATGCTTTTCAATGACTTCTGCATCGGTGCTGAGCTGAGATCCCTTCTCCACGCTATTTTTTATAAGGTTGGAGTAGCATTTGATTACGCTCAGCGGATTATTGATTTCATGAGCGACACCGGCAGCCAGCTGTCCCAGTGATGCCATTTTTTCTGTTTGAGCGAGGCATTTTTCCATTTCTTTTCTCTCGGTTACGTCTCGCAATACACCATCGAAGCCGTTGGGATTACCGCTTTCGTCAAGCCGAAGATTTGCTGTAACCAGAACATCCAGCCGTTTACCTGAGCAGTTGACCATGGAGAGTTCAGCCTCCTGAACAAATCCCTTCTGTTGTATAGGTTCCAGGAGACCATCGCAGTCCCGACCATCCCAAAATAGCTGGTTAATGGTCTCAATCGAGAGAGCCTCGGCTCTGTCCTTGAATTCAAACATTTGCACTCCAGCTTCATTGATATCCATTATTTTTTTGTCCAAATTCCAGATTAAGATTGCATCTCGAGATGCCTCAAATAACCTTCGGAATTTCGATTCTGATTCGCTCAACTCCTCATGCGTTCTCTTGAGATCTGTGGCCACATTTTCAAAAGCTGCAGTGAGTTGTCCGATTTCGTCCGCCGAATAGTCCTGAGAGCGTGGCTCCAGGTTCTCAGGATTTCCGTCGGTGTTGAGAAGACCTTGAAAGGTGGAGAGTAATCTCTGCAGTCTAGAGATGACCACATGGTTGAAAAGAGCGTAGAAGAGCATGGTCAAGGTAAGGAGAAGTCCGATCGCAGAAAAAAAGGTCAGCCACGTCTGTTTTTCTATTCTCTCAAAGGCGCTATCAACTGGAATATATATGGTGTCTACGGCTACAACTTCCCCAACCCGATAGCCAAAGCCTCCTTCCCTGGGGTTGTATCTCTGCAAAAGGGCCTTTGGAGCTTCTCTCGGGTCCCCGTGGCATCGCAGACACCCGGGTTCAGCATATATGGCCCTAAGACGACTGTAATACGCCCTTCCGTCTTTTTGAATGACGCCTGACCACTCACGCCGATTGGAATCATCTTTAAACCAGTTCACCATTTTAGATTCGAATTCGTCAGCTTTGTTGATTGGATTCATGGCATTTGTGCTGGCCCTCTTGTAGCTGAATTCCGGAAAACGATCATGGACTCTTTTCATTACCTCGCGTCCCACAAAAGAGGTGGACATGCCCTCCACCACAAATTCTTCTTCAGGGAGTATCTCGTACATCTTCGGCCTGAGCACATCTTTTATATACGTTCGTGTCGCGTCAACTGCAGCTATATAGAATTCGGTTTCCTTATAAATAGTCTCCTCAACGTGCTTTTTCTGATATTTGTAGACCAATACCGCCGCGCCCAGGCAGAACAAAAAGAGAATAAGACCAGCCCCTAATCTAAATTGTGTTTTTAAAGATAGCTTTTTCATAACACCTTACCTGAAACCTCGCCTTCTGCAAGGAAGGAAAAGAGTTAGCCGGAACCGGAGCACTGTTTTGTCGATGTATTCACACCAATAATTGCCTACCAATATACCATGTTTTTTTGAGTCGCGACCTACGAAAAAGAGAGACGTCCTTGACCGACCCCTCTCCAATCCCTCCATGACACTCCATGGGTGCTGAGTCAAGAAAAGAGTTCTGCTATGCGTTATAGCAATTGAGATCGTGCTGACGGTGGGAGGTGTTCCAATAACCGAAACGGTAGCTGGTATGTGAAATCTCGGTCAATTCCAACAAGAATCTTCCTATGATCCCCTCGTCGATTATCTATTAGAACGTGTAAGCTAGTACCCGGTAACAGATTCAGGACATTTTAGTCGGAGTGGTGTGTGGATGTGCAGGTTCTCCAGTTCTTGCCATCGGCCAACCTTGTTGTCTTGATCTTCTTATCCCTTCTACCATTCTGGGCGGATGTTATGAACTGGCGATTCAATGATGAAGACGCCAAGATCCCCAATGGTTTCGCGTAGCTTTACAATTTGTAGTAGTCTTTTGAGCGGCGCCGTCGCAACCGGGCGATGCTCGACCCCAAAAGTCCGCCCAAAAGCAGAACACCGGCACCACTGAGAAACCAACGGATGTTGTTGGACAATTTCAGCTTTCCGTACGCCTTCTGCACCTCGTCCAATTTGGCCTTGTCCTGGCGAGCTTCTGTCTGGAGATTCTCGTAGGCCATCTTGAGATTCAGGTAGTTCGACGATGCGTTTTTCAACTCCTGGTACTCCTGGCTCACCGTCTCTAGCTGCGTATGCTGGCTAACCATTTGCTTGTTGAGCTCTGTGTTCTTTTGAGCCAGTTCCCGATGTTTCCTACTGATTTCGCTGAGCTGCTTTCGCAGTTGCTGATTTTCTGCCGCGAGTTTCTCCGCAGTCACACGCCAGGGCGGACGCTCGGAAAGATAGCGTTTCAGGATCCAACCGGTACGACCATCATCTAGGGTCACCTCGGCCCAGCCGTCTTCCTCACGGACCAGGGTTACCACCGTGCCTGGCTGCAATAAACCTATGATGCGGTGTTCCGTCTGGGTCCCGGTCCGCAGGTTGGCCTCCAATGTGGTATCAGAAACGTAGAGGGTAGTGGCACGGGCACCAGTGCTCGGCAACAGAACACTGAAAAAGAGTGTTAAGCCAAGAAGCCCCAATGCATGTGGCGCAACCCTATTTTGCATGTATGTAACCATCCCAATCTAGTCCTCCGAGATCAGATAGATAGCAAACTTTTCTCCCCATCTCCTGCTCATGGCCATTTCTTAGCAATTTCCAGGCCTGCACCTCATTTCATGCCACTATAGCGGATTTCTCTTTCTTGTGAAACAAACTATTATGAGACATAATCCCTTGTGCAATGAGTTAGTGTCCATCCGAAAACCCCCTTTTTCGGATGTCATTCTGAGGAGTCCCGCCGGAGGGGCGACGAAGAATCTCTT